>JALOPX010000021.1 GCA_025453655.1 Candidatus Krumholzibacteriia bacterium
TCGAAGGAGGAACGGGACGCGATTATTTCGATCATCGGCTCCCTCTCCCTTCTCACGACCGCGGAAGGGATATCCTCGCTGTGCGGCAAAATGCGGCTCGGCCCCCTGTCGGCCCTCGCCCTGCGGATGATCCACAAACAGATCGTCCCGCGCGCCGAAGAGAGCCCCCGCCTCGGTCGCGGGGACGGGGTGACGGCGATGATCGACGTCAGCGACGGTCTCTCCCGGGACCTCTCGACCCTTTGCGAGGAAAGCTCGGCGGGCGCGATCGTGAGGGAGGAGGACCTTCCCCCGCCGGAGACGCTGAGGGAACTTCCCGGCGCCGGCCCGGAATACCTCTCCGGCCTCGCGCTCGACAGCGGGGAGGAGTACTGCAGGATATTCACCGCGCGCCGCGACACCCCGGCGGCCGCGGAGGGCGCGGCGATCCGCATCGGCGAGATCACTCCGTCCGGAGGCGCGGTCCTCGTAACGAGGGACGGCGGCACGCGGGCGCTCGGAGGCGGCGGATACGAGCATGACTTCGGGAGGCGGTAGGTGCTTCTCTACATGATACGCCACGGCAGGACCGACTGGAACAGGGACAGGATGATCATGGGCCGGGAGCCCGTGCCGCTCAACGACGACGGCAGGGCGATGGTGCGCGACCTCGCGGGGTTTCTCGCGGGCCAGAAGATAGGCACGATCTATTCGGGCACCCTCGTCAGGACGATGGAAACCTCGCGGATCCTCGCCGAAGCCTGGGGCGCGGCCATCGTGCCGGAGCCCCTGCTCGACGAATCGGCCTACGAGAAATGGGTGGGGATGAGGTATTCCGACCTCGCCGGAGACGAGGATTTCAGGCTCTACAACACATTCCCGACGAGGTCGAGATTCTCCCTCGGCGAGGGGATGAAGGAGATACAGGAGCGGGCCCTCGAAGCCGCGGCGCGGATCGAGCGCCGGAGCGCGCCGGGCAGGGCCGCGATGGTTTCGCACAGCGACGTGATCAAGCCGGTGATCGCGCACGTCCTGGGGATGGACCTCGACAGGATGCACAGCCTCGGGGTGGCGAACGCGTCCGTCACCCTGCTCGACACGAACGGGCCGGCGGGGCCGAGAATAAGGTACATGAATCTCATGCCGTGGAAATGGGGGCGCGGATGCGTCGATACGGAGGGGGAGCGATGGGAAAAATTTACCTCGGAATAGAGACCTCGTGCGACGACACATCGTGCGCCCTCTATTCGGCCGAAGGGGGGGTGCTGGTGCACAGGACGGCGGCGCAGCTCGACCACGCGCGGTTCGGCGGCGTCGTGCCGGAGATCGCCTCCCGCTCGCACATGAAGACCCTCCTGCCCCTCTACGAGACCGTCATGGAGGAGGCGGGGATCGGCCTTCGGGATCTATCCGGGATCGGCGTGACGAACGGCCCCGGGCTGACGGGCTCCCTTCTCGTGGGGCTCTCCTTCGCCAAGGCCCTCTCCTACGGCGGCGGCCTCCCCCTCGCGGGGATACATCACATCGAGGGGCATATAATGGCCAACGCGATAGGCGGAGGCTTCACGACCCCGGCCGTCGTGCTGGTGGTTTCCGGCGGGCACACGATGCTCGTCCACGTCGCGGGGATCGGAAGGTTCGAGGTTCTCGGCGGCACGAGGGACGATGCCGCCGGAGAGGCCTTCGACAAGATAGGGAAGCTTCTCGGCCTCCCCTATCCGGGCGGGCCGGCCGTCGAAAAGGCGTCGAAGAACGGCGATCCGCGCGCCTTCGATTTCCCGAGGGCGCTTAAGGATTCGGGCGAATGCGATTTCTCCTTCTCCGGCCTCAAGACCGCCGTAATGCTCAAGGCGGCGCAGCTCGGGATCGCGCCGGGATCGGCGAGCGCGGCGGGCGCGCGGGCGGTCGCCGATCTTGCCGCCTCCGCGCAGGAGGCGATCGTCGATGTACTCTCGATCAAGTCGGCGGAGGCGGTGCGGCGGCTGTCTCCCGCGATCTTCTATATGGCCGGTGGCGTTGCGGCGAACGGAAGGCTGAGGGAATCGATAAGGGAACGTCTCGCGCCTTCGGGCATCCCCGTGTCGTGGCCCCCCGTTGAATACTGCACCGACAACGCCGCGATGATCGCCTGCGCCGCCATGCACCATTTCGGAGCGGGCAGGATCGACGGTCTCGGGCTCAACACCTTCCCCCGCGGCGAACTGGCGTCGTGGGCGTGACGGGGACGGGGCCAAATCTCACCGATTCTATTTAAGGGCTAACACTTCCGAATTTCGAAACAATTGCATTCCCGCATCCCAATCTGCGAAAAAACAGCCCCGGCAGAGGCGGACAGGGCCAAAGGCTCACACAACGCAACCGATTATTACGATTGTAGTTGCGCCGGGCGGAAGCGCTTGTCCCTTTGGCATATTAATTGCGAAGCGCCCTTTTGAAGATGACTCGCCGCGTTATCGGGGTCCGTGAACCATTTGAGTTTGGCAGGAAAAACATTGACCAGCCGCGAAGACAACAGGGACGCCTTCAAGATACTCGTCGTGGATGACGAAGAGCATATCAGGAGGATTCTGCAGTTTCAGCTCGAGAAGAACGGCTATATCGTCGCGACGGCCGAGAACGGCGAGGTGGCCCTGGGGATCGTTCACAAGGAGGCGCCGGACCTCGTCATCCTCGACCTCATGATGCCGAAGATCGACGGCTTCGAGGTCTGCAGGCGGCTGCGGGCCGATTTTCAGACCAACCAGATCCCGATCATCATGCTGACCGCCAAGAGCGACCTCCCGGACAAGATCAAGGGATTGCAGGGCGGCGCGAACGACTATCTCATAAAGCCCTACTCGAACGAGGAGATGCTTCTTCGCGTGAAAAACGTGATCGAGTGGAGCCAGACGCAGAAGAACGCCAATCCGCTGACCGGCTTCGCCGGGAACAAGGCGATCGAAAAGGAATTGCAGAAAAGGATAGAGACGGGGCAATCGTTCGCCTTCCTGTACATAGATATAGACAATTTCAAGGCCTATAACGACTACTACGGATACCAGAAGGGCGACGAGTCGATCCTTTTCCTCGCAGACATCATCACGGAAACCGTCAATTCGCTCGGAGGGTCCGAGGATTTCGTGGGACATGTCGGCGGGGACGATTTCGTCATCATGACCTCGGTCGAACGGGCCGAATTCATATCCCAGCATCTCGTCGACGAATTCGACAGGGGATCACTCGTTCTCATGAACGAAGAGGACATAAGGCGCGGATACCTCGAGATCAGGAACAGGCTCGGCGAGATAAAACGGATTCCGCTGATGTCGCTGACGATAGCGCTCGTCGTCAACGAAGGGCAAAGGCTGAAGCATTTCGCCCAGGTCAACGACATCGCCTCGGAGCTGAAGAGATTCGGCAAGGCGATGACGGGCAGCGTCGTCGTTCGCGAAAGAAGGAAGGAAAACTCCCCCGCCGAGACGGTCGGGTAGCGGAGCCGGAATTCGCGCGGCGGGAATTTCACTGATGTCGGGCCCCATGCGGGCCGCTTAACGGAGGCCGGGATTTGGAGACCGTCGAGGAAAAGGAAGAGAGGGGCGCCGCCGGACCGGCCGTCATAGACGCCGGGCGGGAGCTGGAAGTCCTTCGCGCCGAGATAGAGAAGAACAGGGGAATATTCGACTCGGCCCGGCTCGTCGTCGGGCACGAGCTCAGCCGCCCCCTTACCTCCATCAACGGGTACATCGATCTCCTGGAAACCCGATTCGAGGCCGAATCCGGCGAAAAGGAGAAGAGGTATTTCTCCAGGATCCACGAGGCGGTCGCCGAGCTCGAGGGCCTGGTGGAATCGTTCATCCACATGCTCAGGTTCGACAGCCCCGCCGAAGGGGCGGCCGATTTCAACGAGGTCGACCTTTACGAGATGATAGAAAAATTGAAAGTCAGATACGCCGGGTACATGGGCGGAGTCGAAAATTTGATAGCAAGGGATTTTCAGCCTGTTCTCGTGAGGAGATCCTGCCTCGAGATCGTGCTGGACAATCTCGTCTCCAACGCCCTGAAGCACGGCCGGAGCAGCGAGCCGGTCAGGGTGACCGCCGAGGTCAAGGCCGACAGGCGGGCCGTGGCGAAGAGGGATATGCTCATGATCAGGGTGACGGACAACGGGCGCGGGATACCGGAGCGCGAAATCAAGGAGATATTCGACCCGTTTTATCGCGGGAACGCGGGCAGGGACAGCCACGGGCTGGGCCTCGGCCTCGCGCTGGTGCGGAACGTCATGAACATCATGATGGGAAACATTCATATTGAAAGCGAACAGGGAAAAGGGACGGTGGCCACCGTGTGTCTCCCGATCCCCGAGGACAAGCCCGGTCCGTTCGAGCGGATCGGATAAAGGTTGCAAAATGCCAGTCGCCAGCAGATCAGGGACGCAAAACCGGACTTTCGTAAGCATACCGCAAATAAGGATCATCGAACTGGTCGCCATTTTCTGCATCGTCTATGTCGCCAGGGAGATTGCGGGGTTCAGCTACAGGACGAACATTATCCTGGCCGTCTTCCTCGGCTCGGCGTTCCTCAGCCTTCTTGTCGCCGGGCTCGAGAACCGGGCCGGCGAAGTTCGCGAGACGCGGCCCGTGAACGACAGGGTATGGTGCTGGGCGACGATACTCGTGGACCTTGCGACCGTGCTCGCCCTCGTCTATTTCACCGGCAACATCGACAGCCCGTTCATCTTCATTCTCGTCGTGCCGCTGTTTTTCGCCGGCAGGCTTCTGCCGGCCATGCAGGCGGGGGCGGCGATAACCGGCATGACGGTCGCGGCAGTCGGGCTGCTGGGGCTGCTCGAGATCAATAACGCGATCCCTCATTTCTCGTGCGTGCCCGGCGCCCGGGAGGCGGATCTCGACGGGCATTACCTCGCGGGCGGGCTGCTCGTGCTGGGCGGCTTCATGAGCCTCATGACCTACATGTTCAGCACCTTTTACGACAATTTCAACATCTACTTCGCCAGGACCGAGGACAGGCTGATGAATTCCAGGAAGCGGATAATGGAGCTGACGAGGCTGTACGACATAAGCCTCGGCATAAATTCCGTCATCAGCCTGGACACCCTGCTGAAGATGGTTTGCAAGGAGATATCGCTCCTTCTGAGGAGGCCGTGGGCCGCGGTGATCCTCGTCAACCAGAAAAGGGAGATCAACAACTACGTCGAGCTGGACGAAAGCGGCATTGTGACAGTCGATCCATGGGAGGGCCTGGAAAGCGACGAGCTTCTGGGGCGGATAACCGCGAGCGAGGAGGGGATGATGGTCGACGACGTCGCCTCCGAGAAGATGCCGTCCGGATCGATGATCGTTCGCGGGCGGAATTTGCGGCCGTTTCTGGCGGTCCCGATCCTGTCGGGCCGGGAGCCGGCCGGCGTTCTCATGGCGGGGGACCGGGACGAGGCGCCTTTCGACCGGGAGGACCTCCGCCTGCTGACCATACTCTCGGGGCAGGTGGCGTCATCGATCGAGAAGAGCAGGCTGTACGAGGTCATGAACAGCCGGATAAGCCTTCTCGAGGACGAGAACGAGAGGCTCGAGAGCTCGAACAAGCTCAAGATGGGATACATCTCCCATCTGTCGCACGAATTCAAGACGCCTCTGACGTCGATAAAGGCCTACGTCGAATCGCTCAAGGACCACATCGAGGATCCGACGTTCGGAGAGAAGAAGGATTTCCTCGAGGTCGTTTCGAACGAGACGGACAGGCTCATACGGATGGTGAACAAGGTTCTCGACGTCTCGAAGATCGAGTTCGGGCAGAGGACTCTGAAGAGAAACGTTTTCGAGCTGAAGAACGTGATCTCGGAGGTCGACACGTCGATGCAGCCCTACCTTCAGGACAAGAGGCTTCATCTCATCACGAGGCTGTCCGACCAGCTTCCGCTGATAGACGGCGACGAGGACCTGATCAAGCAGGTTTTCATCAACCTCATAGGGAACGCGGTGAAATTCTCGCCCCAGGGATCGCGGATCTTCGTGACCGCCGTCGAGGATGCCGTTTCGGTCAAGGTCACAATAAGGGACGAGGGGATGGGCATCCCGGAGGAGGATCTGAAAAACATCTTCAAGCAGTTCTACCAGGTGGGCAAGGGGATAGGCGACGGGGTGGGCCTTGGGCTGGCGATCGTCAAGAACATAATAGAGCAGCACGGTGGGTACATACAGGTGACGAGCACGATGGGTGAGGGGAGCACCTTCTGTTTCACCCTGCCGAAGGAACATCATTTCAACGATCTGATAGGGTTCATATTCGGCTCAATCGAGTCGCAGGATGAGATCAACGAGATATTCAGGCTGGCCGTGATGGTGGTGGCCGAGATGTTTTCAGCCAAGATCGTTTCGCTGATGCTTCTCGACCAGGAGAAGAAGGAGCTTTTCATCAAGGACGCCTACGGGCTCGAAGAGGAGGTCGTGGAGCGGACGAGGGTCAAGGTGGGTAAAAGCATCGCGGGAAGGGTCGCGGAAACGGGAGAGCCGCTTCTTATAGAGAACGTGGAGGAAGTCGGGATAACGGGAAACAGCAACAATCCCCAGTACGAGACCAAGTCGCTCATAAGCGTTCCCCTGATGGTCGGCGCCTCGGTCATCGGAGTGATAAACGTCAACAACAAGACTTCCGGCCGGCCGTTCACGGAGGACGACCTGAACCTTCTCGTTTCCTTCGGACAGCGTTTTTCGAAGATCATAGAAAGGATGAGATCGGCGGAGGACTTCAACGCATTCATCAGGGAGGCGCTGCATTCGCTGCGGTCGCTTCTCGAGATCTGCGAAGAGGACAACACGGGCCTGAGGCGCAAGAGCATCGAATGGGCGGTAAAGATCGCCAGGAAACTGATGCTCACCGACAAGGAGATACAGGTAATACAATACGTGTCGAGCATACACGACGTCGGCATGACGACGGTGAGCGACGAGATACTTAAAAAGACGCTCGATCTCACGGCTGAGGAGGTCGATGAGATAAGGCGCCACCCGCAGAGGGGCACCGCGATACTAAGGCCTTTCGAATTCGTCGAGCTCGTCAGCCAGATCATGCTTTTCCATCACGAAAGAATGGACGGCAAGGGGTACCCGATGGGTCTCAAGGGGACGCAGATACCGACCGGGGCGAGGATCCTGGCGGTTCTCGACGCCTACATCTCGATGATAAGCAAGAGGCCTTTCAGGCGGCAGCTCGCCGTGGAGGAGTCCGTCGACGAACTGGTGTCGAACTCGGGAACCCAGTTCGACCCGGCAGTGGTCGGCGCGTTCGTCGAAGTGCTGATGGATGAAGGATTCATTGAAATAGAGGATTACACGAATATAACGGAAAAGCTGCGGTTCGGCGGCAAGCACAAGGCGATGCCTTGATCGGGAGGGTTCCGGTGTTCAGGTCGGGCGCTGAAATAATGTTCACGGGCGACGGTGGAGCGGTCGCGTATCTATTCCTCGTCCTGCTGATATCGATCGCGTCGATCGGCAGGGCGTCGATGCTCGACCGCTGCAGGAAGGGTGGCGCCATGGGGGGAGTCGCGGCGGGATTCTTCCTGTTTGCCGCTTCAAGGACGATTCACGTCCTGTTCCCGGGCGCCGCGCATCCGGGGTATTCGGCCGCCGCCGCGGGCGCCGGGCTCGCCGGGATCTACCTGCTCATGAGCGGGACGGCTTCCGGAAGAAGGGAAACAGATTATTCTCCGTGGAACGCCGGCCTTGCCGTTCCGGCCGCCCTCTCGGGGATCCTCGGCGGCGCGGTAATGCTCGCCGTCGCCGGCGGGAAACCGCCCGATTCCGCGATGATGAGGTTCGCGTATCATTTCGCCGCATTCGCCCCCGCCGGTCTCGTCGCCGGCCTGGCACTCGGGAGAAGGCGCATCGGGGCCGGGAACGAAGGCTTCATATTCGCGTCGGCGTCGCTGCTCGCGGTCTCGTCGGCGATGGCGGGATTGATATCGGCGGGGCTGACGGGAAAGGATTCCTTCTGGATCCAGCTCTTCGCCCTCGTCGACGTGGCGGGGATCTTCCTCTTTCTCATGGCCGTCCTGTTCGAGACTCCCGCGCCGCAGGCCCGCGAGGAGGAAGGGTGCCGCAAAACGGTTCCGGGGGCGCTGCCTGACGAAATGCCCCTCGGCGGGAAGATTCCCGGAAGGAAGATGGTCGAAATCAGCATGAAGATAATCGGCGGCGAGAAGGAACAGGCCGTGTACAAGGCGCTCGCCGACGCGATTTACGAAGAGACGCAGGCCGGGTTCGTCCTGATAAGGACCGCGGGAGAGATCGACGAAAAGTTCGAGCCCAAGGTCTGGATGCATAACGGGGTGATTTCCCAGCACCCGAACTTTTCGATGAAATTGAGCAAAAGCAGATTCAACGCGCTCTGCTCCGAGGGATCCGCCGCCGGCTGCGGATATCTTCTGGACCGCGACACTCTCGGAGAGGACCGCGACGCGTTCGTCCCGGAGGGAGTCGAGTGGAGCGCGAACAGCATTGTCGTCGTCCCGGTGAGGGAAGACGGGATGATCAGCGGGTTCCTCACCGCCGGATTTTTCAAGGCCGCCCCTCCGCCGGACCTTCTCGATGTTCTGAGGATGTATTCCTTCAACGTGATAGAGATATGCGCGAGGGAAAGCCTGAAGGAAAAGGCGCGCAGCGCGAGGAAGGCCCTTTCATCCTGCAAGGAGGAGCTGGAGTCGGCGAATCAGCTCAAATCTAACTTCCTTTCGATAGTGTCCCACGAGCTCAGGACCCCGCTGACCTCGATAAAGGCTTACGCGGAGACCCTGCTCGACAACATAAGGACGATCGAGCGGGATACGATAAGAAACTTCCTGATGGTCATGTCGGACGAGAACGACAGGGTCATAAAGCTCGTCGACAACATGCTCAGCTATTCGAGCATGGAAACGGGGCACCTGAAGGTCGAGAAATCGGCCTGCAACCTGGGCGCGATGATCACGGCCTCGCTGAAGGAACTGGAAAAGAGCTTCATCGACAAGAAGGTCAACACGGATGTCAGGCTTCCGAGGAAGGAAGTCGTGATCGACGCGGACACGGAGCTGATAAGACAGCTGCTCAACAACCTGATAAGCAACGCCGTCAAGTTCACTCCGCAAATGGGGAAGGTCACGATCTCGCTCGAGGAAGAGGCGTCGGCCGCGAGAATCGTGGTGCAGGACACCGGGAAGGGAATCCCGGAGGATCAGCTCGAGATGATATTCGAAAGGTTCCATCAGGTCGACGCGAGCGATACAAGGGAATTCGGAGGGTCCGGCCTCGGCCTCGCCATCTGCAAGAACATAGTCGAATGGCACGACGGAAGGATATGGGTCGAGAACGTGAAGGAGGCCGGAGCGAAGTTCGTCGTCATTCTGCCGGCAAAGGACATCATCGTCAGGCAGGCCTCGGGTCCAGGGCACATCGGGTCGGTCAGGTTCGAAAGGGAGAGGTATCTGTCTCTTCTGGTCGAGATGATCTCGGAATTCCTCCAGGCGAAAAAAGCGTCGATAATGGTGCTGAACAGGGAAAAGAACGTTCTCCAGGTGCTCGCGGCCAAGGGGCTCGACCCCGAGTTCGTCCAGAACACGAACGTCGAGCTCGGCGAGAGGATCGCGGGCAAGGTCTTCCTCGAGGGGGAGTCGATTCATGTTTTCGACATAGAAAAGGACGGGACGATCGGGCGCGTCAACAACAGCGCCTACTACGGGACGAATTCGTTCATTTCCTCGCCCCTGAGGGAAAACGAAAAGATAATCGGCGTGATCAACGTCAGCGACCATGTCGATGGCCGGGAGTTCACGAAGGCCGACATGGAGGTTCTCGAGGCGTTCAGCGGGATAGCGGCGGGAATGCTCAAGAAGCTCGATGCGTTCGAAACGGTTTCGTACAATTTCGAAGGGCTCAAGGAAGCGATGAAGAGCATCCTTCACATCAGGGAAGGGCGGGGAAGCAGGAACCTGGTGAACTACTCGCTCGTCGCGCTTGCCGTCGGGCGCAGGCTCGGCCTGGCCGAGGATTCGCTCACGGCCCTCAGGATGGGGATGAACGTGTACGACCTCGGCATGATGAAGATCCCGCGGAGCATAAGGGTGAAGAAGGAAGAGCTGGCCGACCGCGAGCGCAGGAAACTTCACGAGCACGCGAACCTCGGATACAAGCTGCTGTCCCCGATGGGCCTGGACGAGAAGATCATGAAAATGGTCCGGTACCATCACGAGTATTTCGACGGAAGCGGATACCCGGAAGGCCTGGTGAGGGACGAGATCCCCGTCGAGGCGAGGATCATCAACGTGGTCGATTCGTTCAGGGCGCTGATAAGCCACGGCCCGTACCGCCGCGCCTTCACGATCGACGAAGCCCGGAACGAGATAATAAGAAACTCCGGGACGAAGTTCGATCCAAGGGTGGTGGGGGCTTTTGTGAAGGTGCTGCACGAGATGGGAGCCAGGGACAGCGACCACGAGCTCGTGCTGGACTCGGTGGAGAAGGAGCTCGACGAAATAAGGGAAAACAACGAAAACAAGGTATCAGCGGGAAAAACCAGGGAGGATATCGAATGAGAAAAGGGAAGGTGCTGGTCGTTGACGACGAAGTGAACATCACCCAGATACTCGAGTTCAGCATCGGCTCGGAAGGGTACGAGGTGCTCTCGGCCTCGAACGGCGAGGAAGCCGTCGAAAAAGCCCGGCGCGAGCAGCCCGATCTCATAATACTCGATATCATGATGCCGAGGATCGACGGGTACGAAACCTGCCGCATCCTGAAGTCCAACCCCCTCACGAAGAACATCCCGGTCGTTCTGCTCACCGCCAAGGGCAGGGACATCGACAAGAGGCTGGGATACGAAGTGGGGGCGACCGACTACATCATCAAGCCGTTCAGCCCCGGCAAGCTCATAGAGCGGATACACGAGCTGCTCGTCAACGCCCGGTAGTCTTTTGCGTTGCCGGCCGGCCGGCCGGATAATATACTCCCCCATCATGGGAAAGAGCGCCGAAGGCCGGTTATTCGCGAATATCGCCCTGCCTGTCCCCGTCGACAGGCTTTTTACCTATGCGATCCCCGGCGAGATGGAAGGAACCGTCGGAATCGGCGCGCGCGTGTCCGTTCCTTTCGGCAGGCGCAAGATGACGGGTTACGTGGTCTCCCTCGGCGCCGAATCTCCGGGCGGGATCGACCTCAGGCCGATAAGCTCCGTTCTCGACGAGATTCCCCTGCTCACGCCCCAGCTTCTCGAGCTGGCATCGTGGATGTCCCGGTTCTACGTGCAGCCGGCCGGGATCGTCCTGAGGACGATCCTTCCCGCGGGGATCAGGGGAAAGGGAAGGGCCGAAAAGGACGGCGGCGTGGCGGACAGGTTTCCCGCCGAACCGCACCGCCCCCCCCTCAATCCCGGCCAGCAGGCGGTCTTCGAGGCCGTGGCGCACTCGGCCCGGGAAGGCGTTCCGGAGACGTTCCTTCTTTACGGGGTCACGGGAAGCGGGAAGACCGAGGTTTATCTCCGGTGCATCGAAGAGGTTCTCGCCTCGGGCCGTTCGGCCCTCGTGCTGGTGCCCGAGATCGCCCTCATCCCGCAATCGACGGCCAGGTTCCAGCGAAGGTTCGGAAGCGCGGTGGCCGTTCTCCACAGCAGGCTGACGGGGCCCCAGAGGGCCGGCATATGGAAGAGGGCCGCCGCTGGCGAGGCAAGGGTCGTCATAGGCCCGAGGTCCGCCGTCTTCGTGCCGATAAGGGACCTCGGGATCATCGTGATCGACGAGGAGCAGGATTCCTCGTTCAAACAGGAGGAAAAGCCCCACTACAGCGCGGTGGAGGCGGCCGCGTTCAGGAGCCGGAACGAACGGGTTCCTCTTCTGCTCGGGTCCGCGACCCCATCCCTGGAAAGCTGGTCGGGGGCCCTGGAAGGCCGGATCAGGCTCTTCACCCTTTCGGAGAGGCCCGCCGGCGGGAAGATGCCCCGGGTGGAGATCGTCGACATGAGGGGGCGCGAGGGGATCATCTCCGCGGAGCTCCTCGGCGCGATGCAGGAGACGGCGCGCCGGGGCGAACAGGGTATAATACTGATCAACCGCAGGGGGCACGCCTTCTACGTCCAGTGCGGCGCCTGCGGCTGGATAGAGAGATGCCCGAACTGCTCCATCTCCCTTACCTACCACAGCAGGGGGCACAGGCTCCTTTGCCATTATTGCGGGCACCGCCGGACCCCGCCGGACAGATGCCCGCGGTGCGGAGGGTACGGGATCATTCAGCGGGGGGCGGGGACCCAGAGGGTGGAGATGGAGATTCAAAACCTCCTGCCCGGGGCGAGGATCCTCAGGATGGACCTCGACACGACTGCGGGGAAGACGGGGCATCTCGACCTGCTGGAGAAATTCGGCCGGAAGGAGGCGGACTTCCTGCTCGGCACGCAGATGGTGGCCAAGGGCCATCATTACCCGGACGTGACGCTCGTCGGCATACTGGCCGCCGACGAGGGGCTGAATTTTCCCGATTTCAGGGCGGCCGAGCGCACCTTCCACCTTCTTTCCCAGGCGGCGGGGAGGACGGGCCGCGGGACTCGGGGGGGAAGGGTGATCGTTCAGGCTTTCGCGCCGGGGCATTTCATTTATGACCATCTGCCCGGGCACGATTTCCCCGGTTTCGCCGCGGTGGAACTGGCGCTGAGGAAACAGCTCTCCTACCCGCCGGCCAGCGACCTGATACTGTTCACGGTCTCGTCCCTCTCCGCAGCCTCCGCCACGGAGGGCTCGCGCCTGGTTTATGAGGCGCTGGAGGGGGAAGGGCTCCGGGACGCGCAGGCCCTGCTCGGCCCGGTGGCGGCCCTCGTGGAGAGGATCAAGGGGAGGTATCGTTTTCACGTGATGGCGAGGGGGCGGTTTCCGGACGAGGCGAGGAAAAGGCTTGTCGATGCCGCCGTGCGGGCGCTTTCCGGGATGAAAGGGATCGACCTCCAATGGGACGTCAATCCTGTAAACCTTTTATAGCAAACCGGATGCAAAATCCAGACAATCTGATAATCCTTGACATGAACCGGGACGGCTGCTAACTTTTCATTTAGGCAGTCCATCGTTTTTATACAGACGTCAATCGTAGTCCGGAAAGGATACGAAGGAGGTATCTTCCAGATGAGAAGAAATCAGGTGGTCGCGGCCGTTCTTGTTTCCCTGCTTCTCGGCGTGTACGCCTGCAAGAGCGTGGAAACGACGAGCGCCATGCTCCACAACCAGACGAAGCAATATTACAAGGCGATACACAGCGCCAAGCTCGGCCTCGAAAAGAATCCCAACGACGCCGAGGCTTATTTTCAGCTCGGGTATTCGTACACTTTCATCGAGAAAATGGACAGCGCCTACTACTGCTTCATGAAATCCGCCGAGCTCGATCCCAAGAAGAAAACCGACGTCGAGAACAACATCGGCTCGAACTGGGCGAGGCATTTCAACCTGGGCGTAAGCGAATACGGCTCGGCGAACATGATGGGGGCGGCGAAGGAATTCGAGCTGGCCACGCAGGCCGATCCGAGGAAGATAAAAGGATGGCTCAACCTGGCGATGTCCTACAATCAGATCGTGGAAGAGGGCGACAGCACCTACACGACACACCTTTATGCCGCGTCCGACACCCTGATGGCAAAGGTCGGCGCCGACGACCCCGATTACGGGAAGGTTTTGTCTCTGGCCGGGCGCGTCATGATAATGAAGGGGGACGAGGAACAGGCGATAGCCACGTTCGACAAGCTGGTACAGGACGATCCGACCAACGCGGAGATCGTCGAGGAGATCGGCAACGATTTTCTGCGCGCGCAGAATTACAGCGGCGCGGCCAAGATGTACCAGCTCGCCGCCCAGGGCTACCGCAGATCGGGGACCGACAATCCCGACCTCTATTACAACCTGGGGGTCTGTTACCTGAGGCTCAAGGAGTACATGAGCGCGGCGGACGCCTACCAGCAGGTAATAGCGCTTCAGCCGGAGAACAAGACGGCCCATTACAGCCTGATCCTTTCATACTACCAGGGCGAGTTCTGGGATGAAGTCATCATGTACGCGCAGAAATATACGACCGAGGTGGATCCCGCGGATCCCCGAGGATGGCAGATTCTTGCCCTGACATATACGAAGAAGAACATGAAGGAGCTTGCCGAAAGGGCGATGCAGAAGTTCCAGGATTTGTCTGAAGAGTAGATGATCACGAGCGGGTGGGCATCGACCCTGCCCACCCGCGACCTTCCCGGCGGCCGCAATATTTTCCGTAATTTTTCCATTTCACTTGACAGGGGAAGCCGCTCAGGGTAGATTTAATCGCATGGAAAGGTCGTCTTTCTTCGTTGCTCCCAGTTCTCCGTTATAAAAAGCAAGGACCGGATTTTTCGGGGAGCACACTTAGCCCTCAAGAAACAGGCGAAGCACGTCGATAGAAGTTACGGGTTTCCGCTTAAAGCGCCGGGGTGGACGAAAGGGCCGCGCGATTCGGGATCGCCGGTCCAAATCAATCGACTCAATTCAATCAGAAGAATGACGTAACGCGGAGCGGACCGCCTTCTTCTGGAAGTTCAATCATAAACGTGGACGATTATCAGCAAAGGTTGGAGTTAATGGATATCGCCGAACTGAAAAAGAAGAAGATCGACGAACTTATGGAAATGGCCGTCGAGCTGGACATCCAGGAAGCCAGCACAATGAGGAAACAGGAGATCATCTTCAAGATCCTCGAAGCCAGGGCGAAATTGAACGGCCTGATCTACAACCAGGGGGTGCTTCAGGTTCTTCCCGAAGGGTATGGATTCCTGAGGTCTCCGACATACAACTATCTGCCCGGACCGGACGACATCTATATATCTCCATCACAGATCAAGAAATTCTCGCTGAGAACGGGCGACACCGTTTACGGGCAGATCAGGCCGCCGAAGGATTCGGAGAGGTATTTCGCCCTGCTCAAGGTGGAGGCCGTCAACGACGAGCATCCGGACAAGGCCAGGAAAAAGACCCTTTTCGACAACCTGACCCCTCTTTATCCCGACCAGATGATCAATCTCGAAAATAATCCCAAGGACCTTTCCACCAGGGTGATGAACCTCCTGACCCCGATCGGGAAGGGGCAGAGGGCCCTCATCGTCGCGCCCCCGCGCACGGGAAAGACGATCCTGCTGCAGAAGATCGCAAACTCGATAACGACCAACCATCCGGAGATCGTCCTGATCGTGCTTCTGATCGACGAACGTCCCGAGGAGGTCACCGACATGGAGCGGTCGGTGAAGGGAGAGGTGATAAGCTCGACCTTCGACGAGCCGGCGGACAGGCACGTGCACGTTTCCGACATGGTGATCGAGAAGGCCAAGAGGCTCGTGGAGCACGGCAAGGACGTCGTCATTCTCCTCGACAGCATAACGAGGCTCGCAAGGGCCCACAACTCGGTCGTGCCCCACTCGGGCAAGATCCTCTCCGGAGGCGTCGATTCGAACGCCCTGCAGCGCCCGAAGCGCTTTTTCGGCGCGGCGAGGAACACCGAGGAGCAGGGAAGCCTGACGATCATCGCGACGGCCCTCGTCGAGACGGGGAGCCGCATGGACGAGGTCATCTTCGAGGAATTCAAGGGAACCGGCAACCTCGAGATAGTGCTCGACCGCAGGCTCGCCGACAAGAGGGTGTGGCCCGCGATAGACATCTTCCGTTCCGGGACGAGGAAGGAAGAGCTCCTTCTCGACGAGAAGGTCATCGCCAAGGTCTATATCCTTCGCAAGTTCCTCAGCGACAAGAGCTGCGTCGAGGCGATGGAATTCCTGCTCGAGAAGATGGCCCGGACCAAGACGAACTCGAAATTCCTGGGGTCGATGAACGCCTAGGAGGCGCCCCGCCCGGAAGGTGGGGCGAAAAAAGGAAAAAAATCCGTTTGAATTCCGGGGCGAACCATATTAGATTTAGCATCCCGCGGTCGAATGGCCGCCGGGGCTCGGGAAGCATGAAATCGGAGTAGGAAAATGAAAAAGGGAATCCACCCGGCTTACAAACCGACGACTATCACATGCCTGTGCGGGAACGTGATAAAAACAAGATCGACGCACGAGAATATACAGGTCGAAATCTGTTCTCTCTGCCACCCCTTCTTCACCGGGAAGCAGAAGCTGATAGATACGGCCGGGCGCGTCGAGAGGTTCCAGCGCAAGTACGGCGATTATCGCAAGAAACCAGCCGAAAAAAGCGACGAATAATCCCTCAATGCCATCCTTCGGATTTACGGGGAACAGATGACCGGCAGGGAAGAAAGAATGAATCTTCATGTCGGTGGGCAGGCCGTCATCGAAGGCGTGATGATGCGTTCTCCGAAGGGGATCGCGACGGCCGTGCGCACCCCCTCGGGCGGGATCGCGATAAAGGCCGAGCCCTTCGTCAGCCTGACGAGGAGGAACAGGGTTCTGAACCTGCCCGTCCTCAGGGGCGCCGTGACCCTAGTCGAAACGCTCGTCGTCGCCGTCAAGGCCCTCTCATTCTCGGCCGAACAGGCCTCCACGGAAGAAGAAAGGGAAAAGAAGCCGAATGCGGGCCTTTCCGCGGCCTATGTCGCGGGAACCGTCGCGGCGGCGTTCGGGCTCGGGTTCCTTCTTTTCTTCTACCTGCCGCTGAGGCTCACCGAACTTTTCCGGTTCGACAGCAATCTCGTCTTCAACGCGGTGGACGGGGCCCTGAGGCTCCTCTTCATCTTCCTCTACATCGTCATTATAACGAGGTGGAAGGAGATGGGCAGGGTTTTCGAATATCACGGAGCCGAGCACAAGACGATCTTCGCCTTCGAGAACGGGGGGGACGTGACGGTCGAAGGGGCGGCGGGCCAGTCGCGCTACCATCCCAGGTGCAGCACGAGCTTCCTCCTCATCATCGTTCTCGTCAGCGTGGCGGTCTTCGTTTTTCTCGGGAAACCGGACAGCATCGGCGACAGGCTGATAAGATTTTCGTTCATCCCGCTGATAGGCGGGATCTCCTATGAAGTCCTGAAATTGTCAGCGCGCCCCGGCGTCGGCAGGCGCCTCGGATTTCTTTTCTGGCCGGGGCTGAAGATGCAGAGATTCACGACCAGGGAACCTTCCTCGGACCAGATTGAGGTCGCGATCGCGGCTCTCAACGCCAGCCTCGACGACAATTTGCTGGAAAGACGCGGCGTTATTAATTAGAGTTCAATCCCGGGGGATTTCCCGCCGCCGGGGCGCGATGTGCGCCCGGGCATGACCGGAGGCTTTTATTGGATTCCATCGAAAGATACGCCAGGGTGCTCAGGCGCTACGACCAGCTCGGAGAGGATCTGTCCAATCCCGATAACATAAGGAACCAGGCCGTTTACAGGAAACTTGGCAGGGAACGAAGCGATCTCGAGAAAGCCGTCGAAAAGATAAGGATATTCATGGGGCTCGCAGGCCGCCTGAAGGAGGCCCGGCAGGTTCTGGAAGATTCGGAAGACCCCGAGTTCACGGCCCTCGCGAGGGCCGAGATAGAAGAGGTCAAGGAGGAGGTCGCGAGCCTGGAGGAGGAGATAAAGATACTTCTCGTACCGGGCGACCCGGACGATTCGAGAAATACCGTCATGGAGATCAGGGCCGGCACCGGCGGGGAGGAGGCTGCCCTTTTCGCCGCGGACCTCGCGCGGATGTACCGCCTTTTCGCGGAGAACCGGAAATGGAAGGTCGAGATACTGAGCAGCAGCCCCACGGAGAAGGGCGGATATAAGGAGATCATTTTCCTTATAATCGGCCCCGAAGCCTTCGGGAAGCTGAAATTCGAAAGCGGGGTCCACCGCGTGCAGAGGGTTCCCGTGACCGAGTCTGGAGGGAGGATCCACACCTCGGCCGTGTCGGTCGCCGTTCTTCCGGAAGCGGAGGAGGTGGACGTTCAGGTCGATCAGAAGGACATCAAGGTGGACGTCTTCAGGTCGAGCGGGCCGGGAGGCCAGAGCGTAAACACGACCGACTCCGCGGTGAGGGTGACGCACCTGCCGACCGGCATGGTCGTCCAGTGCCAGGACGAGAAATCGCAGCACAAGAACAAGGCGAAGGCGATGAAGGTCCTGATGTCGAGGCTGCTGGAGAAGGCGCGGCAGGAACAGGCCGACGCGATAGCCGCGACCCGCAGGGACATGGTCGGGTCCGGGGACAGGAGCGCCAAGATAAGAACATACAATTTCCCGCAGGGCAGGGTCAGCGACCATCGCATAGGCCTCACCCTACATAATCTCGGGGGCATCCTCGACGGCGATCTCGACGAGCTCGTCGGCGAGCTGGCCGTCGCGCACAGGGAAGAGCTTCTGGCCGCGGAGATGGAAAAGGACCGGAAGCCGGGGGAATAGAGATGGAAAAGACGCCTACCGTCATGGAAGCCGTGCGCCTGTCGGAAGGTTACCTGCAGAAACACGGGGTCGAGTCGCCGCGCCTGAGCGCCGAGCATCTTCTCGCAAAAGCCCTTCGCTGTTCGCGCCTGGATCTCTACCTCCGTTTCGGCGAGAGGCTGGAGGAGAAGACCCTCGAGCAGTACAGGGCCGACCTGAAGAAGAGGGCGGGCCGCTTTCCCCTCCAGTATATCCTCGGAGAGGTCGAGTTCATGTCGCTGGTCTTCAAGGTCCGCGAGAACGTCTTCATCCCGAGGCCCGAGACGGAGCTCCTCGTGGAATGCATCGAGGAGGAGCTCGGCGGCGGAGGGCCGGTCCGCTTCCTCGAGCTCGGGACGGGGAGCGGCGTCATATCGGGCGCCCTCGCCGCGAGAAATCCCCTCTGGAGCGGAGTGGCCTTCGACATCTCCCGCGACGCCGCGGTGCTGGCTCGCGAAAATTTCACGAGGCTCGGCGTCTCGGACAGGGTCGCGGTTCTCGCCGCCCCGGGGTTCGGCGCGCTGGAGCCGGCGCCCGGCTTCGACCTTCTCGTTTCGAATCCTCCCTACGTGCCCGGCCCGGATATCGACGGGCTTCAGAAGGAGGTGTCGGGGTTCGAGACGCGCGCGGCCCTGGACGGCGGGGCCGAAGGGCTCGATTTCTACCCGATCCTCGCGGCGGCTGGAAGGGCCTTTCTGAAGCCGGGCGGACTCATCGCGATGGAGGCCGGGGAGGGGCAGGCCGGGAGGATCGGCGGGATGCTCGAGGGAGAGGGCTACGAAAAGATAAGGACGAGGAAGGATTACAACAGGATCGACAGGATCATATCGGCATACCTGCCTCGCGGGCGGGAAGGAGCGCTTTGATGGACAGTTTCAGGATAGTCGGGCCGTGCAGGCTCGAAGGAAGCGTCGAGGTCAGCGGCGCCAAGAACGCGATGCTGCCGCTTATGGCCGCGACGATCCTCACGGGTGGAAAGTGTACGCTCGAGAACGTTCCCGAGCTTCGGGACACGACCACGATGATGCGGCTGCTCGCCGTGCTCGGGGTCCCGTCGACCCTCGAGAAGGGGACCCTCGCGGCCGACGCTTCCGAAATCAAATCCTTCGAGGCGCCGTACGACCTCGTGAGGACGATGAGGGCGTCGATCTACGCCCTGGGCCCGCTTCTCGCGAAATTCGGCAAGGCGCGGGTTTCGATGCCGGGAGGGTGCGCCTGGGGCCCGAGGCCGGTCGATCTTCACCTTCAGGGACTGAAGGCGCTCGGGGCCGACATCAGGATAGACCACGGGTATATCGACGCGAGCGCCTCGAGGCTCAGGGGCGCCGAGATCATACTGTCGCTTCCTAGCGTCGGGGCCACCGTGAACCTGATGCTCGCCGCGGTGCTCGCCGAAGGAAGGACGATCATAGAGAACGCGGCGCGCGAGCCGGAAATCTCGGCCCTGGCGGCGGCGCTTAACGGGGCCGGGGCGGCGATCTCCGGCGAAGGCACCTCGAGGATGGAGATCGAGGGAGTGAGCGCGATCAGGCCGTTCAGGGTCCGCGTCATCCCCGACAGGATAGAGGCGGGGACATTCGCCGCCGCCGCGGCGATAACGGGGGGAAGGGTCGAGATTAACGGATGCGAGCCGGACCATATGCACGCGGTCGTCGAAAGGCTGGAGGCGTGCGGCGCCCGGGTGGAAACGGGTCCCGGGAAAATGACCGTGCAGGGCCCCGGCCGCATCGAACCGGTCAATATCGAAACGGGGTTCTATCCCGCCTTCCCCACCGACATGCAGGCGCAGATGATGGCGGTGCTGTGCCGGGCGAGGGGGGCGAGCTCGATAATGGAACGCGTCTACTCCGAGAGGTTCACCCACGTTCCGGAGCTGAAGAGGCTCGGGGCGAAGATCGTGCTCGAGGGGGGCGTCGCCGTCGTGACCGGGGTCGACTCCCTTCAGGGGGCGCCGGTCATGGCGACCGATATCAGGGCGAGCTCCGCCCTGATCCTCGCGGCGCTCGCCGCGGAGGGGGAGACCAGGATACTGAGGATCTACCATATAGACAGGGGATACGAGAGGATAGAGGAAAAGCTGCGGAAGCTCGGGGCGTCGATCGAGCGGATCGCGGGATGATCGAATGAAAGCGGGGAAGGCCTTTTGAAGCACGTGATCATAGGCACCGCGGGGCACGTGGACCACGGGAAGACTGAGATCGTCAGGGCGCTGACGGGCCGGAACACCGACCGCCTCGAGGAGGAACGCCGAAGGGGCATCTCGATCGTGCTGGGGTTCGCGCCGATCGATCTCGGCGACGGCGTGGAGGCCGACATCGTCGACGTCCCGGGGCACGAGCGGTTCGTCAAGAACATGGTCTCGGGGGCGGTCGGCGTCGATCTCGCGCTGCTGGTCGTCGCGGCCGACGAGGGGGTGATGCCCCAGACCGTCGAGCATTTCGAGGTTCTGAGGCTGCTCGGCGTACGCGACGCAGTGGTGGCCGTGACGAAGACGGACCTCGTCGATTCGGAGACGGCCGGCGTCGTGGAGAGCGAGGTTCGCGACATGCTCAAGGGGAGCGCGATGGAGGGCGCCCCTTTCGTGAGGACCTCCGCGGTCACCGGGGAAGGGATCGAAAAACTCAGGCAGCTTCTCAGGGAGGGGACGCTGAAGGCGAAACAGGGGAGGGGCGGGGACTTTTTCAGGCTGCCGGTCGACAGGGTCTTCACCCGCAGCGGGATAGGCACCGTCGTTACCGGGACGGCGTGGGCGGGGAGCGTGCGGGCCGGCGACGAGCTGGTCATATGGCCCGGGGGAAGGAAGGTCCGGGTCAGGGACGTGCATAATTTCGACAGGGCCCTTTCCGAAGGGCAGGCCGGCATGCGAACGGCGCTCGCGCTTCACGGAATAAAGATAGAGGAGATCTCGCCCGGGGCGCAGGCCCTTTCGCCGGGCGCGGGGGAAGAGACGAGCATGATCAACGCCGTCGTCGAGGTGAGCGGGATCAAGGGCTCGCGCCTCGTCAACAGGCAGAGGGTCCGGCTGCACCACGCCGCCGCGGAGATACTCGCCAGGGCCATACTCCTCGACAGGGACGAGCTCGGCGAAGGCGAAAAGGGATTCGTTCAGCTTCGGCTCGAGAGCCCGGCCGTGGCGTTCGGGCAGGACGGGTTCATACTGCGGACATATTCTCCGATGAGGGTTCTCGCGGGAGGCAGGGTGCTCGATCCTCTGGCGCCCAAGGCGAGGAGGTTCCGGCCCGATCTCGTCGCCGAGCTGGAGGAGCTCTCGTCGCGCGATCCGGCGAGGATAATCGCCGCGCTCGTCGCGAGGGAAAAGCTGGCGGGGATATCGATCAGGCGCGCGAGGGCGTATGGGATCCCGGAGAAGACCGCGGCCGCCGAGGCCGCGGCGCTCGAGGCCTCGGGCGCGGCCAGGTGGATCGGCGACAGGCTTTTCTCGGCGGCTGTTCTCGAGGAGAGCGGGAAGAGGATGTACTCCGTCCTGGAACGATTCGCCTCGGCCAATCCGCTGATCTGGGGGATCGACCGGGAACAGCTCCGCCTCGAGGCCGATATGGGAGGCGGCCCCGCCTTCGATTACCTTCTCTCGAAAGGCAGGGATGAGAACAGGCTATTCTTCCGCTCTGGCAAGGTGAGGGCGGGAAGCGGCCAGCTCGAGCTGTCTCAGCGCGACCTCGAGATGATCGGCGCCCTCGGGAAGAGGATAAGGGAGGCCGGGATGCAGTTCGCCGGATACCAGGACCTGATCCGCATTCCCGGCAGCGAGAAGGTGGCCGTAAAATACCTGCATATTCTGCAGTCCGAAGGCAGGATAAGAAAGATAGGCGGCGAGGGGTACATGGATTCCGGAGTTTTCGACGAGATGAAAAAACGGCTCGCGAGGATCCTCTCCTCCTCGGGCTCGATATCGGTCGGAGAGTTCAAGGACGAATTCGGGCTCTCGAGGAAGTACGCCGTTCCCCTGCTCGAGCATCTCGACAGCGAGGGGATAACCGTGAGGAAGGGAGATTCCCGCGTCGCGGGGCCCGCTCTCCAGGAGGTTTGAGTTGAAGGATGATAAGGGCTCTGCCGGCGGCGGACCGGGGATGACCAGGGGAAGAAGGAAGACCAGGGCCGTCCGTTACGGGGAGGTGGGCGTGGGGGGAACACATCGTGTTTCGATCCAGTCGATGTCGACCTTCCCCGCTTCAGAACGCGACGGGGCCCTCGCTCAGATTAGGGCTCTGGCGGCGGCCGGCTGCGAGATCGTTCGGGTCGCCGTCCGGGACGCCGTCGACGCCGATTCGCTGCAATGGATATGCGGCGAAAGCCCGATACCGGTAGTGGCCGACATACATTTCGACCACAGGCTCGCGATCGCTTCGATACGATCCGGCGCCGCGGGGATAAGGATCAATCCCGGCAACATAGGAAGCCCTGACAGGGTGAGGGCCGTTGTGGACGCGGCCGGCGGGGCCGGCATACCGGTGCGGATCGGTGTGAATTCGGGAAGCCTCGAAAGGGACCTGAGAGAGAAGTACGCCGCCGATCCTGCCGGCGCGCTCGCGGAGAGCGCCCTGAGGCACATGGTGATGATCGAGCAGACGGGGTTCAGGGACATGGTCTTCAGCCTGAAGTCCGCCGATCCGGCCGAGACGGTCGAAGCCAACAGGATATTCGCCCGATCGAACGACTACCCGTTGCATGTCGGGGTCACGGAAGCGGGCCCGCCTCTTTCGGGAACCGCGAGATCGGTCGTCGCCCTCACCCTCCTCCTTTCAGACGGGATCGGCGACACGGTCAGGGTTTCCC
>JALOPX010000122.1 GCA_025453655.1 Candidatus Krumholzibacteriia bacterium
GCCATGCTTCCCTCGTCCACGTCGATCAGGTCCCAATTATGGAACAGGTAATCGCCGTGCAGATGCATGTAGTTGTTTTTCTCGAGGGACCAGCCGACCGCGCCGTCGATGGCGTTTCTGTTCGAAAGGTAATATTTCCCGACGAACCCGGTCGGCTCTCCTACTATGATGCCGAGCCCGAAGTCGCCACCCCCGGCTTTCGCCGGGCCTCCGAGAAAAATGGCGATCATGATCGCAAGAACGATTCTTCTATTCATGTCCACCCTCCCCCATCGGCCGGGAAACCGGCCGGATCAAAAAGGATTCTCCCGCAGACAGAACGACACGCGGAGAATAGAACACCCGGCGTGTTTATGTCCAGCGCGTAATCGCCGGCCCGTGTTTCAAGGCTCGCGATTCGGCCCGCCGATCCTCCGCGGCCGCCAAGGCCGCGGAACGCGCTCCTTCTTATTGATTATGACCGGCAAATCTGGTAATGTTCGCCCGGGGCCTTTTAAAGTCATATTAATTCGGTCATGAAAGCGATGGTGACGGGCATGGTCAAACCCCGCGTCGTGGTCAGTAAATGTCTCGAATTCGACAAGTGCCGGTACGACGGCAGCATGATTCGTTCCCCCCTTGTCGCCATGCTGAAGCCGGTGGTCGAGTTCGTACCGGTTTGCCCGGAGGTGGAAGCCGGCCTCGGGGTCCCGCGGGACCCGATAAGGATTATGGGAACGGGTGATGAGCGCCGCCTCATTCAACCTTCCACAGGCCGCGATTTCACCGCCGACATGCGCCGTTTCGTCGGCGAATTCCTCGGCGGTATCGGCGAAGTGGACGGTTTCATCCTGAAGAGCCGTTCCCCTTCGTGCGGATTCACGGACGTGAAGCTCTACTCCGCGAAGCCGGGCGTCACGGGACCCTCCGGCAAGGGAAGCGGTTTCTTCGGAGCCGCGGTGATGGAGCGTTTCGGCGACCTGGCCGTGGAGGACGAGGGGCGGCTCAACAATTTCAGGATAAGGGAGCATTTTCTCACGAGGCTTTTTGCGATCGCGCGCTTCAGGAAGGAACGAGCCGTTCCTTCGATGAGCCGGCTCGTGAAGTTTCAGGCGGAGAACAAGCTTCTCCTGATGGCCTACAACCAGGCCGGCATGAGAAAGCTCGGGAGGATCGTTGCCAACCACGAGCGAATGCCTGTCCCCGAGGTGTTCGGCCTCTACTCAGAGGGGCTTCGCGCCGCGCTGATGAAGCCGCCGAGGCACGTTTCCAACATCAACGTGCTCATGCACGCCCTCGGATATTTCTCCGAGAAGATCACGGCGCGCGAAAAGTCCTTCTTTCTCGAGAGTCTCGAAAGGTACAGGCTCGGCAAGATCCCGCTGAGCTCTCCGATCCACATCGTGCGATCGTGGATAGCGAGATTCGGGACGGAATACCTCGCCGATCAGACCTTTTTCGATCCCTACCCGGAGCAGCTCGTCGAGATAACCGATTCCGGGAAGGGGAGGGATTTGTAATGGGCATAAATACCTAATAAAGCTTGAACGGGCCCGCCTTCTGTGATATAATGCCCGCAAAAGAAGTCTCGCCGGTTTAGGGGTCTAAGGGGGAAGCCGGAAGAGCGGGGATTCATCTTCGGGGCCGACAGGGGCATAGCCGCATTCCCGGCCTTATTTCCCTAATAATCGTCCATGCCGCTCGAATCTCTAGCCAGGAGGTCGGCCGATGCGTTTCTGCCAATGCAGGGTTTTTCTGTTACCGGCCCTTTCAATGTTGATGATCCTTTTACAGGGGGCCGCTCCTTCGCCCGCCGCGGCCCAGCCATGGGACACGACGTCGGTCGATATTCGCGCGAAATCGATAATCGAAATCTTCGGATTCGAACCGCCGGATACGGTGAACCTCTTCGGCCCCGGGAGGCTGAGATATTTCGAGCCTTTTCCGTGGGAAATCGATTCGGAGATCGATACCTGCGATCTTCGGAACGCCAGCGGAAGGCGCCGCGTCAGGGAACATCCCTTGTTGCCTTCAATCGGGAAAGCCTATCTTCCCGAGCACGATCCGTGGATAGCGAGCTTCTTCGACGTCTTTTTCGAACTCGAGCTTCCCGATTATTTCCCGGGAGAGACTCTGACCACGCAAACGCCGCTCCATATGGAGGGAATGGCCAACGGCTGGCCCCCCTGCTTCGACCGGTTCGCCACGCCGCCCGGCATGCCGCCGGTCCCGATCTTCATGGACGGCATTCAGGTGGGATTCATCCATTACTGGGAGCAGGAAATGATCCCGCACTACGAGCCGGAGGCTCACATCATCGTTCCCACTTCGTACGGATCGTGGGTGGCGGAGGTCGGCGAGGACGGTCTCGTCAGGGTTTCGGCGGGGCTGTCCGGCAATTACGAGGCGACCGAAGCCGTATTCAGTTCGCGTCCGTGCGGCGATCCCGGGCCGTTCACCGTATTCCACGTGGATATTGACGGTTCCGAGCCGGCCTACTCCACGATACATCCCGAAGGATCGGGGGACGGGTGGTGCGGATACTTCGATCCAGGCTCGGATCCGTTCGAGGGGCAGTGCGTGCAGTTCGAGGTCGCGTTGAATGTGCCTCCCTATGGATGGTTCATGGATACCGTCGATGTCTGGGTCGACCCGGTCCCGCCGATACCTGTTTTCCACGACATCCCGCGCGATTCGATAGTTTACTTCCATATCGATTCGTTCTTCGACATAACATACAGGCTCGACGACGAGCTTGTCGTTCCCGGCATCAGCGAACTGCTGATGTTCCCCCTGCAGGTCGATTTCGAGAGAGCGCTGACTACGGTCGATCAGCTCGGGCTCGGCACCGATCTCGATTCGGTCTCCTGCGGACCGTCCGCGGGCGCCTCGTGCCTGAAATATTTCGCCGACAAGGGGTATCCCGGCCTCGACAACCCCGGGGGGGACGAGTCGAAACCCGAGCAGAGCCCCGAGGATATCGCGAGGGAGCTCCAGGGAGCGATGGGAACGGACACGAGCGGCACGACGGCCAACGGCATGGTTGCCGGCATAGGAAGCTACCTCCAGGGCCACGGCCAGAACGGGTGGTCGGTGGGGTATCACCCGGTCGACGACGCCACCGATCTTGCCGAGATGTTCAGGGAATTCCAGTCGGACAGCGAGGATGTACTCGTACTTCTCGAGGATACCACGGCGGATGGCGATACGACCGGCCATGTTGTGACCCTTGGATCGACCCATACGACATATTTTGAGACGATCGATCCGCCAAGCTCCACAGGCACCCCGGAGACGGGGATCGATTTCATGGATCCCTGGGGAGGCGGGACGCAGGAGGATAACAATTATCCTCTCGACACATCCGGTGGCGGGCAGCCCTCGACGGAAGGGTACGACCTGAACGGGGAGGGGGGGGACGCAAAGGTTGTCGGCTATGTGAAGGTGTCGCCGCCGGAGGCGGCCCCGGGCTCTCCCGCTCCGGCGCCGCGCGCCCTTCTCAAGGCCGCATCGAGGGCCCCGTGGATACCGGTCGCGACCGGTCAGGTCACCGGAAACGGCGCCGTCGACGTCCTGCACTTCAGCACCGCCCCGCTGCCGGGCGGGCTGTATCTGATGGAGATCGTCACGATCGACGACCAGGGATTCCAGTGCCGGGACATAAGGCTGGCCGGCATCCCCGCCTACGTGGTCGGAGACGACGAGCCCGGCCCCGGCATGAAGACGATGCTGAGGGGCTCGTATCCCAACCCCTTCAACCCGGCCACCACGATAGAATTCTCCCTCGCGGGGGACGCGAGAGTCACACTCGTGATCTTCGACGTCGCGGGGCGCAGGGTGAGAACGCTGATCCCCGGCGTCATGACGGATGCGGGGATTCACAAGACGGACTGGGACGGGAAGAACGATGACGGGAAACAGCTCGCGAGCGGAGTCTATTTCGCGAGATTCGTGGCGGAGGGACAGGTATCGGCAAGAAAGCTGATACTTTTGAGATAGCCCGCGTTGAATCCCAAAATACCCCCGTGCTGAAGGGGGCGGCAGGTCGGGTTCGATAATTTCCCGACTCCAGAGTGAGGAGAAGGAATCCGGGATGGATGCTTCTCCTCATTTTTTTGTCCGCTTACCGCCCGCATTCCGCGCGGCGCGGGCCGGGTGATGAAAATGAATGGAAATATCAGGGAAATGTGATACCATCCCCTCAAGGTCGTTTTTTCGAAGCTGTGTTTTTCATTAACGCCACGGAGATTCCGTGCGGGAAAGGTGGGAAAAGGATGAAAAAACTCGTCATCATGGGGATGATCGGCGTGCTCGTCGTATCCGCCATCGGGTGCCAATTGAGCCAGAGCCAAAAGGGCGCCGTCATAGGCAGCTCGGCCGGGGCCATTATCGGGGCGGCGATAGGGAAGAACAACGGTAACACGGTTGTCGGGGCGATCGTCGGAGCGGCGGTCGGCGGGGCGGCCGGAGCGTACATAGGAAACTACATGGACAAGCAGGCGGCCGAGATCCAGAGGGACATCGAGGGAGCCAGGGTCGAGCGCGTCGGCGAAGGCATCAAGATCACCTTCGATTCCGGCATCCTCTTCGACGTCGACAAATCGACCCTCCAGCCGGCGGCGGTAACGAACATCGACAAGCTGGCGATGATTCTCGACAAATACAGCGACACGTCGATTCTCATCGAGGGACACACCGACGCGACCGGCTCAGAGGAATACAACATGGAACTCTCGAGAAGGAGAGCGGAGTCCGTGGCCGCTAAACTCGCCGCTTCCAACGTGGATCCGATGAGATTCACCCTCTTCGGCTACGGCGAAATCCAGCCCGTTGCCACGAACGACACGCCGGAAGGGCGGCAGGCCAACCGGAGGGTCGAGATCGCCATCATGGCGAACGACAAGCTGAAGAAGGCGGCGGAGCAGCAGGCGGGCTGATAACCCGCCGGCCGGTCCGGAAGGTAAAATCAGAACGGGCGGAACGCAGGCCGTGAAGGCGGCGACCCGCCCGTTTTTTTATTGATGCGGGGGGTGGTGGATTTCGATAGCGGCGCCGGCCGCCGCAGGCTCATGGAGCGCCGGCACTCCGCCGTCAGGAAGCCTTGCCGGGGGGGTTGACAATCTTCGTATATAGGACTATATTAATCCTAGATAAGGGATCGTCACGCGGGCGCTCCTGAAGGGACGGGGTGAACGATGGAAACGGCGGAAAAAGGAAACGGTCTTTCCAACAGGCTCTCTTCCGAGAACAATCCGTATCTTTCACAACATGCGGGCAACCCGGTGGACTGGTTCCCATGGTGCGATGAAGCCTTCGAAAAGGCGAAGGCGCAGGACCGTCCGGTTTTTCTCTCCATAGGGTATTCGACCTGCCATTGGTGCCATGTGATGGCCCGTGAAAGCTTCGAGGACGAACGGATCGCGGGCATATTGAACAGCCGTTTCGTCAGCGTCAAGGTCGACAGGGAGGAACGCCCCGATATCGACGAATATTACATGAGCTTCGTGACGGCGACGAACGGGAGCGGGGGCTGGCCCATGTCCGTATTCCTCGATCCGGAGGGGAGGCCCTTCCTCGGAGGCACCTATTTCCCGCCCCGGGACGCCGGCGGGAGAATCGGCTTCGAACGTCTGCTGCTTTCGATAGCCGACGCGTGGGAGAACAGGAGGGGGGAGATATCGGAAATGGCGGAGAGATTCAGCGCGTCTCTTTCAGCGGCCGGGCGCGAAACCGGAGGCGCCGGGATATCGGGAAAGATCCTGGACGAAGCGTTCGAACAGTCGCTCGCCATCTTCGACGAAGAGAACGGCGGATTCGGCCCGGCCCCGAAATTCCCCCAGGCTCCGCTCCTGAAGTTTATGCTCCTCTACGGGCGAAAGACCGGCGATGGCCGAGCCCTTTCGATGGTCGGCCGAACCCTCGACGCCATGGCGCGCGGCGGAATAAACGATCAGATCGGAGGGGGCTTTCACAGGTATTCCACGGACGAAAGATGGGTTGTGCCTCATTTCGAGAAGATGCTTTACGACCAGGCGATGGCGGCCGAATTATACGTGGATGCATGGAAGGCGGGCGGCGGCGCGCGGTTCGAAGAAGTCGCCAGGAGCATTCTCCATTACGTGCTTCGGGACATGACCTCCGCGGAGGGGGGATTTTACAGCGCCGAGGACGCGGACAGCGGGGACGGGGAAGGGTCGTTTTACGTATGGAAGCCGGCGGAGACCGTTCCGATCCTCGGGCCGGGCGCGGCGGCTCTGTTCAACCGTTACTACGGCATCGGCGAAAAGGGTAACTTCGAGAATGGCTCATCGGTCCTTCACATACCGGTCCCGGAAGACCGGTTCGTCCCAGGCGGCGATCTCGATGGTGAAACGGTTCAGAGGATTCTGGCCGACGGCCGCAAGGCTCTTCTGGAGGAAAGGGCGAAAAGGCCGGGGCCGGCGAAGGACGACAAGATCATGACGGCTTGGAACGGGCTTATGATATCGGCGTTTTCGCGAGCCGGATCCGCGCTGCCGGACACCGTTTATATCGATTCGGCGATACACGCGGCTGTCTTCGTGCTGGAAAATCTGCATGGAGACGGAAAGCTGAAACGGTATTACAGGAACGGCAGGGCGGAGGGTCGCGGATTCCTGGAGGATTACGCCTTCATGACGGCGGCGCTGATCGATCTTCATGAAGCGACCTCCGACCATTCATGGCTCGATAAGGCCTCTGAACTGGCGGACGGGATGATAAGGGATTTTTACGATGAGAATGAGGGAGGTTTCTTCCTCGCGCCGAAGGATGCGTCGAGCCCCGCCGGGAGAACGAAGCCCGCTTATGACGGAGTGATCCCTTCCGGGAACTCGGCAGCGACGATCGCTCTTTTCAGGCTCGCTGCCCTTCTTGAAGATGAGCGTTATAAGTCGGCAGCAGACAAGACGCTGGATTATTTTTCAGGCAGAGTAATCCTAGCATTCTTTGGCTTGGTGTAAAAGAGAATGAAGCTCTAAACGGACTTAGAAATAGTATTGAAAATGAA
>JALOPX010000123.1 GCA_025453655.1 Candidatus Krumholzibacteriia bacterium
GGTCGCCGTTGCAGATCGAGAACGGCACATAGGCCGCCGTGGCGCCCTGCTCGACGAAGTACAGCTCATCCTGAAGTATCAGGAGAGCCGGGGGCGATTGGACGACTTCCAGGGTCATCGAGATCGTGCTGTACCTGTTCACGCCTCCGTATACGTTCGGATCCTGGCAGTCGCCGCAGTCCGGGGCGCAGACGCCCTCCAGGTCGCAATAGCCCATTACCGCGGTCCAGGTGTTGATCTGGCCGACCGTGGCGTCGCAGGGGACGGTGATGCAGATCTCCCAGCCGGGATAATAGCTGCCCGCGCCGAGCGTGAAGCACTGGCCGTTCACGTAGGAGCCGTAACCGCCCGTCTGCGTCCATCCGAAGAGATCGCTCGTCGTCACGCAGAAGGTATCCGCCGCCTTGCACGGGCTCGCGGCGAGGAAACCGAAGTTGGTCGGCCCGGGATAATCGCAATACGCCTGACCTTTCACCACTTCGACCGCGGCGAATTCGAACATGAAGAAAAAGCCGGGATCCCCTTCCATCGAACAGGAGCCCGCCACCTGTTCGGGAGCTATCCTGCCGCGGATGCCGACATCGCCCATCGCGTAGTTGCCGTTGTCGAGAGCCGACCACGTGGAGGACGACGTGTTCCTGATGTAGCACTTGTTGGTCTCCATCGGGCCCGAATCATCGTAGGGAACGGGATAGTTGTAGCCGGGAGTCACGAAATTGACCGCGAGATAAATCGGGTTTCCCTGCGTCACGGCGAGGGGAGCCGGGAGCTCGAAGCTGTAATACCCCGCCTGGGCCACCGATCCCGTGATCGGCCCGGCGAGAAGCGTGGAGAGGACCCCGCCTGAGAAGTTGTCGTAGACGTAGATGCTGTAATTGCAGGGGCCCGAGGAGGCCCAGAAATCGACGGAATAGAGATATTCATCCGTGCCGGCCGGAGTGATGGCGACCATGCCCCAGTCATCGCCGTCGCCGTAGCCGACCGAGCTCCACCATCCGTATTCGTCGTAATAATAGATCGTCTCGTTCGAATCGAAATCCTTCCAGGCCGTGATCACGTTGGCGTTCTCGCCGATCCTCGCGCTGCCGTAGGCGATGTAAAAATATCCGTTGTCGCCCCAGGAGGATCCCCATGAATTCTTGACGATCCACGCGCCGGTGCCGCCGCACATCGTGTCGTCCCATCCGACGATGAGAACGGCGTGGTTCGGATTCTGGGTCCCGGCATACGTGATGCAGTACGAACCGTTGTAGGTGCTGAATCCGGCGAAGCTCGCGTACATCGAGACGTAAACGGGGCCGTATGTCTGAACGGCGTTCTTTATGGACGCCACGTCGTTCGGGATGACCTTCCATTCGACCACCTGTTTGAGAAAATCACAGGAGAAATTATTGCAGGTGGCAAGGGGACAGTTGCCCGGGTAGGGGTCGCATGTTTCGTCGACGGCGCCGAGAAGGGCGAGGTAGTTCGTCGACATCCACGCGTTCCCGCCTGCGTTGCAGTCGGTCGAGACCGGGTTGCAGCCCTGGATGTTGAATTCGGAGAAATCCTCGACGACGCTGTCGTTGATGAGAATCTGCGATTCGAGATTCCCGAGCGCCGCGAAGGCCCAGCACGTCCCGTAGGGATTCTGGTTCTTCACGGAGGTGACTCCGCCGAGCGCGCGCCAGTCCCACGACGAGGCCGCGCCCATCAACATGCCGGGCACCGCCTTGATATGAGACAGATCCATCGGAGGCGGAATGTAGCCGAACTCCGTCCCGCCCGCGGGAACGACCGATGTGTTCCTCGGAGCCTTTATGGGCATCTGGGCGCCGGCGTCCCCATATATGAGCGCCACGGCGGCCATCAGGGTCAGCAACAGAAGAAGCGGTCTCGATTTCATTGTCCTGATCTCCTTGTAGGACTAGGGTGGGTTACTGAGCCGATATTCGCCGGCAGCCGGCGGCCGGCGGCAAATTCATGAAAAGAGCCCGAAAACAGATCACCTCCTGACGGTTTCTGCAAAAAAATCCCCGGTTCAAAAGATGAATCCTGTCGGAAAAGGCCCGCGAATCGTCATGATCGATTCCCGCGGAGCCACTGTCAGGACGGCATTTTAACATATATCAGGATATTTTTCAACCAATTATGCCTTAAGCTGCCGGAGGCCGCGGCAGGCTCCCCGGCCCCGGTGGAACGTTCCGTACCATCCATGTGAAGTACGAGGGGCAATTTTCGTGACAATAACCGCCGGCGCGGGTTGGGAAGGCGGGGAAGATCATCCCTTGTTGATGATATCTCCCTGTTTCATCGCGATCAGGGAGCCGAGGCATATCGACGCCAGCTTGGATCTCGCCGAGTCGCCCCTCGAGGTCAGGATTATGGGGATGCCTCCGCCGACTATCACGCCGGCGAGCGAGGCGCCCGAGGAGATCGTGAGAGATTTGTAGACGACGTTCCCCGCCTCGATGTCCGGCATCAGGAGGATATCGGCGTTCCCCATTATCTTTCCCCTGTAATGCTTTTCCACGGCGGACTCGGGGGACATCGCGACATCGAGCGAGAGCGGGCCTTCCACGATGCAGTCGGTCCGGTCCTTGTACATCTCGGCCAGCTCGGCGGCGAGCATGGAGGATTCGACGTTCGGGCTGGCCACCTCGACGGCCGATATCACCGCGATACGCGGTTTGGTGATGTTGAGATACTGGCATACCCTCAGCGCGTTCTCCAGTATCCTCATCTTGATCTTCTGGCTGGGATTCGGAATGAGCGCCGCGTCGGTGACGAGAAGGAGCTTCGGGTAGTTGGGGATCTGGAAGGCTCCCACGTGGCTGTAGATATTCCCCTTGACGAGCTTTCCGCTCTCCTTGAGATATCGAAGGGTCCCGCCCATGATATCGGAGGTCTTGACCCCGCCCTTCATCAGAAGGTCGGCCTCCCCCGCGTCGAGGAGATCGACGGCCCTCGCCACCGGATTGTCCGAATCGACTATCGTGTAGTTGTCTCCGTCGACCTTTATGTCGAAATCCCAGGCGATCTGGCTGACCTTGTAATAGTCGCCGACGAGAAGAAACTTCGCCACCGGGTAGAGGCCCTCCTCGTTCGCCTGCTTGGCCGCCGCTATCGCGTCCTCGTTCTCCGCCCCCACGATGGCGATCCTGGGGGCCCTGTACTTGGCCACCATGACCCTCGCCGTATAGATAAGCTCGTCTATGCTGGTGATCGGGGCGTTTTCCTTCCGCCTCAGATGCGGATGGCTGAAGATCTCGGTCTCTATGAGATCCCTCTCGTATCCCCTGTACTTGCGAAGCTTGTCGCGCTCCAGAGGGTAGTCCTTCATCAGGCCCGGCTTGTATTTCGCGCAGAGGTGCCCCGCCACCATCGCCTCGTGCTCGATCGAGCCGGGCACGATGGCGACGGGAAAATACGGCGACAGCTTTCTCTTGATGCGCCCGGTGAACTCGACGCTTCTCGCCAGGCCGCCCGTGAGGATCACCAGTTCCACCATCCCCTCGGTGGCGGAAAGGTTCATCACTGACCCGGCGATCCTCGTGGCCATGAAATCGAGGACCAGGTCTATCTTCTCCCTCTGCAGTTCGACGGCCCCGGAATCCCTGAAATGCATAAGGGCCTTGAAATCGTTCGTCCCGGCGAGATCGATCAGCCCGCCCTTCCCGAACATGTACTTTTTCAGCTCGGGGATGCTGATAGTCCCCGCGTCATAGGCGGCGACAAGGACGTCGATCGGGATGTTGCCGCACCTGTTGGCGCTCGGAAGCCCCGAGAAGGCGTTGTCGAGGTCCACCGCCTCGCCTCCGGAGTGGCGGATGACCGACATCCCTCCGCCCATATGCGCTCCGACCGTCGTCATGCCCTTGTGAGTCACGCCGACGACAGAACATACGAGCCTGTGTACCGCGTTCTGGTTGAGATAGTGCGCTCCCGACCCGTCCCTGAGCAGTTTCCTTATACCCGTGAGGCGGGCCGCGGTGGCCATCTCGTCGGTCGCGACCGGATCGGTCATCGTCACGAGAATTTCGCCGGCGCCCGCGTACCTTTCGCCGACCTTGAGCCCGATGGGAATGGCCATGTTGGAAGCGTGGGTTATCTTCGGCGAAGCCAGGTCGTCGACCATCTCGGCGCAGACCCTGTAGGTGCCCGACGGGACGGCGCGCACGAAACCGCCCCTGCAGGCGATACCCGTCAGCATCCCGGGGCCCACGCCCTGTTTTTCTATCCACCTGACGATGGCGTCCGTTCTCGCGTCGATCGTATCCTCGAATTCGGGGGGGATGTGCACCTCGTCCTGCGACGCGAGGTCAAGGCCCCTGAAAAGCGCCAGCTTCGTCGAGGTGGAGCCCGGATTTATGCAGAGAATATTTTCCCCCCGGGCCTCCGGCGGGACCTCCTCGAGGCCGTACAGGAAGGAGATGATCCTGGCCGGTCCGCCGGGGGATTCGAGGATCGTCGCAATCAGGGATGACAGCAGATTCCCCCACGCTTCCTGCCACCCTTCGACAAGGATGGGAGGTTTCGCGAGACGCACTATCCTGTAAAGGAGTTCGAGCAGATCCTCTTCGGATCCCGTCCTGCCGAAATGGAGCGCTTCGGAGGCTTCCAGGATCTCTTTTTCGACATCCCTCGCCATCCCCGACTTCTTCACCGCGTTCAGAAGCGAATTCAACTGTGTCTCTATAATGCTCAGCTTTTCCCTCATCGGGATAATCCGTCCTTTTTAACGGCCAGCCGCGGGTACGCCCCGGCCGATCAACCCGAATGGGCCCCCGGCAGGCATGGATATTAAATATATCGTTTTCGCGTGGAAAGTAAATGCTTTCGGGAAAAACCAGTCATTTTTCGTCAGCGCGCGATATGGGGCCGGATCGAGCCCCTGTACCACCCGATCAGCTCTCCCGCCTTATCCCTTAGTTTCTCCTTCGCGGGGCCGCTCGTGACGATCCGCATATCCCTGAGATCGGATCCTTCGATCGACGCGTCCCCCATCAGGACGCCGCCGAGGGCGCCTCCATATCCCGTATCGAGCTCGACGCCGGCCAGTTCGGCCCAAAGGAGGGTCCACCCCCTCACCACGTCGGCCATGTTGTACCCCCCTCCCCCCAGGGCCACGATCCTCGGAAATGCCGAGTGAAGGGTGGAAACGGCTTCGATGTACCCGTTGTTGGTCATGCGAAGGTGCGTCAGTGGATCAGTCGCGAAGGTGTCCGTTCCGAACTGCCCGACAACGATATCGGGTCTGAAGGATTCCAGCGCGTCCATTACGATTTCCCTGAAAAGAAGGAGAAATATCTCGTCGTCCGAATCGGCTTCGATCGGGACATTGATGTTGTATCCCCTTCCCGGGCCTTCCCCCGTCTCCCTTTCGAACCCTCCCCACGGGAAAAGAGTCTTGCCCGATTCGTGGACCGATATCGTGAGAACCCCGGGATCGGCGTAGAACGCCTCCTGAACCCCGTCCCCGTGATGGGCGTCGATATCGACGTAGGCGGTCCTCGCCCCCATCCTCCTGAGCTCGTTTATCGCTATGACTATATCGTTGACGTAGCAGAACCCGGAGGCCCTGTCCCTGTGAGCGTGATGGAATCCTCCGCAGGGATTGAAAGCGGCTCCCGCGCCCTCCGCCACCATCCTCGCCGCCCGAAGGCTCGCCGTCGCGGAGAGGGCGGAAAAATCGTAGAGGCCGCGGAAGACGGGGTTCTCCATCGTGCCGAGCCCGTGGTAGAGCATCTCGACGGTGGTCTCTCCCGTCTCGCCCGCCTGTCTGAGATACCCCGCGTATTCGGGGGAATGAAAGGATTCGATGACCCCCTCCCCGGCCTCCTCCACCTCGACGACGCGGATATGCGGCATGTCGAAGAGCCCCCTCCTCCTGCACATCTCGTAGACCCTGCTGACCCTCTCGGGCTTGAACGGATGATCGGGCGAGAAGTTGAATTCGCCGAGCCTTTTCGAATTCATGAAAATCGCGGCCGGCCTCCCCTCCTCCTCATGATCGGGGCTCATTTGCTTTTCCCTTTCGTGAAATCGATATAGATCGAGTAAACCCCGTCCTCGAGCTTGACCTCCACCGGGTAGCCGCTCTTGTGGAAAACGTACATCATCTTCTTGTTCTCCGCGAGGACCTCGGCCGAGAATCCCTTGATCCCCATCTCGAGCGCGATGCCGATCAGTTTCCGGAGCAGGAAGGTCCCTATCCCCCTGCGCTGCCAGTCGTCGTGCACGAGAAAGGCCGCCTCGGCTATGTTCGTCTCCGAACTGACCATGAACCTTCCGATCCCCACCATGTATTCCATTCCCGGTTCGCCCTTGAGCGCGACGATCGCCATCTCGTCCCTGTAATCGATGTTGACCAGGGGCTGCAATTTCTCGTGCGGCAGCGACTTTATCCTGTTGAAAAACCTGTAGTAGACCGACTCGTCGCTGAGCGAATAGAAGAACTCCCTTTCCATCGTCTCGTCGGTGGGCTTCACGGGGCGGAAGAATATCTTCTCGCCGCCGAATTCGGCCGCCTCCTCGTACTGGATCGGATAGAATTTGCCGGGTATCACCATCGGCATCTGGTCGAGATGGACGAGATGCCTCTGCTTGGCGTAGTTCAGCAGGTCGTCGCGGAAATCCGGGTGCGAGATGCTTATAAGCGAAAGCGCGCGCTCGCGCAGGTTCATCCCGTGCAGGTTGACGATGCCGTATTCCGTCGCAACGTAGTGAACGTCGCCCCTCGAGGTCACCACACCCGCTCCCTGGTCGAGATAGGGGATGATCCTCGATACGGTGCCCTCCTTGGCCGTCGAAGGAAGGACGATGACCGGTTTGCCCCCCTTCGAACGCGCCGCGCCCCTTACGAAATCGACCTGGCCCCCGATTCCCGAATAGAAGTACTCACCTATCGAATCGGCGCACACCTGGCCGGTGAGGTCGATCTGAATCGCCGCGTTCACCGAGATCATCCTC
>JALOPX010000124.1 GCA_025453655.1 Candidatus Krumholzibacteriia bacterium
TTTCAACGGCCTTGATATCGTGTCCCGTATCAACGAGATGCATCCGGAGACCAAGTGCATAATCATGACCGCATACGCCTCCCTCGAATCCACGATAGAGGCCATCAGGCTCAACGCCTTCGATTATCTGTTGAAACCATTCGATCTCATAAAGATAGCGGAAATCGTCGACGCAGCCGGGGAGCACGCGTCGATCCTTCGCGAGAACAGGGATGTGATAGACAGGCTGGAGAGCGCCAACCGCAGACTCGAACAAAGCAGGAGCGAGCTCAACACGAGGGTGCTTCGGGCCAACGAGGAACTGAGCGAAGCCAACGAATCGCTGAAAAAGCACGTAACGCGCCTGAAAATGCTTTACCAGATGGGACGCGACATAAGCTCAAACGAGAACTGGGGAGACGCTCTCGACCGTTTCCTTATGGCCTTGTGCAAATATATCGACGCGGAAGGGACCGCGATCTTTTTGTTCAGCGACGGGGGAAGAAGCCTCAAGGTCAGGACATCCTACAATGTAGGGAACGATGAGTTGGAGGGGGCGGTCTCCCTTCTCTCGTCAGCGATGGAGAAGGATCTGGCCCAACCGGAGATTTTCAGCCTTGCGGGATGCGCGGACGGACCCCCGAAGACCTGCCTCGGGATGAAGGAACCGTGGAACGATTCAGTCGTGCCCCTGATATACAAGGGTAAATGGCTCGGATTCCTTTTCATCAGGAAAGAGTACAAATCGAGGCGCTCATATCTGTACGATTACCATTTCATCAATACCATTCAGACGATACTTTCGGAGGAAGTCGCGAACGCGGTCAACATAAGCAGGCTGAGAAACCTGAAGGATTTCAACGAGACGATACTGGAGAATATCAACAGCGGCGTCATAAAAACCGACAAGACCGGCAGGGTCGTTTTCAGGAACAACCGGGCGAGGGAGATAATCGGCGAAGAAAACGCCGGGGATCTCCATTTCAACGAGCTTTTTGGAAATCCTTTCGGGGGTGAAGGCCTGTTCGAACATCTCGTTCGGGGAGAATGCAGAAATTCAACCCTCGAGGGAACGCTCGCTATTCCAGGGGGCCGGGTAGTTCCAGTCAGAGTCAACTCCACCAGGGTAATATCGGAGGATTTTCATGGAACCTCGCTTGTCGCTGTTTTCGAGGATCTGACGGCCCAGAAAGCGATGGAGGAGGAGCTTCGACGGGCCGACAGGTTGAGATCGCTCGGAGAGTTGTCGGCCGGGGTCGCTCACGAGATAAGAAATCCTCTGACCGGCATAGCGACAACGGCGCAGGTGTTGAAGGAACAGCTCGCCGGGGAGCCGGAGAAGACCAGGTACCTGACGGTGATTTTGGACGAGATAAAGCGACTCGACGATATAATCAGAAACCTCCTGAATTTTGCGAGGCCGGCCCGCCCCGCTCCGCGCGAAGTGACGCTCAACGCGCTTGTGACTGAGACACTCGATCTTCTCCGCGACAAGGCCGCGGAGAGCGAGGTGTCGATAAAATTCGAAAACCGCGTGGCGGACGACGCCTGTTTCATCGACGGCGATCAGATAAAGCAGGTCGTCTTGAACATCGCGTTGAACGGCATTCAGGCGAGCCGGGCGGGGGGAGAAATGAGGATATGCACGGCGAATTCGACGGACCCCGCCTTTGTGCGGATCGAATTCATCGACAGCGGGAAGGGAATACCGGACGAGATCGCCGAGAAGCTTTATAACCCGTTTTTCACCACGAAAACCGAAGGCACTGGGCTGGGCCTTGCGATTACACGAAAGATCGTCGACAGCCACGGAGGGAAGATTTTTCACGTGAACGAAGAAGGAAGAGGCGCCCGTTTCGTCGTTGAGATGCCTCGAAGGATGGCGGCTGACGCACGGGCGGTCGAAACACAAAAAGTGTATTAAAGGGGATGTTATGTCCGGGAAAATTCTGGTGATCGACGACGAGAAAACAATCAGATGGTCTCTTGGAGAAGCTCTGAAGAATCAGGGATACGAGGTGGATGAGGCGGAAAACGGGACCGAGGGCGTGAAAAAGTTCATGGAAGATCCCGCTGATCTTGTCGTTCTTGACCTGAAACTGCCTGACAAAAGCGGAATCGAAGTCCTGAGAATGCTCAGGGAGGAGGATCCGGCCCTCCCAGTAATCATGATGACCGCGTACGGCGAGGTGGAAACCGCGGTGGAGGCCATCAAGGGCGGCGCTTACGATTTTCTTCTGAAACCCTTTCAACTCGAGAAAATGAAAGTTTCCATCAAAAACGCCCTCGAGAGCAGCAGGTTGAAAAGCGAGCTGGACGGGATAAGGAAAAAGGAAAGAGACACATATAATTTCAGGAATTTCATAGGAAAAAGCCACCTGATGAACGAAGTGTTCAGAAAGGTGACCAAGATCGGGGAAAGCAGGGCGAGCACGATCCTGATACAGGGGGAGAGCGGCACGGGGAAGGAACTGGTGGCAAGGGCCATACACGAAAGCAGCAGGGGGGTCGATCAGCCGTTCATGGAGATAAACTGCGCCGCTCTGCCCGAGAACCTTCTCGAAAGCGAGCTTTTCGGGCACGAGAAGGGCGCTTTCACCGACGCCAAGTTCAAGAAAAAGGGGCTTTTCGAGCTGGCCGAGGGTGGCACGATATTCCTCGACGAGATCGGGGAAATGGGAATAACGCTGCAGAGCCGGCTTCTCAGGGTGCTGGAGAACAAGACGTTCAGAAGGGTCGGCGGGGTCAATGATCTCAAGGTGAGCACCAGGATAATCGCCGCCACAAACCGCGACCTTTTGAAGGCGATTCAGGAGGGGAACTTCCGAAGCGATCTATACTACCGGCTCCAGGTGATACCAATTTACCTTCCGCCGCTCCGGGACAGAAAAGAGGATATTCCTCTGCTTGCCAACCACTTTATCGATTTCTTCAACAGGGAATTCAAGAAGAAGATCAAAAAGACGAGCCCGGAGGTCGAAGCGAGGCTTCAGGCCTATTCGTGGCCCGGTAACGTTCGCGAGCTTCGAAACGTTATAGAACGGGCGATACTTCTCGAGGCTGAGGACGAACTTCTTCCGGAGCATATCCCGGTGGAGATGGATGCGGATGAGGCGGAAAACGGAGGAGCCGCGTCAGGAAACGACATGAGGGGCGTTTACCCCATGAGTATCCGCGACATGGAAAAACTCCTGATATGCAGGACGCTGGATGAAACTGACGGAAACAAATCGAAGGCCGCGAGGATACTCGGAATAAGCCGGCAGACACTCAGAGAGAAAACGAAGCTCTATGAGATGGATTGAACCCGGTGGTGGACATGAACCCTGAAATCTGGGCGTTGATCGAAAACGAGGAAGCCGGCTCGCTCGTCGAGACACTGGCCATCGCGGAAGGGCTGAGGCTGAGAAGATTCGATAACGTTTCCGAGCCGCTTGGTCTCGAAGAGCCGCCGGGCGGATTCATTCTTGCCGTCGATTCCTCAGGCCGATATTCCGGTTACGCCACGATAATAAAGCGTTTTCAAAAGAACTTCCTGAATTTCGAGGTTCTCGTCTTCTCGGAAGAAGACGGGGAAGAATCGCAATCCGGAATGCAGGAAGGCATCGTCGACGCGTTCATGACGATGCCGGCGGATCGCGATGATTTCCTGATGCGCGGAGCGCATCTCGTCGCGTTGCGCAGGGTAAAAAGCAGCGCAGGTATCATCGGCAGATCGGCGGCTCTGCGCGAGATCCTCGATATGGTCATACAGGTCGCTCCCACCGAGGTCTCCGTCCTGATAGAGGGAGAAAGCGGCTCGGGGAAGGAGTTGATCGCGAGGGCGATCCATCTGAGAAGCAACAGGCGCTCCATGGGTTTTGAGGCGGTGAATTGCGGGGCCATGGCCGAAGGAGTGCTCGAGAGCGAGCTGTTCGGGCACGAAAAGGGCTCGTTCACAGGGGCCGTAGCGAGGAGGGCGGGCCTTTTCGAAAGAGCCGACAAGGGCACGCTCTTCCTGGACGAGGTCGGCGAAATGAGCCTCACGATGCAGGTAAGATTGCTTAGGGTACTCGAGAAAGGCGAGTTCATGCGCGTGGGCGGAATCGACAAGCTGACGACCGACGTAAGGGTGATAGCCGCCACGAACCGTGAACTCGAGACCGACGTCGAAAGGGGGCAATTCAGGAAGGACTTGTACTACCGGCTCAAGGTTGTGCAGGTAAGGATCCCGCCCCTGAGAGCACGGCAGGGCGATATCCCGGTCCTGGCCAGCCATTTTTTGAGGTCCTCGTGCATCAAGCACGGGAAGGCGATTCGCGGCATCGACAGGGAAGGGATGAACCTGCTCAAGGCTTATCCATGGCCGGGAAACATCAGGGAACTGGCCAACATGATGGACAATCTCGTCGTGATGAACCTCGACGGCAATATCAGGGCAGTCGACATAGAGCGGCGCCTTCAGGAAAAGGCCCCGCCGATGTCATTTCCGGACCTTCCGGTCCATGTGCAGAAAACGAGGGACCAGATAGAGAGGGAACTGATCATCAACTCGCTGTTTTCACTCCATTCTGACGTGCGCGAGATACTGCGGCTTCTCAGGAATGAGGGAATACCCATGGGCGAAAAATGGCGGAGATGGGTTGAAGTCGAGGAGGCGGATAAGGAAAAGCGCCCGGCTCTCGAGGACCTTGAACGGGAAGCCATTATGGAGGCCCTGAGGCTGAACAACGGAAACAGGAAAAAGGCGGCAATGCAGCTCGGGTTGTCCGAAAGGACTCTCTACCGCAGATTGAAGGGGTACGGGGTGAAATGAGCCCCGTGGAATCCGAGGCGAGATGTTTCCCTTTGTCCTTTCGGGTCGTTTTTGTTATAATTTATCAGGCGGTGATAAAAACGGCCAGAGCCCGGTCGGGCGAAGAGCGTATGTTCTTTAAAGGCATCCCCTGGAAAACGGAGAAGAAAATGAGATATACCCTCGCGATCCTTTGCCTCGCGATGGCGATATTGCCGGCCGGAGCACAGGCCGAAAAATATGCCGGTGAATTCATGGCGCTCGGAGGAGGGGCCAGGGCGATGGCCATGGGCGGGGCCTTTTGCTCCGTAGCGGACGACGCAACGTCCACATTCTGGAATCCGGCGGGCATGGCGGGTATTTTCGGCGCGGCTTCCGGAGCGAACGACCTTGAAATGATTTTCATGCATTCCGAGAGGTTCGGCAACCTGATAGATTACAATTATTTCTCCTCCGTATTCCCGTTGAAACCGGGGGAATCGGCCTGGGGGGTCACGTTGATACACATGGGTATCGACGGAATCCCGATCTCACCCTACGCGGTGGAGAATTCCGACGGAGACGACCGGTTTGAGCCGTGGAACGGGGAGAGCTTCAATTTCAATCCGATGAATCTAAAAAGGGAGAACGTGAACGATTTCGCCCTCTTTCTGAGCTACTCCCAGGTCATGAGCTTCGGCAGCCTTGGAGGATCCCTTAAGCTGATCAGGAACGACCAGATCACGGACGTTTCCAGCTTCGGGATAGGGGTCGATGTCGGTTTGCTGAAAAGGGCGCTTTACAGGGACCTGGCAGTCGGAGTGAAGCTTCAGGACGCCACCGGGACCTATATCAGCTGGAGCACAGGGAAGAGGGAATTCATTTATCCATGCCTCAAAATCGGGGCGGGTTACCCGCTGCCCATAAGGAAAATGAACAGCGTCCTCGTCCTGGCCGCCGACGGCGATTTCCGTTTTGAAAATATGAAGAGCGTTTCGCAATTCTGGATCGGAAGGGCGAGCGTGGATTTTCATCTCGGGGCGGAGTTGCTGCTCAGGAACCTTGTCGCTCTCCGGGGGGGATACGACATGGGAAGGCCGACCGCCGGAATGGGAGTGCTGTTGAATAAGTTCGGGCCGTGGGATCTCGACCTGGGCATCGATTACGCCCTGCTGGTCCACGACGAACTGGACACGACACACCGCGTATCCATGACGGTCAGGCACTGAATTTATTCCCATGCGATGATCTTATCACCTCATGGAGGATGAACCTTAATTGAAAATACTCACAGTGATACTTGCCGGAGGGACGGGGAGGGAACTGTCGGCACTCACGGGGCACAGGGCCAAGACATCGATGCCTTTCGGCGGGCGTTACAGGATAATTGATTTCTGCCTGAGTAACTGCGTTCATTCCGGATTCAGCGACATCGCCGTGCTCACACAGTACAATCCCGCCTCTTTGATGGAGCACATCGGGATGGGAAAGCCGTGGGACCTGGACAGAAAAAGGGGCGGCGTATTCATCATGCAGCCCACGCACTACGGCAAGGCCGCCACCTGGTACCTTGGAACCGCCGATGCGCTATACCAGAATATCGCCATACTGCGCAACTCCGACGCCGAACATCTTCTGGTTCTTTCCGGAGACCAGGTTTATATCATGGATTACAGGGATATGCTGAAATTTCACATCGATAGCGGCCGCCCGGTCACCCTCGCCTGCAAGGGTGTCGGGGCCAGGCAACGCATGAGATTCGGCATGGTAAGGGTGGGCAGGGACGGAAGGGTCGCCGAATTCCAGGAAAAACCTCGATCGTCCGATTTTTCGTATGCGTCGATGGGAATCTACATGTTCGAAAAGAAATATCTGCTCAGTATCCTCGACAGCGGGAAAAAAGACATCGTGTTCGACATCCTGATCCCGGCAATCGCGAATAGAGGGGTTTCCGGATACAGGTTCGACACCTACTGGGAGGACATCGGATCG
>JALOPX010000125.1 GCA_025453655.1 Candidatus Krumholzibacteriia bacterium
GTCCTCTACCGACGCAATGATGCGATTCTTGAGGCATCCTCACCACTTAAGAATAGAGCTAGAATTGTTATAGTCAGCCGTTTACGACTGCGCGCGGAGGTCTGGCCAAAAAATTCCCCTCTTCGAAACTTCCCATACTGATTCAGCCCTCCCGGATCGGCGGCGGCACCGTTACTCCGCTGGCCCGAAACGCCCCGTTCGTCTGAGCCCCCAACTGAATGCGTTGGCTAAAGCCTGTTCTTGCGGGGAGAAAGGCGCGATGCCTGTTGGTAAGGAGAAGCCTGCGTGGCTTGGCAACCCAGCCCGTTCTGCCGCGCGGGGGCAACATCGCGCCCTTATGATCAAGCTCCGGCGTTAGCGCTTGTCGGCTTTGGTCTGGGCCAAGCGGGCTGGCCTCTGGCGCCGGACCAGATGCAGTTCGCCCCGCTCCAGCAGTTCCCACTGAACTTCTTCGCCGGCTTCCATCCCGATTGCAACGGCCAGCGCCAGGGGAAAGCTCACGTAGAGCGGGGGGGTTGTCCGCGTGAACGAATGGCTTCCGGCCGAGAATCGGATGAAGTAGAGCCCCGAAGCCATCTTATCGCCCCTGTCGTTCCTGCCGTCCCAGTCGATCGCGTAACTGCCCGGTTCGTGGACGGAATCAGCGAGGGTCCTGACCCTCTGCCCGCTGATATTGTACACGTTAATGAGAACGTCTGACTTTTCGGCGACGGAGTACCGTATCCTGGTCGTGGGATTGAACGGATTCGGATAGTTCCCGGTGGCAACCCACGAATTATAAAGGTTCTGACCGGCGGCATTGGTCCTGTTCTCATTCCTCAGGAATTCCACGTACTCCCTGCTCGTCGTCTGGTAATACAGGGTGGCGATGACCGAATCCGCCGTCACAGGGAGATTGTAGTGCGTGACATCCCAGTACTGGCCGTCTTCATAAGCGTAATCGACGGGGGGCGACTGTATCTCGGCGAAAGCGGCGTTGGTGAATCCGCGCGGCGGGATCCGGTTGTCGCCGTACACGGTGTCGTTGAGCACGAAATGGAATGATACGCCGGCGGGAAGCCCGATCGCCTGCGCGAGGCCGGCGCTGAGGCCCGGGTGTATCTCGTATACCTTCGCCTGCGAATCGTGCGTCAGCTCGGCCGTCTCGAAATCGTAATGGCACGATTCGAAGACGACCTGCCCCGACTGATCCTTCGCGACGAGATTCAGCCAGATTCTGCGTCCTTCCGGGTATCCTGACGGAAGCTTGTGCCCGGTCTGGTTCGTGACCCTGACCGAGACCCCGTAATCTTCAGGGAAGATTTCCAGGGTCGCCGCCTTTTGAAGCATCGAGACGGCCCTGTCCGCGGCGGCATCGAGCTGCCCCTGGTCCACCTCATCCGGGAAATAGGTCGAGATGATGCGCGGCACGAACGTGTTCCCCCCGGTGAGATCGTGAAGCCCGAGGTCCGTACGACTGTTTACGCCGTTCGCGTTCGCCCCCTTGCCGGTGACATCCCTCATGTGGCAATCCTGGCAGGTCGAGACGATGCCGTCGGGCTTGTCGCCGGCGAACTGCGGGGCGTAGACCCCGGTCAGCGCGTACTCGCTCCGCGACCACTCGCTGAATGTTCTTTCGACGGGGAGCATGTTTCTAAGATTCATGTCGGGATGTTCCTCGTCGAAGCTGTTCGGGGCGTAATCCATGCCGTTGACCTTGTTGAAAACCATGTTGCTGACGTCGTGGCATGTCCCGCAGATCTTCGAGGAACGGTGTATCGGCGATTCCACGAAGGCGTGGCTGGCCTCGGCGTCGGCGTACGGCCCGCGTTTCAGCGGGGACGGATCGTTGATGAACTGGCCGTTGGCGTACTGCAGGGGCAACGGGGAGATCAGTGCCAGAACATCGAGGTCCTCGATCGGGCTTGAGCCGGGCACATAGTCGTAATCAACGACCCTGTGGCAGAAATCGCAGTGAACGCCGTGGCGGTCCTTGACCGTAAGCATTTCGCCGCTCGTATCGACGGAACGGCCCTCCTGCCATCCTCCCGGCGTATGGCACCTGAGGCAGATGTCTCCCACCGACGGCGCGTCCTGTTCCGCCACGGCCAAGCACGCGAAGAAAAGAGGGTCCCTTGCAGCCTGCGCCATCATGCTGCCCCTCCAGTTGTACCACGGCTCGACTGCGATGTCGTAATTGCCGTGGCATGTGGCGCAGGATATGTCAGGGTCATCGAGAACAGCCCCTCTGTGAGGCTGTGTTCCGGACATTTTCATATCGCGCAGCGAGGACGGGACGTATCCCGGCGGCGTCCCTGTTATGGTGAAACTCGAGATACTCGCGTCCGATCCCGGATTCGAGGCGTTGTCCCACGCTTCGACCATGATGCGGTTGGAGGTGCCCGGTAAATTTGGTACGAACCATGAAAAGCCCGTTCCGGGCTGGATGCGCGTCGCCACCGGCTCGAAGTTCGATCCGCCGTCATCGGAGAGGTATATATTCAGATATGAAATGCCGCTCGCGTCGGTCGCGTTGTAATTTACCGAGAAGAATGATCCCGCCTGAACGATCTCGCCGCCGTCAGGGCTTGCAAGGTCGACTGAAGGAGGGGTCGTATCGGTCGATCCCGACGGGGTGAGATACGGTTCTATATCCGAGATGCTCACGCTGAGGGTGTTTCCCTTGTTGCCGGATGTCAGCCCGGGGAAGGTCGGCGTGTTGGAAAAATTAACGATATCGCCCGCCTCGATCCCGTTTTTGAAACCGTCGGCATCGGAATCGACGCCGTCCAGGGCGAGGATCGCCGCGCTGTTGGACAGGCCGTTATTCAGCCCGACCTCGACGCCGAGGCCGTAAGGATTTCGCGGTCCTCCCCCGTTGAAATCGAAATGGCACACCCCGCAGTGCCCGATATTGCTTGGCAGGTCATCGAGCTGCGTGTTAGCGGCCTGGGGATAGATGGAAAAAAATGTGCTCCGGATGTTATTTCTGCCCTCAAGGCCTGAATAGGGAGCCAGTAAAACCGCCCCCGCCGAAATCAGGACGAGCAATGAATAAAATGCTGCGCTATGCGATTCGCATGAGAAAAAAGATCTCTTCATGCGTGGCTCCTTGTGAAAAATGATTTTATTGCCTTTATTATCAAATAATGGTATCAGAATATGATAATTAATTCAACCGGAATATGACAATAAGGCCGGGCATCGGGAAGCTTAAGTGAAAAAGGGCAAGATGCCGGTTGGGCCGAAAAAAATGACCGTACCAGTTCGAACCGCCGTCCCCCGTTAATCGAAATCACAGTTGTAAAAGGGGATGCAAGCGTGTATCGTTCGCCTCAAATGGCTTCTGTCTGCGGCCGATGAGACATTGGCATCAATTGTCGCCGGATCTTTTGGCCGGCTGAACGAAGATTCCCGAAAGATACGGAGAGCTTTCCATATGAAAGAGCCGCTGGCCAGACTTACCGAGAAGACCTCGAAACTCGGCAATTACAACCATAAATATCTGCACATCATCTCGACCAACATAGACAGCCTGACCTCGGCCCTCGAGCGAGTGGGTTTGAGGGACGGTGTGCGTCTGTGGAACTACTCGAACGACATTGCCCGCGAGATGGATATTGTCATGAAGGCCGCCTCCTCGCCCAGGCAGGCGATCGAATTCCTGGGATGCTATTATTCGCTTCAGTTCCTTCAGATGAACCTGCGGCTGATCGATATCGTGAAACTCGATCTGTCCGCCACGAGCGAACGGGAGACGATAAGCCGTAAATTCATGCTCGAGGCGGGGGGGATGTTCCGGAACCTCACGAAATCGTACATGGAACGCCTGCTCGGCATCTTCCTCGAAGGGAAACCGTACCCCGAGTTCGTGATGCTGGGCGTCGGGACAAGGTCGGACCAGGACGATATCGATCTCGGGATAGTGATACGCGGGAAGGAGAACGCAGGCAACCTCAACCGGGCCATGGGGCAGCTCGCGAATCAGATGTTCAGGACGGCGAGCCGGCTGCATTTTCACCTGTCCGAATACGTGGGGAGCCAGAGCCTGACCGCCACGGTCGACGAATACGTCGCCGTGCTCGACGAAAACGAATACGATTTCATAATGGTCAACGAGATCATCGGGGCCGCCGCGATACTCGGGAGCGAATCGCTGTACCGCGAATTCAGGGAGCGCGTGGCGGGGCGGTTCTATTTCGAGTCGGGGCAGAAGACGAATCGTTTCCATGAGGGATTCCTCAGGGGGATCCTCGGAGAGATACGGTCGGTTCTCGCCGCACCCAAATCGACATACTCGATAAACCCGAAGGAGGAGGGGCTCAGGCCGATCAAGGGGCTCCTTTCCGCGTTGAAGCTGGTGCACGGCGTGGAAAAGGTCAACGCGTGGGAGATCATAGACGAGCTTAAGAAGAAGGACAGGTGGCGCAAGGAACAGTACGACAGCATCGAGAGGACACTCAGTTTCTTCGAGCTGTTCAGGCATCTTTACCAGATCCTGGTGGCTCAGGACGAGGAGATCCTGATCCGCGAGAAACCGATAGAAGAGATGGTGACGAAACTCGCACGCATGATCGGGTACGAGGACAGCGGGGTTCTTTCGGCCGAGGACTTCATGATGGTCAATTACTACCAGTACCTTGAAGGGGCCATTTCCGCGATTGGGGTTCTAACCGGCGACCTGAACATGCACCTCAGGGAGATAAGCGTTCTCAACCCGATATTCTCCGATGAGGCGAAGGAGATACCCGATTACGCGGGGAACCTCGCGATGGATTTCATCAGGGAGGCCAATCCGTCGAACGGGATAACATATTGGGACGATTTCCTCGAGGAACTGGACGACGAACGGAAGAATTTCTATTCGAGGTTCGTCGACAGCTTTCATTCGCTGCCGCCGAAGCTCAGGAACAAGGTCGGCCGTGTGTACGTTTCCGGGACGGAAAACGATCCTTCGCCGGTGTTGAAGTTTCTGACGGTGGTCGGAAAGGGGCGGGAGGACAAGAAGGCGAGGGAGATATTCGATCTGCTGTCGGAGCTGTTTCTCGAGGAACTGGCCGGATTGCCCAACCCTTCCGATTCCATGGCCCTTATCGCGGTCGCTTATCCCGACATCCTGAACAATTTCCTCTCGATGCTCGACAGTGACTCCCAGGAGAAGCTCCTGAAGATTCTGGCGGAAAAGCCCAAGCGCGGCGGCCTGGATCCATACTACGATCAGCTCGTCACGCTCGCGACGATTCATCATCAGAGCAGCAATTTCCTGAAGAGGCATTTTTATCCGATACTCGGGAAGTACCCCGCGTTCATAAGAAATCTCCATGACAACGAAAAGCTGAGGGAGATTTCGACCGGATTCTACAGTGACCTCACGACCCTTCCGCCATCGGAGATCCTTTACGAGCGGATCGGAGATTATTACGACATGGAGTTCGTGAGGGTCAGCCTCATGACACTCTCAGGAGTCGGTAGCGAAGTGACCGATTCGGAATTCACCGAATTCAGCGACAACTACACGCAGCAGTTGTACGAATTCGCCATGCACGACATTCTGGCCTCAGGAGGGCACTCCAAATCGACGCGGGATCTGTTCGCCCTGTACGCGGTGGGAGGGCACGCCCGCGAACAGGGTTTCGACGACGATTACGACATGATCGCGATACTGGATTCCACGGACGGCGGCGTACTGGAGCTCTGCAACAGGGTGATAGCGAGGATGAATCTGCATATCATCAGGAGAGGGATATTCCCCCATAACAGGATGGCCGACCACTTCGGAAGCTACGTGGTCAGCCTCGATCAGCTCGGGCAGTTCCTGGGAAACAGGATGGAGGACGTATACGTGGACCTTTCGCAGCTGCTGGGGGCGAGGATGCTGGTGGGAACGAGAAGGCTCGACAACAAGTTGACGGAAAGGATAATCGAGCCCCTTATATTCGAAAGGGACCGTGAGTACGTCGGCCACCTTTCCGCTGAGATAAAGACCAGGCATTCGCCGAATGGCCGTTCCGCGCCTGGAAACATCAAGGAATGCCCGGGCGGACAGCGCGACATAGAGCTTCTTCTGCTCATCTACAAAACCAGGCACAGGGTCAGGGATCCGCTTTCGCGCAAGCTTCTTGGAAGGCTGAAGAACATCGATCCGAGGCACGAGAAGGAGTTTCTCATGGTCGCGGAACACCTAGATTTCATCAGGAACGTGAGGGATCTTTACCGTCTCAAGGTGGCGGCGCATGACGAGCTGGATCCTCTGCATCTGATGCCCGTATCAGGAAGCCTCGAATACGGGTTTGACGCGGCCGGCGCGGAACGACTTTATGCGGATTTCATCGAACGCTCGGAACGCGCGGCGGTGGTGATCGAGAGACTGGTGGATGAAGTCTGGGACTGAGAAGGGAAGAAGCGGCGTTCAGTCTATCAGCACCTGTCCTGCGTCAACTGATAGCCTTCTTCTTATCGAAGTAACGGCCAGGCCCCCGACCCACGCTGAATCGGTGTTCTCCCCCTCGTTCAGGATGTCTACGAGAACCCTGGACAACGCGTCGAGGTCCTTCCCCTGCTGCATGATATGGGAACCCGCCGATATGACGCCGTGCCTCGCGAGGTAGGTGGCTATGCTGACTGCGGCGGAGCCGGACCCCGGGTCCTCCCACATGCCCTGGCCCGGAGAGAAGTGGCGCGAGTAGGTGAGGCAATCCTGGTCGAGGGCGTCGAGGGTGAAAAGATCTATCGTCTGGACCCCGATGCGGTCGTTCATAAGCTTGAGCTTGATCATGTCGGGATTAAGATCCTTCAGCGTATCGTTCTGGTCGATGGGGACAAGGAGCTGTTTAAGGCCGCTTGAAACGATCTCGAGAGGGAGCCCCGTTCTCGATATGGCCCCCGGATCGATTCCCAGCGTTCCGGCGATCGTCGAAATTTCAGTTTCCGCTTCGTAATGGTCCAGTATCGTCTGGAACATCATGATCTTGTCGAGGTATCCGGAATTTCTTCCCGTCAGACGCGCCCGATCCACATTTTTTTCAGTTTTCCCCGGGGATTTATCCTCGCTGAAAAAGAAATCGACCGGTATGTTGCCGACATTGGTCTCCACCGACACCGTGGTGCGGCCATCCTTGAGGGGGATCCTTCCCTCCTCGGCGAGGGCGAAGCATGTGCCGATCAAAGCGTGACCGCTGAGATCGTATTCCGTCGAGGGAGTGAAAAACCTGACCCTGAAAAGGGAGTCGCCGGATTCGGGCATCGTCACGAAGGTGGATTCGGAAAGGTTTATCTCGCCGGCGATCCTCTGCATCGCTTCCACGGTCAAACCGTCCGCGTGGGTTATGACCCCCGCAGAATTGCCGCTGAACGGTTTCGTCGTGAAAACATCCACATATTATATCTCATAATT
>JALOPX010000126.1 GCA_025453655.1 Candidatus Krumholzibacteriia bacterium
CTCGTCTGGTTCGCCGTGAAACAGCTCAGGATCGAACGCGAGAGGGATTGCGACGACGCGGTCCTCTGCACCGGCGCGAAGCCGTCCGACTACGCCGAGCTCCTCATGAGAATCGCCTCCGATCTCGGGTGCTCGGCCCGCCCTGTCTGGCAGGTGGCGACCATATCGCAGGGCTCCAACCTGAAGGACAGGCTGATGAGCATCCTCAATCCGAAGATCGACAGGCGCAGGGGCGGGAAAAGGGCGGCCGTCGTGACCGGTTTCCTGGTCCTCGCTATAGTGCTTCCCCTCTCGGTCTCAGGCTTCTGGAGCGTTCAGGCTCAGGAGAAAACGGATAAGGCGAAGGAGAAACAGAAATCCGCGCAAATGCTGGATGAGAAGGCGAAGGCAGGGCAGTTGACCGACGAACAGATGAAAAAGGAAGAGGCGCTGAAGAATAATCAGACGGCTGAGATATCGAAGAAGGAGCAGATGTCCCCGGAGGAGAGCGCAAGGCGATCGTGGGAAAAACTGATGGCCAACGAGACCTCCGCGGCGGCGAAGGTCGGTATGGCGATGAAGGAGAAGGGCGTGAAGGAGGGAATAAAAACCTTCATGGCGCTCAAGGAGAAGAAGAGCGACGCCGTCTATTTCAAGGAATCCGAGTTCAACTCGCTCGGGTACGTTTTCCTCTTCAACAATAAGCTCGACGAGGCGATAGCGATATTCGAGCTCAACGTGAAGGAATATCCCGATTCGTGGAACGTATACGACAGTCTGGGGGAGGCCTTCCTTACCGCTGGATCGCTCGAGAAGGCGGCGAAGAATTACGAGATGGCGCTCAAGCTGAATCCTGAGAGCGAGGTCAGCGCCAAGATGCTCGAAAAGGTGAGAAAGCAAATGAATATAGAGGCGTAAAGCCTTGTTAAATGGCCGCATCGGGTGGATGTTTTCCATTCCTGGGGGTTGGGAGTGGAAGTGAAGTCTCGGACCATCTGGTGCGGCCTTTCCTTTGTCCCGGCCTTTTGCGTTTCCGGCGCGGCGCATCGGGGGAGGCGGGGAATCGACGCGGCACCGCGGGCGGGCGAAGACAGGGCCCCTTGAAGAAAAGGAGACTTGAATGAACCTTTATTCGATCGCCGGGTATTCCGTGAGTTCAGTCTTTGCACGGTTCCATCAGGCGGCGATCATGCCCGTCTTATTGATCGTCATGACCGGGGGACTTGCCGCAGCGGAGATCCACGACCTCGTCCTCGCCGGCGACGGCGAAGCGGTGAGGGCGCTCCTTGAAAGGTCTCCGGCCGCGGCCGGAGAGCGGAGCGAGTCGGGGGACCTGCCTCTGATCCTGGCCGCATCCCGCGGGCAAAGGGAAATCGTCGAGCTGCTCCTGGCCGCGGGGGCGGACGTAGAAGGAAAAAACGAGGCGGGGCAGACGGCGCTGGTCTTCGCCGCCTACGTGGGGCAGGAGGAGATAAGCGGGATCCTTATCGACCATGGCGCGAAGCTTGATTTCACCGACGGGCGCGGGAACACGCCTCTTCATTACGCGGCGAGGATGAAACACCCGGGCGAGGTGAGGCTCCTGCTGGAACGGGGCGCCGGACCGGATGTCAGGGGGAACGGCGGCAGGACGCCCTTTTATCACGCCGCCGCCCAGGGGGATCTGGAATCGGCGAAGATGCTTTTCGACGCCGGAGCCGCGATGGATACGAAGGACGAGGCGGGGCGGACATCGTTATATGCGGCAGCAGTCGGAGGCCACGCCGACGTCGTGGACTGGCTGATCGGGAAAGGGGCTCTCGACAGGGTCGAAACGGAAGAATATGGGGGGATCCTTTTCGGCGCGGCGTTAATGGGACTGAAAGAGCTCGCAGAGACCATGCTCTCGCGGGGGGCGGATATTTTGTTCAGGGGACCCGACGGCAGGACGATCCTTCACGGCGCCGTCGCCGGAGGGATGAAGGATCTTGCCGGAAAGGCAATTTCCGCGGGGGTCGACGTCAACGGCGCGGGGGCCGATGGAGCGACCGCGTTGCATCTGGCTGTCGAGGCGGGAGACCGGGAGATGGTCGAGTTCCTCGCCGGAAACGGCGCCGACGTGAACCTCAAGACGGCCTCTGGGCTGACACCATACGGCATCGCCTCGGACTGGGGGCGGGGCGATATCCTGAAGGTGCTTCGCGGGAAGGGAGCGGTGAAGGACGACGCGGAAGTAATCGACGTCGGGAAAAAGCATGTCCGCCCCGTGACGATCCAATACATCGGAAACGACGGTTTTCTCGTGTCGGACGGGAAGAGGAAGGTGCTCCTCGACGCGCTCCATAAAAATCCCTGGGGATATCCCGAGACCGGCGAGCGCGCCTTCCGAATGATGTGCGAGGGCGGGAAACCGTTCGACGGCGTCGACCTTCACATCGCCTCGCACGCCCATTCAGATCATTTCAACGCCGATATGACCCTTTCATATCTGAACGCCGATCCGAAGGTTCGCTTCATCGGGAACCGGCCGTCCATCGACGAGCTCAGGACGGCCGCGGGGGATGGTTATTCGAAGATCGAGCGGAGGGTCGTCGACGTGAACCCGGAGTGGGGTACGACCATGTCCATGAAACAGGCAGGGATAGGCCTCGAGTTCTTCGGCATCAATCACGCCCCGGCCGACATGGCGCCGTACATGACCCTCGCGACGATAGTCGAAATCGGGGGCCTGAGGATCCTCCACCTGGCGGACAATATCGCCGAGTGCAGCGCGGATTACGTCAGGGCTGCGATGAGTGACGGAGGAGTCGACATCGCCTTCATCGATCCGTTCTTCCTCCAGAGCGAGACCGGAGGCGATCTCGTGCGGAACTTCATCAGGCCGGAATACATCGTCCTGATGCACATGCGCGACGACGAGGTCGACCGGTACATGGGGGAACTATCGCCACGATACCCCGGCCTTCTCGCCTTTAAAAGGAAGATGGAGAGGAAGGTGTTCGAATAGTCTCCGGGGCATCAATCTTTTGATTCAGGATTCATCCTCAAGGAAACGGGTTCATCCGTTTTCTCCGCCACCAGCACCAGATCGCCGCCGAAGTATTTGACGACCGGTATCGAGGATAGAATGCGTTCCTTGCGCCTGTATGGTTCCGCCCGGCCGCGAAGGAGGAAGAGCGGGAAGAAGAAGGAAGAGCTTCTCGTCTCCACGATCCGGCACCCTGTGCCGCGCAGCATCCTTTTGTAGTGCTGCAGCGAGAAGTCCCAGTGGTAGGTGCACGCGTTGAGCCAGGTGTTCTCGTGGACGATCTTCCTTTGAAGAATCCTGTCGTTCAGAAGGCTCAGGACCAGGGTCAGGATGTGGAAGATGTTGAGGTTGCGGAGCCTGTGCGCGTTCGGGCTCTGTATCATCATGAGTCCGCCCGGCTTCAGCACCCTTGCGAACTCGGCCATCGCGGCGGAGGGATCGGTCATGTGCTCGAGCGTTTCGGTGCAGAAGAGGAAGTCGACGGTCCCGCTCCTGACAGGGAGGCGGGCGCCGTCGGCCTGTATCGCCGTCATTTCCGGCAACCTCGCGGAAAATTCCTCCAGGAGGAGACGGCTGACGTCGACGCCCACCAGCAGGCGCCCCGCGCCTATTCCGAATTCCCAGCACGCCCTGCCGTCGTTCGCTCCGATGTCGGCGATAACTGCGGCCCGTTCTCCCAGGCTTCGATAGACCCTCAGGATGTCATGGTATCGTTCGTCGTCGGCGATTGCGGTCCCCGCGTCGAGGGCGCCGCGCCCTCCGCCGAGACCCACCCAGTCCGACATCGTGGGCTGCGTTTTTCCCTCCCGTTCGTAGGCGGAGTCCACGATCCGCCAGTCTCCGGCGCTGCGCAGTCTCAGGGGATTCCTTTCGAAGCGCTTGAGGGCCCCGCCCCTTCTTGAACGAAAATAGATCCAGTCCAAAGCGAGCAGCATGACGAAGGGTGCAAGGAAGGCGGAACGCCATCCGAGGGCCGCTGCGGCGGCCGCGAGATATAGAAGGTAATAAGCCCTGGGCCCTGGAATGAATCCGCGGTCGATCGCGTTCATCTCCGCGACCGTCACGGCGGCTTCGGCGGGATTCTTGATTCGAATCCCGCCGGGGTCGACCGTCGGATCGTCGCCCGGGGCAAAGAGGACGGGGATTCCATTTACCATCGGATAACGCCCCCCGCAGGAGAGGCAGAGAAGCTCATCCTCGCCGCCGGCGAGTTCGCCGCGGCACGAAGGGCATTCGAGCAGCCAATTCCGCATTGTTCCCGACTTTCCACAGGCGCGTTCGCAGCGCCTGCCCGGCAAAACGGCCCAGGAGACAGGCGCTGCAAGTATATCATGAGACATGAAACACGCAAGCACTGTCGTGTTCCGGCCGGTCGGCTGCCGGAGAAAGGCCGGGGGGACGGCCCGGCAAACCACCCTCAAGGCGGACGATTCTTCTTCCGGCATGCCCCGGGATATTGTATTTTCTTTAGCCGGGAGGGAAAATGAAAGTAGTCATAATCGGCAACGGCGTCGCCGGCGTGACGGCGGCGGAGACGATCCGCGCGAAGGACCGTGACGCGGAGATCCTCGTCGTTTCGGGCGAACCGCACGGTTTTTATTCGCGTCCCAGGCTCATCGAGCTCCTGGCGGGAAAAGCTTCGGCTGAACAGATCACCATTCACAACGCGCAATGGTATGAGAAGAAGGAAATCGGATTCATCCCGTCTGCGCGCATAGAGCGCATCGACCCCTTGAAAAAGTTTCTCGTCGACGATTCCGGGAAGGAGACGTCATACGGGACGCTGGTCATCGCCGCGGGGGCGGCCCCCTTCGTGCCCCCGATCGACGGCGCGTCCTCGGACGGCGTATTCACCCTGAGGACGATCGAAGACGCCGCGCGAATCAGGGAAACGGCGATGGGACGCGGATCGGCGGCGATCATCGGTGGAGGTCTTCTCGGCATCGAGGCGGCGGGGAGCCTCGCGGCGCTGGGAGTGAGGGTCGTCCTTCTCGAGGTTTCGGGGCGGCTCCTCCCACGGCAGCTCGACGAAACGGGATCGTCGATGCTTTTGGCGATGCTGGAAAAAAAAGGGATCTCGGTTATGGCCGGCGCGACGGTGGCTGCGCTCCGGGCGGGAGCCGGCGGTCTCGAAATTCGGCTCGAGGGTGGAAGTTCCCTGGCTGCGGGCCTCGCCGTCATCTCCGCGGGCGTAAGGCCCAGGATAGATCTAGCCCTGGCGGCGTCGATAAGATGCGGCAGCGGGATCCTCGTCGACGATTTCATGCGCACGAACCTTCCGGGCGTCTACGCGTGCGGCGACTGCGCCGAGCACGATTCGCGCCTCTACGGCCTCTGGCAGCCGGCGCGCGCTCAAGGGGCGGCGTGCGGGAACCACATTGCGGGCGTCGAAGCCCCGTTTCGTGGAGCCGTGACCTCGGCGCGCCTGAAGGTGGCGGGTATAGAGCTCGCGTCGGTCGGTTCGATCGTCGGTGCCGAAGGCGTCCGGGGGATCGTCGAAAAGATGGAGGACGGTTTATACAGGAAACTGTTCATCAGGGACGGGAGACTGATCGGCGCCATCCTCCTGGGAGATCTCGCGGGGCTCGACGCGCTTCAGAAGGCGATAAGGGACTGCGAGGTGTTCGAGCCCTGACGAGTCACGTCCATCCTCTCACGCGATCATGGAAATCCGGCGGATAAACATATCTGAGACCGGTTGACGACACGGACCGGATGCCGGCGCCATGGTTCCCCGTTATTCTCTATCATTCCCCATAATTGTGAATAGTTCTTGCTTATTCCCCGCATCAGGACGGGCATCCAACGAAAGCGTTCCGCGCAACTTGTTTGATTTGAAAATGATACGGAGCAGACATTCGATTTTCGCCATTAAATCGAGGTTTGCCCTGTAACTTTTTGTATAAACGCGAGTTGTGAAAGAATCGGCCTCGCGTTTGAGGTTGCGACAGGTCGTGAAATACAGTCTTTATAACCGCAAATTGAGCAGCTCGTGGATGATTCTGCCTGCATTCCATGTGATTTTATTCCTCTCGGCCGGCACGCCGTCGTACGCCCGGGCTGTTTCACCGGTCGATGCGCCCCCGCCATCGTTCACCGTCGCCGAAGGTACGACACGGCCGATGCTCGGCGCGGGTCAGGCTCTGCAGGTGGCGTCCGTCCGGTGCCCTTTCGACACCCTGATGGCAGGCGCGTCAGGAGTGCCGGTCGCGGTAGAGCTGCTCAACAGCAGCGATGCAGGCATCGAGATACAATATATTGCGATCTACTTCACCTTCATCTCGCAGGGGGACAGGAACTCCGATTACTCCGTGACCGCACTTCCTCCGTCCGGCTGGCTGATACCTTCTGGCGAGTCGAAAAGTTTTGATTTCCTCGTGAACGTCCTCGACGGAGCGTTGATCAACGAGATCATCACGGTCGAAGCCTTCGCGTTCGGGATCCGTCAGGACAACCTCGAGCAGGTCACGGCGGGAAGTTACGATACGAGGATGGTGCTCGATGAATTCGAAGTCGTCTCGTATGACAACAACGACGGGGATACCGACTGGAAGGGGCCATGGGTCGAAATCGGAGAATCGGACGGCCCGGGCGCAGGTCTTGTCTTTATCACCGACGAGCCTGTCACGAAGGACAGCGTCCTCGCGATCGGCGCTAAGACGGCTTTCGATCCGGTCGGCATACTGAGGGA
>JALOPX010000022.1 GCA_025453655.1 Candidatus Krumholzibacteriia bacterium
GGGTGGTGCAAAAAGCGTGGTGGCTGCCCGCTGGAAAGTGGATGACTTCTCCTCCGGAAAAATTATTACGGGGTTTTTTGATCACATCAAACAGGGGGAAGAATTCAGCGACGCGTTATACAAGGCAAAACTTGAATTCCTGGAGGATGAGACCAGGACGCGTTTCCTGGGGCTCAGCGTGACCCTGGACGAAACCCGCATGGACGTCGAGGTGCGGCTCGAGAGGAACGGCATCCGGGCCGTCGGCTGCCTCGGAGCTTTCAGAAAATCGGGGCCGCTTCACGAGACGATAGCCGAAGCGACGATACACGCCCTGACGGAACTTCTTGACGAGGATTTCCATCTGTGTTTATCTGGCATCGAGGAGGTTGAGCTGGCGGGACGCGAAGCGCTGGCCGCGGCGGTCGAATTGCTGGAAGGGCGCTCGGTCAGATGCTATTCGGGAATCGCTTTCGTGGGCCGCGACGTGAACGAGGCAGTCGTTCTCGCGGTTCTCGACGCGGTCAACCGCCCGTTCGGCAGATGGAAAACGCGCAGGGAAGCACATTACAGGATAAGTTGACGGCAGCCTCTCTTTCCCTCCGCGAAGGTCAATCCCTTAATAGCGAAAAAGGATCATCCGGAAGCTTCTTCATGAGCGGGGCCGCGACCGGTTGGCACGGATACTGCACCTGTTCCCGGCGGCAAATCACGCCGGGGCCGCGCGATAGCCGGCCGCACTCAACGATCGGGTCACAGGTTTGAGAGAAATATGACGAAAAACAGTTCGGGTTCGGGATTCAAGCTTTTCTACACGGTTTTCATCCTCGCCGGATTCGGTCTGCTGGCCTGGTTCGTCAGGGACCTTCCGGTCGACCGTTGGCGCGAGATACTCCTCTTCCTCCTTCTGATAATCATAGCCGATTCGGTGCAGATATCGCTTCCGAAGGGCGGGGCGTCGATTTACGCCTCCTCGCCGATCGATCTCGCCGGGATCGTCCTTTTCGGGCCCGCCGTGATGGCGGTCGTCGAAGCGGCGGCCACGCTGATCACCGAAGGGCTCTTCCAGAGGCGCCCGCTGATAAAGGTTCTGTTCAACATCCCTCTTCTGGTCATGACGGTGGGGCTTTCCGGGCTGCTGTACAGGTCGTTCGGGAGCCTGGGAGACATGGGGTCTCCCCTTTTTCTCGTGCCCCTTTTCGCCGCCTGCGTCTTCTACTATCTGTTCAACACCTGGTCGGTCAGCCTGGTGATCGCGCTGAGCGGGAAAAGAAACCCGATGCTCGTCTGGCGGCAGAACTACATGTGGAACTTCTTCCACATACTGGCCTTCTTCCCCGTGGCGGCCGTCATAGCCCTTCTTTACAGGAACGCGGGGGTCTGGACGATCGCGCTTTTCATCATACCCCTCTTCCTCGCGAGGTACTCGTTCCAGCTCTACCTCGATATGCGCGAGACGCACATAAACACCATCGCCGCGCTGACGTCGGCCATCGACGCTTCGGATCCCTTCACCCACGGGCATTCATACAGGGTTTCCCGTTACGCGCTGAGGATAGCGAGGGAGATGGGGATGACCTCCAAGGACATGGAGATGCTCGAATACGCAGCCCTTCTCCACGATATCGGGAAGATATCGGTGCAGAACGACATCCTGCTCAAGGTCGGCCCCCTGACCGAGGATGAGTGGAAGGCGCTCAGGCTGCATCCCGACATCGGGGCCGATATCGTCGAGCAGCTCAAGTTCCTCAAGGAAGCCGGGAACGTGATCAGGTGCCATCACGAGAGGCCCGACGGGACGGGGTATCCCAAGGGGCTCAAGGGGGACGAGATTCCGCTGGCCGCCCACATCATGCAGGTCGTCGACGCCTTCGACGCAATGGCGTCCGACCGCCCCTACAGAAAGGCGCTGCCCATCGAGCGCGTTCTCGAGGAGCTGGAGACCTACAAGGGAACGCAGTTTCACGAGAGGACCGCGGAGTTGCTTCTCGAGCTCTACAGAAAAGGGGAATTCCCCATCATAGTCGAGGCCGACGCCACCACGGAGATCTACAATTCGCTCGTCGAGCACGTTCAGCTCTGACCGTCCCACGGCAATCAATGAAGAATGCCCCGGCGTTTTACTTGTGGATTCATCGCCCGTTTTGGTTATAATATGGCCCTGTGGGATGCGGGGGCGCATTACCCGCGTCCGGTTCTTCTTCGAGGAAGGAAAGGAATTTGAGCTCAAAATACAGCGAATCAGGGGTCGATATCGACGCCGCCGGCAAGGCTCTCAAGGGGATAGGGAAATCGGTGAGGAGCACCTGGGATTCCCGGGTATTATCGGAAGTGGGCAATTTCGGGGGGCTTTTCGATCTCGGGAAGGGGTACGAAAACCCGGTGCTCGTCTCGAGCATAGACGGCGTCGGGACGAAGCTGAAGGTCGCCTTCATGTCCGGAAGGCACGGAACCGTCGGCGAGGACCTGGTGAATCACTGCGTGAACGATATCCTCGTCCAGGGCGCCTACCCCCTCTTTTTTCTCGACTATTTCGGATGCGGGAAGCTCGATACCGCCGTCATCACCGAGGTGATCGCCGGGATGGCGAGGGGTTGCAGCAGCAACGGCTGCGCCCTGATAGGAGGGGAAACGGCCGAAATGCCCGGTTTCTACGCCGAGGGCGAGTACGATCTCGCCGGCTGCATCGTTGGGGTTGTGGAAAGGGCGAAGATAATCGATGGAAGCAGGATAAAGCCGGGCGATTCGGTCTGGGCCCTTCCTTCGGCCGGCCTTCACACCAACGGGTATTCCCTGGCGAGAAGGATAATCTTCGACCAGGAGGGGCTCGGGACCGGGGACGAGATGCCGGGAACGGGGAGAAGCGTGGCGGATGTTCTCCTCGAGACGCACAGAAGCTATCTGCCGGATGTAAAGGCGCTCCTGGAACATCATGATATCAAAGGACTTGCGCATATCACCGGCGGCGGTTTGACGGATAATATTCCGAGGATCCTCCCAGGCGGCTGCGACGTGAAGATAGACACTTCCTCGTGGGAGGTCCCGCCAGTCTTCAGGTACCTGATGGAGAAGGGGAAGGTCGATCGGGGCGAGATGTACAGGGTGTTCAACATGGGAATAGGCATGGTCATCATTCTACCGGGCGCCGAAAGGCCGCGGCAGGGAGGCTCGGGCTGCCGCTGGGAACCCTTCAGGGTGGGCGAGATCGCCGCCGGGAACGGGAAGGTGATCCTCGGAGAGGGCTGTTGACCGGAACGGGCCGGGGCGGAATCGGCAGGGACAGGTTATTACGGTTCTTGACATCGATTAACGTCAATGATACTATGCGAATCCGGAATATTTTCCATTTGTCCTGAGAGGTTCCAGGACTTATTATTAAGGCACCGGTCGGATCAAATGAAGAAATTAATTACGAAAGCGCCCAAAGAGAGGAGTCCTGTATGCTGACCATCACCAGTAGGGATGAGGGTGGTGTTCTGTTCCTTGATCTCGCAGGTCAGATCGACGGCGGACCCAATTCGGAGAAGATCCATGAGATCATCAAGGAGCAACTCAAGGAGGGGAAGCGGAAATTCGTGCTCAACCTCGGTGAGGTGAGATGGCTCAACTCTCTCGGGGCCGGGGTTCTCATTGCCGCCTATGCCTCGGCAAAAAGGGAAAATTCATCCCTGAAGCTTCACAGCGTTCAGGACCGCGTCACGTCGGTGCTGAAAACGTGCGGCCTCATCCCTGAAGTTTTCGAAGTCTATGCCAACGAAAAGGACACCCTTGCGAGCTTCTGATTTTTTTGACCTCTGATCAGTACAGGAGAGAAGATGAAGATTAAGAAGAAGGAAGTCGACGGGATCACGGTTCTGGAGCTCTCGGGAGAGATGTACGGGGGCCCCGACAACATGAAACTGATCGACGTGGTTTCGGAATTGATCGGGGAGAAGAAGCTCGACCTGGTCATAAATCTCGGAAAGGTCAAATGGATCTCGAGCACGGGGCTCGGAATCCTCGTTTCCGCGCGCTCGCGGTTCGCCAAGGAAGGCGGGGTCATCAAGCTCTGCCAGCCCAACGACAGGGTGCTCGGAATCCTCCAGGTGACCCGCCTGAACATGATCTTCGACGTGGTGGACAGCGAACAGGAAGCGGTGGACAGCCTGAAGAAATAGATGGTCGCGGCCGGCCGGCATAAGACGCGGACCGCCCCGGGCGCCGGCGCCGTTGGAACGCCGGCGGGCCGGATGATGCGAAATGATTCACGAAGAGTGTTTGCCCGATTCGTCGGGCTTTTTTTTGGCGATCTTCCGAAGGGAGCCAGTGCCATGAGAAGGATATTCCTCCTGATCTTCCTCTCGTTCGTGATGGCGGCGGCGGGCCTCTCCGCCGGCGTGATGACCGTGGAGAAATTCGCCTCGATGACAAAATGCGGCGATCCGCAGATTTCCCCGGACGGGACCAGGGTCCTTTTCACAGTGACGGTTCCCGATCCGGAGGGAAACAGCAACAGCACGCATATCTGGATCGCCCCGATCGGGGGCGGCGGCGCGGAGCAGTTCACCGATTGCGAGGGGGCCGATCTTCATCCGAGATGGTCTCCGGACGGCCGCTCGATAGCCTTCGTGTCGACGCGCGGCGGCGCTTCCCAGATCTGGTTGATAGCTGCAGACGGCGGGGAGGCGAGGCGCCTCACCGGCATTTCCACCGGCGCCCACGACCCCGTCTGGTCTCCCGACGGCAAATCGATCGCCTTCTATTCATTCGTCGATCCGGCCTGCCCGGACGACGACTGCAACGCGAAAAGGATGAAGGAGCGCGAGGCCGATCCGGTCAAGGCGAGGGTGATCGAGCATCTCCTGTACAGGCACTGGGACACGTGGAAAGAAGGCGGGAGGAATCATCTTTTCATCGCCGACGTCGAAACGGGGAAGACGAGGGATCTCACGGCGGGGCGCAAAGGCGATTTCCCGACCTACCCATGGGGCGGCTCGGGGGAATACTGCTTCTCCCCGGACGGCGGGCAGATATGCTGCGTCTCGAAGGACCCCGAGAACGAGGCCGTTTCGACGAACACCGACCTTTACCTGATAGAATTGCCGGGCGGCGGGATATCGCGGCTCACCTCGAGCGAGGCGGCCGACGAAAGTCCGGCTTTCAGCCCCGACGGAAGATTTCTCTCGTACAGGGCCCAGTCGGTCCCCGGCTTCGAGGCCGACCGCTGGCGCCTGATGCTGATGGACAGAAAGACCGGAGAGACAAGGGAGATCACGGCCAATTTCGACCGCTGGGTCCAGGATTACGAATGGTCCCCCGATTCGAGGAAGATATACATGTCCGCCGGTGACGACGGGCACAACGCCCTCTTCTCGCTCGAACCCGCCGGCGGGAAGATGAAAAAGCTCGTGGCAAAGTCCAACAACGGCTCCATCAGGGTCTCGCCCGACGGGAAGACCCTGGTCTTCGAAAGGAAAAGCTTCGACTATCCGGGCTCCATATGGAAAATGTCGTCCGACGGCAGGGGGCTCGGGAGGCTGGTCGACTTCAACGCCGAGACCTATAAGAGCCTCGAGATAAATACGGCTGAAGAACTCAGGTACACGGGGGCGGATGGCGCCTCGATCCAGGCCTTCCTCATCAAGCCACCGAAATTCGATCCGGCCCGGAAATACCCGGCCATCGTGATGGTGCACGGCGGTCCGCAGTCGGCCTTCATCGACTCGTGGTACACGAACTGGAACGCGCAGACCTTCGCCGCCGCCGGCTACGTGATATTCATCCCCAATTTCCACGGCAGCGACGGATTCGGGCAGGAGTTCGTCAACTCGATATCCCTCGACTGGGGCGGCAAGTGCTACGAGGACATCATGCTCGGCGTCGATTATCTCGCCTCCCTGCCCTTCGTCGATCCGGAGAAAATCGGCGCGGCAGGGGCTTCCTTCGGCGGTTACATGATAAACTGGATCGAGGGGCACACCGACCGTTTCGCCTGCCTGATCTCCATGGCGGGGGCATTCAACATAATGAGCAAATACGGCGTCACCGAAGAGCTCTGGTTCCCCGAGTGGGATTTCGGCGGGACGCCCTGGACGAACAGGGAGATCTACGAGAAATGGAGCCCGCACAATTTCGTGGCCGATTTCAAAACGCCGTGCATGGTGGTGCACGGAGAGCTCGATTTCAGGGTGCCGGTCGGCGAAGGGCTTCAGATGTTCACGGCGCTCCAGAGGATGGGAGTCCCGTCGAAGCTGCTCTATTTCCCCGACGAGGGGCACTGGGTCCTGAAGCCCGCGAACAACGTCTTCTACTACGAGCAGTTCATCGGCTGGATGGACAGTTATCTGAAATAACGGGTCACGGCGCAGAGCCGCGGGATCGTCACGGGCAATCCGCCCCCGGGGAGGCGCATATCCCGTACCGCTCGCCCTGATCGATCAGGTCCGAAAAGGCAGTGTCCATCCGAACGTTTATATTGATCCCCGGCCCCGTCGCCGATATCGCCACGAGCGCGTTGTTCCGCGTGTCGATCAGATACAGGTCGCCGCCGAGGTACGTTATATCCCCCCAGCGGCCCGTGGTCGAATAATCGTACAGGTCGAAGAAGGTCCTCTGCCAGGCTCCGTCTGACAATATCCGTCCGATCGTCCTTTCCGCCCCGCTGCCGTCGAGCACGACGTAGATGTTCCCAGTGCTGTCGGCGCACATCCCCGCCGGCGAGGAGGTGCCGGTCGCGGCCGTCACTTCCTCGACTCCCGTCCCGAAATCGCCGCGCCCGTCCCACGGGTATCTGTAAAAATGGAATGTCGGATTGACGCCGGTCACTATCCAGGCGTCGCGGCTCACAGGATCGACGGCGAGGCATTCCGGCCTTGCCGCAGTGACCGCGGCCTCCGCCGAAAGAATCGAGGCGGGGCAGAATATCCCGAAGAGCCTCGTCGCCGTCACGGCCGCGAGGACGCTGCCGTAATCGGGCTCGATCTCGACGGGAGCCGTCGAGGCGTAGGTGTGGAACACGGAGAGCGATTTATCATCGGGATCGACCTTGAAGATCTCCTCCGTCGTGGAGAGGAAGAGCTCGCCGCGCGGCGAGAAGGCGAGGTCGATTATCAGTTCGGCCGTTTCAAGGACCTTTTCGATTACGCCGGTCTCCGGATCGTAGTCGATGACCACCGAGCCGCTTCCCGAGAGAAGCGACGAGCTCGTCGTCGTTATGAAGATGTGCCCGGACGGCCACGCGCACGCGGCCCCGGGATCCTCCTCGGGACATTCAAGCGCCGTGGCAGTGGCCGTGAAATACGTACTGTCGCCCTCAGTCGAAGCCCGGACCTGCTGCTCCCCCGCCGAGCTCCCCAGCCTGAATGCGCACGACGCGAGCCCGGATGCGCCTGTCTGCGCGGAGGCGGGGCTGACCGAGGCGCCGGGGTTAGTCGTGGAAAACTGCACGGTGATACCCGGCTTCGGGTTGCCTAGAATATCCGACGCCCGCACGACAAGTGGATCGGGGAGAAGCGATCCCACGGTTCCCGTCTGATTGTCGCCCGCGTAGACATCCAGCCTGGTCATCAGGCTCGGGTCGTCGGTGACGGAGTCGTCGGAGCACGACGGGACCAGGAAGGCCGCGGCGAGGAGGGCCGCCGATAATGCCGCCGCCGGATTCCAGGTACGAGCTCTCATCGATATTCCTCCCTGTTGATAAAATATTCCCGGTCAGTGTATAATATTCCCGTTCCAACGACTCTATGCCAAACACCGATTTGCGTCAATGCAGGAAAATTTCCGATGCCTCTCCGGAAGGAGGAGTCATGAACGGCGGCGAATTCCGCTATCCATGGATCGTCAGGCGCGACATCGACGGATTTTTCGGCCTTGCCATCGACAACCTCATCCAATTCCTTCTCATCGCGACCCTCTGCCCGGTTCTGGCCGGGATACCATCAGCCTTCGTCTTCACGCGCGTACTGCCGGGCGCGGCGATATCGGTCGTCCTTGGGAATCTGTTCTACTCCTGGCAGGCGCGAAAACTGGCCCTGCGTGAAAAAAGGGGGGACGTCACCGCCCTTCCATACGGGATCAACACGGTCAGCCTCTTCGCGTACCTCATCTTCGTCATGGGGCCGGTGTACAGGGAGACCGGGAACTACGAAATGGCGTGGAAGGTCGGCCTTCTCGCCTGCTTCTTCAGCGGCGTGATAGAATTCACGAGCGCCTTCTATATCGATTTCCTTCGGAGGATAACGCCGCGCGCGGCGCTTCTCGCGACACTCTCCGGGATCGCCATCACCTTCATCTCGATGGATTTCGCCTTTCAGACATTCGAGAAGCCCATGATCGCAATGCTGCCCCTCGCGCTGATACTGGTCCAGTATTTCTCCGGGGTGCGTTTTCCTTTCGGCATCCCGGGAGGCCTCGCCGCGCTCCTCGCAGGCACCGCGCTCGCGTGGATCTTCGGCACGATGGATCCTTCCGCGATTCCGGCCGCCGCCGTCGACGTCGGATTCCATCCTCCGCTCTTTTCGGGGGCCGGCCTTCTCGACGCGATGCGAAGCCCGTACCTCTGGCGCTACATGTCGATAATAATTCCGATGGGCCTCTTCAACGTGCTCGGATCCCTTCAGAACCTCGAGAGCGCCGAGGCCGCGGGGGACAGGTACGAAACGATGCCGTCGCTCGCCGTCAACGGGATCGGCTCCCTCCTAGCCTCCCTCTTCGGGTCGTGTTTCCCGACGACGATATACATCGGGCATCCCGGATGGAAGGGGCTGGGGGCGAGGACGGGATACTCCGTGCTGAACGGCGTCTTTTTCGTCGCGATAGCGCTTTCGGGGTGCGTCAGGCTGATCAACACGATCATACCGATGGAGGCGGGAATAGCGATCGTGCTCTGGATAGGGGTCATCATCTCGGCCCAGGCTTTCCAGGCCACGCCGCGCGAACACGCTCCGGCGGTGGTGGTAGGGCTCTTTCCGGCATTCGCCGCGTGGGGGGCCGGCATCCTGAAACTCGCCTACCAGGGAGCGGGCACCCTTCTTTCAGAACAGGCCCGTTCCGGGGTGCCGATCAACGGGTTTCTCGGCCTTCTCGCGCTCGACAAGGGATTCATATTCATCTCGATGATCCTCGCGGCGATATGCGTATTCATAATCGAGAGAGAGTTTCTCAAAGCCTCCCTCTGGTCTCTCGCCGCGGCGCTGCTTTCCTTCTTCGGGGTGATCCATGCCTTCGAATTCAGCGGCAACGAGACGGTCAGCGTCATCGGGTGGAACGCGGGGGGATCGTACGCGTTCGGATATTTCTGCTTCGCCGCCATCTTCGCCGTCTTCCATTTTCGGCAGAGAAGCGAAGGCGGGAGGGAGGAATCTCTTCGCCGGCCGCCCTCCGGGAAATAGATTCCCCGTGCCCGCGGTTTTTACCCGGCCGGCCGCCGGCGCGCTGAATTTTGCCATCGAAACTGGAACCCATCTTGCATAAACAATCGGAATAAATACCGGAACAGATCTCTCTGAAGGAAGGGAAGGAATGGACAGGGTTCCATCCGGCCTGGAGGAGCGGTATCGCCGGTTTCTCGACGGAAGGGGGGACGACACCGTCGCCCTCGTTCTGTCTCTGAGGGAGAAAGGGTTGGAGCGGCCCGGCGAAGGAGCCTGGACGGCGCTCGTTCTCTCCCGGATCTACCATACAAAGGGAAGGCCGTCTCTCGCCGCCTCGTACCTGAGGCTTGCCGCGGAATTGTTCCGCCGGTCGCCGGAGGGCCGCGTCCCGGCCGGGCTCCACGTGAACAGGGCCGTCATAATGAAGGCGGAGGGAAGGCGCAGGGAGGCCGCGGCCCTCCTTGAAAAAACGTTCAGGGTTTCCCTCGAAAGGGGGGAAACGCTGGCGGCCGCGAAAGCCGCCGTGAACCTTGCGGTGATCAGGGCGGAGGAGGGAAGGTTCGATGAAGCCGCTTCCTTCTCCGAGTTCGCGCGGCGGACGTACATCGGGCTGGGGATGGGGAACGGCGCCGTCAGCGCCGGCCTGGCCCGGGCCTTTATCGAGAATCTCAGGGGCAATCACGACGAGGCGGTCGAGATCGTTCATCAACTCGGCTCCAGGCCTGCCGGCGGCCCGGGCGACGCCGACCGGCGGCAGAGGTTGACCGGGCTTCTCATCTGCGCCGAAGCCCATCTCCGGATGTCGCACACGGGCCACGCCTCGGCGGTGCTGGACGAGATCGCGTCGTGCAGGGACGCGCTCGAATTGTTCAGGCCCGTCAGGATACGCTGGGTTCACCTGATGTCCCGACTTGAGAGGTCGAGGGGAAGGGGGAGCGCCGCGGAGGCGTTGTCGCGCACCGCTCTTGCGATGGCGCAAAGATGCGGCCTCGAGTGCGCGGCTCTGCAGGAACGAGACCCCCGGCTTGCCGCCGCGCCGGGCCCGCGCCCGGCGACGCCGGGTCGACACGATCGAAGGGCCGGCGCCGCAAACGAAGATAATCCCGCAAGCCCCGGGGACGGCTGCCCCTTCGTGACCGGCGACCCGGGGATGATCTCTATCCTCGAAAGGATAAGGGAGGCAGCCCCGTTTCCTGTTCCGGTGCTTCTGACGGGGGAATCGGGGGTCGGCAAGGAGGTCGTAGCGGGGCTCATCCACCGCTGGAGCGGGCGAGGCGCCCTGCCTTTCATCCCCGTGAACGCGGCCGCCCTTCCCCCCGGGCTTTTCGAAAGCGCCCTCTTCGGCCACGCGAAAGGGGCATTCACCGGCGCCGGAAGGGAAAGAAGGGGACTCCTCGAAACGGCCGGAGACGGGACCATCTTTCTCGACGAGATCGGGGAATTGCCACCCGGGCTGCAGGCGAAGCTCCTGCGATTTCTCGACAGCGGGGAATATTATCCGGTCGGCGGCGACACGACAAAGAAGAGCGGCGCGAGGGTCATCGCAGCCACGAACAGGGACCTCGAGTCGGCCGTCGAATCGGGCGGTTTCAGAGGCGATCTTTTCCACAGGCTCTCCGCCCTTTCGTTCCGTATACCTCCGCTGAGGGAAAGACCGGGCGACATCAGGTGTCTATGCTCACATTTTCTAAGGAGTACAGGTGAACAGTACGGCATCGGCCCCCTGGCTGCAGGCGAAGCGGCGCTGAGGCTTCTCGAGTCGCATTCATGGCCGGGCAACGCGAGGGAACTGCGCAACGTGCTTCTCGCCGCCGCGATAAAAAGGGGGAAGGGCAGGATCGCCGTTTCCGATATGCCGCCCGGGATGCTGCGCCGCGCCCTTGAGAGCGGATCTGGAAAAGACGATGATCCCGGGCCTCATTCACCGGGCGGATTCATATACGAGGCGCGTACCGGGCCCTCGCGCAAAACCGCCCTCCGCGAAAGGCTCAGAGCCATAGAGAAGGAACAGATCTCGCTCGCCCTCTCCGAAGCCTCCGGCAACATGACGAGGGCGGCATCGATCCTCGGGCTGAAGCGGACGACCCTTCTATACAGGATGAAAAGATGCGGGCTCGATCCGCGCGGCGGCGGCATCGCGCGATGACCGCGCGCTCAGAGCTTGTATCCGAATTTCCTGAGCAGGCCGTGCCGCCATTTGCGGCCCGATTCGTCCTCGACGCCGGCCGGCTTCGCGCCGTCGATCACTCCCATGATCCCCCGCCCGGAGCCGTTGTCGGCGAGGATCACCTCGACTTCGTTCGCCGTCGCGCAGAAGATGCCGCACACCTCCGGGACCGCCCTGACGGCGCCCAGAAGGTTTATGGGAAAGGCGTTTTTCATGAAGATGATGAATGTATGGCCCGCGCCGATGGCGAGGGCGTTTTTCCTCGCGAGATCGATCATCTCCTCGTCGTTGCCTGAAAACCGCACGAGGCAGTGGCCCGACGCCTCGCAGAAGGCGATCCCGAATTTTATGCCCGGGACCGCGTTGATCGCCGCCTCGTGAATATCCTCGACGGTCTTGATGAAGTGCGACTGGCCGAGGATGAAATTTATTTCAGCCGGTTTTTCTATTTTTACCGAGGTCAGTTCCATCTTTTCCTCCCGGGACGGTTATTGCGTGAGATCCCGCGAAATGCCGTTCGCCTTTATCTTGTTGTGGATGTGCTGGCGCGTGACGCCGAGAATCTCAGCCGCCCTTGTGATCTTCCACCCCGTTTCGGCGAGCACCTCCATTATTATCTGTTTCTCGACGACGGCAAGCTTTTCCTTCAGCGTCCCCCGCGCGCCGAGCTCGTCGAGGAACCCGGCTTCGGAGCCGAACTGCGGGAAGAACTCCTTCGAGAGGATATTCGAATCCCCGCACAGCGCGAGGGATCTTTCTATCGTGTTCTCGAGCTCCCGCACGTTTCCCGGCCAGTCGAAGGACATGAGTATCTTCATCGTCTCGGGGACGATCCTGATCTCCCCCTTGTTCATCTTCTTCGAATATTTTTTCAGGAAATGCTCCGTGAGCGGGAGGATGTCGTCCTTTCGTTCGCGAAGCGGGGGGATCGTTATCGGCACCACGTTCAGCCGGTAAAAGAGATCCTGGCGGAACCGCCCGTTTTTTATATCCTCGCCGAGATCGCGGTTAGTCGCGGCGATCACCCTGACGTCGACCTTCCTCGTCGTGTTGTCGCCGACGCGGCGTATCTCGCCCTCCTGCAGTGTGCGAAGCAGCTTCACCTGAAGCGGCATCGGCATGTCGCCGATCTCGTCGAGAAATATCGTTCCCCCGTTCGCGGTCTCGAACAGCCCGGCCTTGTCGCTGACCGCGCCGGTGAAGGCTCCCTTTTTGTGGCCGAAAAGCTCGCTTTCGAGAAGGTCGGGCGGCATCGCGCCGCAGTTTATCGGGACTATGGCGCCGTCCCTGCGAAGGCTGTGATGATGAATCGCCCTCGCGATGAGTTCCTTGCCGGTCCCGGTCTCGCCGTGTATCAAAATGGTCGTGTCGAGCGGCGCGACCCGCTCAATGACGCCGAATATGTCGTGCATCGACTTGCTTTTGCCGATTATCCCGGAGAACTCGTACTGCCCCGAAAGCTCCTGCTTGAGCTGCTGGTTTTCCCTCGTGAGATTTTCCCTGGAGAGCATCAGTTCGCCGTGCAGCCTCGCGTTCTCGATGGCGATCGCGGCCTGCGCGGCGAAGGCCGTGACGATCGACATGTCGTCTTCGGAGAGCTCCTTCGAGAGCCTGCTAGAATCGGTGTAGATCACTCCGATGATCCTGTTCTCGAGCTTCAGCGGGACGCAGACGGCGGTGTGAAGCCTGAGGTCGATCACGCTCTGCTGGTCCTTGAACTGCGCGTCCTCGGTTGCGTTGGAGATGAAGAGCGGCTTCCCCTTTTCGAAGACGTCGCTGACGATGGAGCGGCTCACCTCGAAATCGTCCTGGTCGAGGAACTGCTCCCTGCGGTCCCTCGCTATGCGGAACTGAAGGGAGCCGTCCTGTCCCGCGAGCATGAGGAATCCGCGGTCGGTGTCGGCGAGCCTTATCACCGAGTCGATTATGCCGGCCAGGAGCTCGTTGATGTTGAGGGTCGAGTTGAGGTTCTTCGTTATGTCGATCAGCATCTCGAGCTTGTTCAGACGGTGCCGGGTCTTTTTCAATTCGGTGGACAGGGTGCCCTTCGCCTGTGCCGATCCCGTTTTCTCGATCTCGCCAAGATTGTTTTCGACCTCCGCGAAGAAGTCGCTCACCTTGCCGATTTTATCGTCGTTCATTTTTCCGGAACCTCGCCTTCCGCCGATCCGAGTGCCTGTCTGCGCCCCATGCCATAAAGACGCGACAAGTGAGAATCCCGGCCGGTGAAACTGTTCAACCGGCCTGCTGATTTACGACGAGATGAACACCTTCTCATGACATCCCCTTCGCGGGTCCGCCCCGCGAAAACGCCGCATCGCGATGGCGGGCAATACCGTCCCACGCCCGAGATCAGGACGATGGCTCTGGAACGATTCTTGTTTCATCCGGGGCGGGAGGTGATTCCGCCATGCCATTGCCATCGGATCCGGACGACCTTTTCGCATTTTTATCGATCGGCAGGAAAACGCTGAGGACCGTCCCGATCCCCTTCTCGCTCTGAAGGTCGATCCTGCCGCCGTATTCCTCGACTATCATTCGAGCCGTGTAAAGGCCGAGCCCCGTGCGGCGCCCGTCCTCTTTACCTTCCCGCCCCGCGGGGTATCCGGGATCGAAGGCCTTGTCGCGGGCCTCCTTTGTCATCCCGTAACCGTTATCCATCACCTCGAGAAGAAGATTATTTCCCGAGGTCCCGGTCTTTATCGTTATCTCCCCGTCGCTCAGGGAGGAGAGGGATTCGATGGCGTTGCCGACGAGGTGGTACACTATCTGAAAGAGCTCGCTCGCACGCATCGCGACGCCGGGAATGTCCCTGTTGAGCTTGAGGGTGATCCTGGCGCGGCTGTCGTACGATTCATCCCCCTTCATGCGATTTATCCAGTGGGTGACGATCCCGTTGAGGTCGCTCGAAGGTCCTTCGGAGGGGATGGTCCATTTCCCCGCCGCTATGCTTTCGGCGAGCTCGCGAAGTATCTTCGCGTGGTACGACAGGTGGTCGAGGAGCCTGAAGCAATATTCGGCGTCGCCCGCCCTGTTCGTTTCGCCTCCGGGAGCCGGCGCCTTGCCGAGGCGGGAGCAAATCGCCTCCAGTTCCTTCTCGAGCCTCGAGATGTCCTCGCTGATCTGGCGGACCGGCATGAACATGCCGGCGGCGACGCAACGTGGATGGCTGCCGGAGCCGGAGCCCGTTTCGATCGCCTTCATATTATGATTTTTCTTTAAAATGATCGTCTCCTGTGTCCCGGCATCCCGAAGGACCCCCGTTTCGGACACATTCCGTTCATGCCGGATCCGCGACCGGGCGAGACGATCGGGGAACCGTATCCGGTTCCGGCCGGATTCGGCGAACAGGCCATCGCTTGCGTTCAAACCATTCAAATCACTATAAATAAAGGTACTGACACCTTTCCCCAGCGCAAGCGGCATGCCACTATGAGACACAATTGGAAACATCAGCCAATCCTTTGTGAACAAATACGATACGAATGTCGCCTAATCGCGCCGAGCCGAATCTGGTAAACGGGTGCAACCATTGCGTAAATAATTATTTACAGACAGGACTGTCGTTATTTAATAACACGGTACGTAACAGCTACTTATATAAATGTAAACAATATTTTACAAGTGTCAATAGGATTATCCGTTCGTGGTCAAAACTTTGATCTGGAAAAAGGCGTTATATAAAAAAATTATGGCGGCAGATCAGCCTGGTCGTCAGCGAAACAAGATTGCATCCAGGGACTTGACGGGATCTTCGATTCTATGTATACTCATTGTATATACATGGAGGTTCGGCATGGTCACCAGGATAATGAAATGGGGCAACAGCCTCGGCCTTCGGATACCGAAATCATTTGCAGAGCAGGCCGGGGTCAGGGAAGGCTCCCCCGTCGATATCGCCCTTGAGGGGGATCATCTCGTTGTCCGCGCGGTGATTTCCAGGGAGTATCGACTGTCCGATCTGCTGTCTGAAGTGCGGGAAGACAACATCCATGATGAAACAGACACGGGGAAAGCGGCGGGCCGGGAGGTGTGGTGATGTCCCGGAGATACGTGCCTGAGCGGGGGGATATCGTATGGCTGCAATTTACTCCTCAGGCCGGGCATGAGCAAACAGGGCATCGCCCGGCGCTCGTCGTTTCGCCGGGGGCATACAATCGGAAGGTCGGCCTCGCGCTGTTCTGCCCGATCACATCGAGCATAAAAGGTTATCCATTCGAGGTGCCCCTTCCCGAGGGGCATGAAATATCCGGAGCCATATTGTCGGATCAGGTGAAGAGCCTGGACTGGCGCGTGCGGAAGGCGAAGCTGATTTCCCGGGCGCCGGAATCCGTACTCGACGAGGTTTTCGCCAGGATTCAAACTTTGCTGGACAGGGAGACGTAGCGGCATTGCCGCCCACTGCGTGAAGCAGGCGGTCGCGGCTGATTCCGGCGTTGGATGACCGGGCCCGTTTCACTTGAATGCATGTAGAAATAATCCAAAATTCGACGCGTGATGAAAGGATCAAACGAAGAGGTCACAAAAAAATAGCGGGCTTTAATTTTAATAATGACAGGCAGATCCATGCCGGGGCACTTGACGTCCGGATGCGCATTCTGATAGGATTTTAAAAAGCGATTCTGTTAAGGCGGCTGACATACAGGGTTAATCAGATCAGGTGGACGGGATCCGCAAGTGTTGAACACTGCGGACGAGGTGTTTATGAAGATTCATCTTCAGAAGGACGCACCTTTATTCACGCTGACCCTGGCAGCCGTCATCTTTTTATGCTCTCTTGCTTCGGTTGCCGGCGCCACGGAAATGGATCTGGCGCGTTATTTTTCCATCGAGTATATGCTCAGCGCCGATCCCGGGGAGGATCCACATTTGAAGGTGGAGCCGAGTTTCGTCGTGTTCTGCCAGTCCGTTTATGAGAACCAGTCTGTGGCGGTTTTATCGGGAGACGGCGATCCCGTGCCGCCGGAGCCGGTCGAAGAAATGGACAGGACGGTCTCACGGCGTTCCCGCGTGAAGAATAAATTATTCCTGATTCTTCATGAGTTCGTACTTGGCGGAAAACGCTGAATCACCGGGAACCGGAGTAATGACGGATCGAAAGACAGACGTTGAAAAGCTCATAGCCGAAACCGCGCGGCTCCATGAGGACGGCGAATACAGACAGGCGTACAACCGCGCAATGGAAGCCATGACTCTGGTCGCCGAATTCCCGTCCCTGAAGGAGCTCGAACCCTGCGTTTGCGTATCCGCGGCAAGAAGCGCCTACTACCTGTCGAATTTCAATGAATGTCTCGACCTGCTCTCACGGATAGACGTCTCTACGTCGCAGGAGGTCTCCGCAGGCGGGAAAGGGGAGGATGGCGCCCCTCCGCCTCCCGGCTCGCGTATGGGAGTCGAAGCGGCGATCATTCGCTCCAATGTCCTGAGGAGGCTGGGGCGTCATGGCGAGGCTCTCGAAACGCTCGGAGGCATCCAGCCAGAAAGGTTGGGCGGGCTCCCGCCGAGGATCGTCATCGAGGTGCTTTTTGCGCGCGGAGCGTGCATGTACAACATGGGGATGCCTGGGCAGGCCCGCGAAGAGCTGGAAACCTCGCTCGGGCTGGCCACCCACAATAATGACAAAAGGGCCAGGGCCAGGGTCCTCGTGATGCTGGGGCTGGTGTCGAGGTCGATGGGATTCATGGACAAGGCGGCCGAGTATTTTTCACGGGGGAAGGATCTCTGCAGGTCACTCGGTGACGAATATGGGGAAGCGGCTGCGCTGCTAAACGAAGCGATCGTGTTCTACCATACAGGCATGTTCGGCAAGTCGGAAAAATCGGTTTCCAGGGCAAGGTCGCTATTCGGAAAGGTGGAGTGGTCGCCCGGGATTTGCAGATCTCTCCTGGTGCAGGGGAATATACGCCGTGTATGCGGAGACTATGAGGGGGCGCTGAAATCCTATTCAAAAGCCGGAAAAATGGCGCAGCAACTCGGTTATCGGAAGGAAACGGCTCTCTTTTTAGCGTATTCCGCCTCAGTGTCGGAAAACCGGGGCGATTACAAGCAGGCTTTGACGCTTCTGGAAGAAAGCCTCGCGATGGCTGACGTCGTTTCCGCGAAAGGGGAGGTTGCGTCCGAAGTCAGGATGAGAATCGGCCGGACTCTCCTTAAGGACGGCAAGATCGTCGAAGCTGAAAAGTATCTCGAATCCTCGCTGTCTCTGGCGGCATCTAACAGTGATAGATTGTGCGAAGGACTGGTTTTCAGGGCGATCGGAACCCTGAAGTTTCATTCAGGATTGGAATCCGAGGGAAAGAACGCGTTCAGGGAATCGATAAATATTCTGCGTGCCTGCGGCTGCAGCCATGAGCTGGCAAGAACGCACCTGATGTACGCCTCCATATTGTCCGGGATTGACGCGAGCGGATTCGAGGGCCGTGAAAAAGCGGGTATGCCGGCGTGTCCGACCGATGACGCCGAAGAAGCCATAAGGTGCCTCATGGAGGCCGGCCACCTGCTTTCGGTCATGGACGACGATTTCCTCAGGTCGAAGACGGACGAGCTCCTCGACAGGCTCCTGTCGTTTAAAAGGACGAGGGGGCTTATCCGAACTTCACGCGCTGAAAACGGCAGGGTTATAAGCATGGAATATGACCCGGAGATAATGATAGCAGGCAGATTGGCCGCGGTCTCTTCGAGCATGCTTGAGCTGTGGAAGAAGATAATGTTCGCGGGCACCTTCTCCAAACCGGTTCTCGTGACCGGCGAAACAGGAACGGGCAAGGAATTGGTTGCCGGCTTGATACATGAGGCAAGTGACAGGTCGAAGAAACCGTTTGTCCCGGTCAATTGCGCGGCCATACCCGACCATCTCTTCGAGAGCGAGTTTTTCGGCCATCGAAAGGGATGCTTTACCGGGGCGGCGACGGACAGAAAGGGCTTTTTCGAGGAAGCTGACGGAGGGACCCTTTTCCTCGACGAGGTCGGCGAATTGACCTCAGTTCAACAGGTCAAGTTGCTTCGCGTGCTCCAGGAAGGGAAAATAAGAAGAATCGGGGAGAACGTGGAGAGACCCGTCGACGTGAGGATAATATCGGCGACGAATAGAAATCTCGAGAAGATGATCGATGAATCGGCTTTCAGGGAGGATTTCTATTACAGGATAAGCGTCGACCAGATACACATCGAACCTCTGAGGAAAAGGCCGGAGGACATCATACCGCTGATTGCCTTGCGGTTGTGCGGCAACGGAAACGGTACGAATGCAGGGCGGACGGTCAGGATCGAGGATTCGGTTCTCCGAAGCCTTCAGGTATACCACTGGCCGGGCAACGTCAGGGAACTATTCTCCATTCTGGATCGGCTCGCGTATATGGGCCGCGGCGGCATAATCAATTTCGACATGCTTCCCGAGAGGATTAGAGACCGTTTCGAAACAGACCGAGGGATCGCCGAGAGCAAACAGGACATGCAGGAACATGGGAGCAACAACGAGAAACTCAAAAAGGTGATGAACATCTGCCGAGGCAACAAGGCTGCGGCGGCAAGATGGCTCGGCATATCGAGAGGAACACTCTACAAGGAACTCAAACGTTCGGGCCTCGGGTATTACATCAGGTAACGCTGCAGATCGATCTTCATCGAAATAGATTTATAGCATTACTTCCGTTCGGTCATGAGCGAAACGGTCCCGCGCTGTCGATTCTGTTTACACCGCGCACAGTATGTACATATGCTGAAATCCCCGAAACGGAATGCCGTTAATCGACATATGTATATAGTTGTGCTCATGGTGTTCATCTTGTGAACACCGGATTTTAGATCCGATGCCGGGCAGGAAGTGTCATTCATAATAACCTGTTTTTTATGCCTCGTAACATATTGTATTATAATATGATGCCAAATGAGCGCCGGCCACGATAATTGAAACGACAACGCTCCGGATGGCACGATTCCTGATATACGGGTTGGTAGTCAGTCGCTTAACAGTTCCAGCTTTATGAAAGACCGGGCTTGTATGGACGGTTTTTCAGTTAAGAACCATCCGGTTTCTACGGTGCCGCTCTGAGTCCCCCCATCGCGCAACCATGCCGTAGACAGTGGTGGTTCTTATTTATTGTTATCCAAATTATTACGATAAAGGTCTGAACAGGTGCCGAACCGTCCCTGAACAAATGGACATGGGGTTGCGTCAGGAGATTGTAGCATCCGTGTTAAAAAACGCATGAATTCACGAGACCTGGCTATGACACGAACTCTCAACTATATATCGGGCAACATGATGACTGTATCATAATGGTCGTAGCCGGTTTCCGTGGAAGACGGATACAGGAGTGGTCGTAAATTGGATCGTTAATTGAATGGTTAAACGGGTCGGGTGAAGGAGGCGATGCCTATGATATGGAATTAAAACAGTTATCCGGAACCGGGGGGACACACCAACGTTCATTGGAGGTTGTCATGTTCAGATCAGTAAAAACGTTGATCTTCCTTATTGCCATCATGGCGCTCCTTCTCGGCTCCTGCGGTGAGTCTAAAGATATCTCGGATCCGGCGGAAGGTGGCGAGCTCGAGGACGAAATGGAGATCGAAATCGTTCCCATAGATGAGACCGATATGGAGGATGAAATAGAGTCGGGGATCAGCTACCCCGTTTTCGCTTCCGTCATAGAGGAAAAAGGGTACAAGGTCATAATGAGGGAAGCAGCCTGCTACAGAACCCGCGACAGGGAAAACGGCAGGATTTCCAATTTGACGATGATCCCGTGCAGGCATTCTGAATCCGACGAATCGGTGGCCATGATCTATTATTACGAGAGTGAAGGAGAGTGTCTCGTCACCGCCGCTGAATATTTCAAGCATGAGGGATATGAAATATCCCATCCCCTCGACATGGAAGCATTGGAGAATGCGACACGTCAGGGATTGGACGAAAAGCAGGTGATGCGGCTGACGGCTGAAAGCTCCAGTGCCCAGGCATACTGGCAATGCTTTACGAAGAGTGCGGCGGCCACGTGCATCGGGTGCGCCGTCAGGTGTTACTTGACCGGGCCCGGATGGGCAAACTGTACGACAACCTGTTGCGTTGCAGGGTTGGTCGTGGCGATATTCAGTTGTCTGTTCACCGTATACGGGGCGTGATGTCTATGTTTCGAAAAACACTATCGTTATTGATAATCTATATGTCCGGGATAGTTCTCTTCACGTCGGGCATTGAAATGGGGATGAGGCGAGTCGATGAAGGTGGAGCCATATTGATCGCGTTTCCCATTTTCGGCGCCGTCCTCGGAATCGCGGAAGCAATCCGGTCGAGGGAAGAAAGTCGAATTTCGATGGGGCGATATTCGTATTTCGCCATATTTGTCATTTCGATTTCGATCCTTGCGGCGACATTGCACATGAAGGGAGTGTCTTACTACCTGACGGCGTTGCCTGCACTCGGGCTATCCCTTCTGGTCGGATACTTCACGAGCAGGCGGTGATGCGAATAATAAAAACCTTCATGCATGTATCGTGAATACTGCGGGCCGCCGGGAGGCGGCCCGCGGTCATATCAGGGATGGTCGCTTCGAAATATTATTTAGATCGGAGGGCCTTGATTTCATCAAAAACCCTTTTCCTGAAGGGAAGGGAAAGGTAGGACATCTTGATCCCTTCATCGGGTATAGACTCGGTGATCTGCTTGATCGACTCGATGGAGTCCCGGTAAAAGGCCGCGGAGGCCTGAATGTCGCCCGAATCCAGGAATAACAGTGCAAGTTGTCTCTGAATCTGCCATGTAATTTCGCGCGTTCCCATTTTCCTGCTGGTGGCCAGAGCATTCTCGAGAATCCCTTCGGCGGCGGCATCGCCTTCCGCGCGGGTTACCGCGCCTTCGGCGAGGAGTAGATACGGACGAAGGTACTCGCAATGGATCTCGTCGAATATCGCCCGGGCTTCCTTCACGTGCCCTGACGCGCTGATCAAGTCCCCCTTCTCCACCTCATAGATCGCAAGGTGCGAGAGGGAATCGACGATGTCGTCCCTGTCGTTCGAAGAGGAAAAGTGCGAGAGCGCTTTGACAGCGCAGGCTATGGCCTGCCTGAACGTGAGTTTCTGGTAATGGTAACGCGACAACGCAAGTTGCCTGTGACCGAGCATGATCTGGTCGGAGTTTCGTTGCGCCTTTTCGCGAAGCTTACGGGAGTAATGTTTGATTTCAGAACTGAAATGATCGCCGAGCTGGATATATAATGAAAGGGGCTTTAAGTAGATTGTGAGGTTCATATTATGTACGGTTGCGCTACTGATTATACTTG
>JALOPX010000127.1 GCA_025453655.1 Candidatus Krumholzibacteriia bacterium
ACGCCGTCTTCACCGAAGGGTACACCACCCTCGGCGCTGCCCTGTCGAGGGCGAAGGACGAGACGGTTCCCTTCCTCGATCTTCCCGACGAATACGAGCCCGGCGCGCACAGATGGTGTTTCTACTGTCTCAACCTGCTCGGCGATCCCCTTCTGGACGGATGGACCGGCGCGCCCTCGCTGATGGCCGTCTCGCACCCCTCTTGCGTCGCCCCGGGCGATACGGTTTTTTCCGTGTCGACGGGCGTCCCCGGAGCCCTCGCCGCGCTGTACGGGGAGGGCGTCTGCTTCGGCAGGACCGAGGCCGACGGCGAAGGGAACGCGCTCGTCGCGATAGGCGTCGAGATCATGGAGGGAGCGGAGCCGCTTGTGCTGACCGTCACGGCGCACGACCGTCTTCTTTACAGAGATACGATCCAGGTCGACTGCAACGCGCCCGCCGACCTGCCGGAAGCCAGAACGGCGCTCGGGCAGAACGTCCCGAACCCGTTCAATCCCTCGACGACGATCGCCTACTCCACCGCGCTTCGCGGCCGCGTCACCCTCCGCGTCTTCGACGCCCTGGGACGCGAGGCGGCGACCCTCGTCGACGCGGTCCTCGATCCGGGGGAATATTCGGTGGAATGGCGCCCCGCGCGCCTCGCGAGCGGCGTATACTTCTATCTTCTCGAGACCCCGGACGCGAAGATCTCCCGCAAGGCGGTCCTTCTGCGCTGACGCGCCGCACTCCGCCCGGCCCCGGCACGACGGCCGGCGCTTCTCCGGGATCAAAACACGTTAACACCCCGGCGCGGCTCAGCCGCCCTGCTTCGCGCTTAGAATCGCCGCGATATCCTCCGGAAGGTCGAATATCCCCTCGGGCATCTCCACGTTATGTTCGATCGAAACCGTCTTGATGCTCCTGTGCTGGCCCATTATCTCGAGAGCGACGCTCCAGGAGACCAGGACCCCGTCCGTTTCCCGGTAGTCTCCGAGGCTCGAGACCTGGGGGATCGCCCCCATCGAGGAATGCACGATGCTCTCGACCCTCGCGAGAAGACCCGATTCCTTCTCGTAGAAATGGATGTGCGGCTCCCCTTCCGCGGGGGTCATGACGACCCTGTAACAATCGGTGCCGCCGATCTTCTCGATCCCGGTGCATTCGGCCGATTTGAAGGCCTTCCTCCAATGGATATTCCTGTCGAACGCCGTTTCCCTGAGCATCATCGCCCTTTCCTCCCCCTCCTTCACCGAGGGGCCGGTCATAAGCGACCTCTCCCAGACGACGTCGCCGGAGACGCCCCTTTCGATCCTCCCGATCGCGGGGCTTTCGACGATGGAATAGAAACGGCCGGGAGCGGCCGCGTAGACCGTGGCTTCCAGCTTCAATCCCTGGGCGGCCATCTCGATCGTCATCTTTGTGACGCGGTTTCTGATCAGCCCGAAAGCCTCGATTCCGCCCGACACCTCGACGAACCTGTCGCAGATCGATTCTCCGGACGGAAGCTCCCCGCCCGCGGCATCCGCGCCGGACGGAAAAACAGGTCCCGGTAAAACGGATAAAACCGCGGCTGAAACAGCCGCGAACGACAACAATTTCTTCAAACCGTCCCGCATCTGAATCCTCCCTGATGAATAAGCCTGCCGGAACTCCCTATCGATTATCATTGTCACCATCCCTTATCCAGGCAACGGCGGCCTCCAGGGCCTCGTCGCTTCCAGCCCCGGCCCCGTCGGCCGAGGCGATCTCCACGTCGGGAATCACGCCGCGCCCCTCGATCGAGCGCCCCAGCGGCGAAATGTAATTCCCCGTCACGCACTGGAATCCGTCACCGTTGGGCAGGAGGATCACCTCGGACTGGAGCGCCATTCCCATCGTGCGCCCGCCGAAAATCCTCGCGCGGCCCGTCTCCTGCAGCCCGGCGGCCATCATCTCCGCCGACGAAACCGTCAGGCTGTCGACGAGAACGGCGAGACGTCCCCCGAACGCGGACGGCCTGGGATTCAGGATCAAATCCAGGCGCGCCTCCCGCGTGACAATGGTCCCCATGCTCGCGCCCTTTTCCACCGCAAACCACCCGGCCATCCCCATCACCATCGCCCCGACTCCGCCCATGTTTCCCCGAAGATCGATGACGACCCCCTCGCGCTCCAGAAACGATTCCATCGCCCCGTTGAACCGGGTCATCAGAAAGACGGGGTCCATGAAACAGTCGAACCGGATGTATCCTATATCGTCGTCGATCCCCCTCGACTCGAACGTGACTGCGACGGGGGGAAGGTGCCCGAGAACGAAGGCTGATCCATGTTCCCCGGCCGGATTCGTTCCCTCCGGCGGGGCGGTCTCGACGAGGCCCGGCGCGCCGTCATTCAGGCCCCCATTCAGAAAGGCCGAGGGAATGATCGTCATGTGCGAGACGCCGAGAAGATCGATCATCGCGCTCATGACACCCCGGGCCTCCTCCATCGTCGACGCGCGGTCGAGCCACGCCATGTGTTTTTCACGCACCGCCGCCCATTCCACTCCGCGGAACTCCGGGTCCCAGAACCTCTCGTTGACAGTGCTCCATACCATTTCCAGAGATGCCCTGTTCAATTCCTTCTGCTCCGCTGAGAGAGCCGGAGCGCCGGCGGGTGCGGATCCAAAAGGGGCTCCGCACGCCGGAGCGAACGCAAGCAGCACTGCCGCCGCCGCGCAGCGGAAAAAACTCCCTCCCCTTCTTTCGGTACGGACGTTACGGACGGAGGCTCCCGCATCAAAAGCCTTCACGGACTCCCCACTGTTTTCGCGCCTCATACTATCCTCGACTCCTTCACGCGCGCCCCGACGGGGATCATCATCAGGAAGACGGCCACGCCGGCCGCGAGAAGAATCGCCGCGAAAGGCCACGGCACCGCGCTGAATATCTTCCCGGCTATCGTGACGATGGATCCTCCCGCGAATCCCGCCGAAGCGACTACGAAGGTCAGGATGTTGAGCATCAGGGTTGTGAAGAGGAGAACGACGAGGGCAGGAGCAGAGCCGAATCTCAAGGCTAGGACCAGGATGATCGACTCGAAGATCAGGCAGAACGCGATGCCGAGAGAGAGGGTCTTCGCCGATTCGGAGAGAAGGTATCCGGGAAGGCCGATCGAAGCAAGCAGCGCGAGGCCGGCCGCTCCGAGGGCGAGAATCGAAAAGAAGGTCATCATGAATTTGACCCGGACGACGTCGCGAATCGCGACAGGCAGCGTCGCGAGAAAGGCGTACCCTTTGTTTCTCTCCTCCTCCATCTCGATGACGAGGGCCGGGGCCAGCGTCACGATGAAGGTCACGATCCCGAGAAGGCCGGCGAAATTCACGGGATTGTTGATCCCCGACGAGAAGGCGTAGATCGCCATCACCGCGAAGACGCCGAGCGGCGGCGTGACGTAACGGAAGATGTTTTTCCTGACTATCTCGAACATCGTCATTCCCCTTTCACGAACGAGATGAGAACGTCGTCGAGGGTCGCGTTCTCGACCCTGACGTCGCCCGAGGCCAATCCCGGGGCGAGCTCCTCCCTTATCTTCGAATACTCCCGGGTGATCCCGGAATGCCCGAAGGCGCTCTCCTTCACGCAGGAGAGGCCCGCGCTCAGGCGGCCGCCCGCGGCGCCCGGCCTGAAATGAATCCTCTTCCAGTCGGCCGCGATCGAATCCTTCTCGTCGCGAAGGACCACCCGGCCGTCCACGATGAAGGCCACGCCGTCCGCGACCCGCATGATGTCGTCGGTGATATGGGACGAGATCAGGATGGATCGCTCCTCGTTCCCCCTGAACTCCATGAGGCGGTCGAGGATCTCCCTCCTTATCACCGGGTCGAGCCCGGCCGTCGGCTCGTCGAGGATGAGAAGCTCCGGGTCGTGCGACAGGGCGATCGCTATCGAGAGCTTCACCCTCATCCCCTTCGACAGTTTCCTTATCGCGGCGCGGCGCTCGATCCCGAAACCGCCGAGAAGGCGATTGAAAAGTTCGCCGTCCCATTTTTCGAAAAACCGCGAGACGAATTCTTCCGTCCACGCGACGCTCCTGTTCTCGTAATAGAACTGCTCGTCCCCGACGAAGCCGATCCTGTCCTTCACCGCTTTTTCGTTTTCCGCCGGATCCATGCCGAAGATTTTTATTTCGCCGGCGGACGGCTTCACCATGTTCATCAGCATGCGTATCGTCGTGGTCTTGCCCGAGCCGTTCGGCCCGATCAATCCGAGGATGTACCCCCGCGGTATCGTCAGGGAGACGTCCCTCAGGGCGAACCCGGCGTACTCCTTCCCGAGATTCCTCGCTTCAAGAACGTTATCCACCAAGTTCCTCCTTCGACGTTTCGATCATATCCCTGATCTCGGCGGCGGTTATCCCGAAACGGGCCGCGGCCCCGACGATCGAGGCGATCTGCCCCCGTATCTCGGCAGCCTTCCCCTTTTTCAGCCCCTCCATGTCGAGCTCGGCGACGAAGGAGCCGAGCCCCGATCTCGTGACGATGTACCCTTCGCTCTCGAGATCGCTGTACGATCTCTTGATCGTTATCGGGCTCGTATCGAGATCCCGGGAAAGCTCCCTGATCGAGGGGAGCTTCTCCCCGCCCCTGAGATCCCCTCTCGCGATCGCGTCCCTGATCTGGTCGCTGACCTGCTTGTACATCGGATCGGGATTCGTCTGTGAAAGCACTATAAACACCTTTGGCTCCCTTCTGTGTGCCTATTGTATATACACAGTATATATTGTATGCACACTTCTGTCAAGGGGGGATTTCGATAAATTTTATTTTTACCGTAAAAATTCTCCAACTGCTTAATTGCGAAAAGGTTGCAATTTTATGTGGACATCAAAAAATATAAGTTGTAGAGTCCCGCTGAGGTTTTTTCCGCTTATAGCAATGATGGTTTACAGATAATCCAGGGTGGGATACCGCGAATCCCGGAGGCAGGCATGATAAACGAGGTTCTGGAAAGAGCGAAATCGGACGGCGTCGTATTCGTCGAGCTCGAGTTCACCGACATCTTCGGCGTTCTCAAATCGATAGAGATCCCGGTGGAGGCCCTTCGATCGGCACTCGAAAAGGGGGTCTGGTTCGACGGATCCTCGATAAGGGGATTCGCGAGGACCAAGGAAAGCGACATGTACCTGATGCCGGAGCCGGGAAGCTACGCCGTCCTCCCGGTGGAGGGCGAGAAGCGCAAGACCGCGAGGTTCATCTGCGACATCTACACGCCGGAAGGGAACCTCTTCGAGGGGGACCCGAGGGCCGTCCTCAAGAGGATCGTCTCCGAGGCGAGGGAGCTCGGGTATATCTTCAACGTAGGTCCCGAGGTGGAGTTCTACCTTTTCAAGAAATGCGACGACGGCAGGTTCGTAACCCCGGAGTTCGACACCGGATCGTACTTCGACAGCTCCGCGAAGGATATCGGGAGCGATATCCGCAAGGAGATCATGATCGCGCTGAAGACCTTCGGAATAGATTCGGAGCGGGCCCACCACGAGGTCGGGGTGGGCCAGCACGAAGTGGGTTTCCGTTACGGGGACGCCGTCACGACGGCCGACAACGTCATCATCCTCAAGAAGATCATCCGGTCGATAGCGCACAAGCACGGGCTCATAGCCTCATTCATGCCGAAGCCCCTCTTCGGCAAGCCGGGGAGCGGGATGCATATCCACTGCAGCCTCTTCGGGGTGGACGGCTCGCCGGTCTTCTACGACCCCTCGGACGCCAACAGGCTCTCCCCCCTCGCGAAGCAATTCATCGCGGGGATCCTCGCTTATATAAGGGAAATGTCGGCGCTGACCAATCCGACGGTGAACTCGTACAAGCGGCTCGTTTCCGGATACGAGGCCCCGGTCTACATATGCTGGGGGAGCAAGAACCGTTCGTCCCTCGTGAGGATCCCCCATTTCACCAAGGGGAGGGAATCCTCGGTGAGGGCGGAGCTTCGATGCCCCGACCCCAGCGCCTCCCCCTACCTTCTCTTCGCGGCGATCCTCAAGGCCGGCCTCGAAGGGATCAGGCGGAACATGGAACTTCCCCAGGAGATGGGAGACAGCGTCTACGACAAGACGGACGCCGAGCTTAAGGCGATGGGGATCGAGATCCTTCCGCAGTCGCTCGCGCACGCTGTCAGGCTCTTCAAGGACAGCGCCCTGATGCGCGAGCTTCTCGGCGACGAGCTCTTCGGCAAGTACGCCGCAGCGAAGGAGAAGGAAGCCCTCGAGTACCGGATCGCCGTGACCGACTGGGAGATCGAGAGGTATATAGACAAATGCTGACGCCTTTTTTATGATCCCATTATCTGACTAATACACTACTTGCGTTTTACGACGTGGTCTATTTCCGCATATCACCACAAGGTTTTTCGTTAAAGGGACAGGCATGCGGCAGTCCCCGGTGCAGGCTTTGCAAGTCTCAATCTCTTCTGTCGATTTGCCTTCTGGTTATCTGTAATTAACACCGTCGAAGTATTGTGGATGATTGTCACACCAACTCTTTACTCCATTGTGTCCTTGTTGCCGGTTCACCCCCACGCGCGTGGGGACAATCCAAAGGTGTCCTGAATCTCGGAGAAGTTGACCGGTTCACCCCCACGCGCGTGGGGACAATGCCGATGAGCGCGTTATCTGCTCGCATCCGGG
>JALOPX010000128.1 GCA_025453655.1 Candidatus Krumholzibacteriia bacterium
ACCAGGTTATCTCGCGATCGCTTATGTAAGGGAGCCTCTCCGAGCTCGTCGTGACTCCGGGTGTCGTGGAGCGGTATATGCGATATTCCTCGAAATCGGTATCGTCGTTAACGCTCCATGTCAGGGTCAGACGATCGGAACCGACCGCCGACGGGGGATCGAGGGTCACCGCCGAGGGATATGCGTCATATGTCCGGGCCGCCACCTCGTTGCTTCCCGCCGTATCGTACAGATCGTTGACCACGAATATCCGGTAGTAATATGTGGCTCCCTCAATAAGGCTGCCGTCCGGATAACTCGTCTGTGATCTGTTATCCAGGCCGCGGACGAAATTTTCAGGAGATTCGGTTACTCCCGGCGTTCTGCTCCTGTATATCCTGTAAGCCAGGAAATTCGTCTCGGTCGATTCAACCCATTTGATGGTTATGCTGCTCGTGGTCGAATCGATGGCTCCGATCAATCTCACCGGTTCGGGAGCGTCGGTGAAAGAGATCTTCCTCTGGGCTTCTTTTGACGGCGACCTGTTCCCGGCCCTGTCGACGAATGTGCCGGCTACGCCGAGCTCGGTTCCCCTGAAACTCAACGGGAAGGAGTATGACCTCTCGTACACGCCGTTTCCCGCCAGCTGGTCTCCGCCAAGACCGTTGTCGAAAAGCTCGATCGCCTCCGACATATCCTCGATCTCTACCCACGCCGTCCCGTTCCTCTCTAATCCGACCGGCGTGATGCTTAAACGAACAGTCGCCCCCAGGGGATACTTCGCAAGATCCGGAGATACGGAGACTGAACTGATCTCTGCGTACGTATCCAGCACCACGTCCTCCGAAATGACGCCGGAACAACTTCCATTCTGGTCCTGGAACTGAGCATAAACGGTCTTTACTCCTTCGCCCGATCCGATATCCCACTCCCTGGTGCTCGAGAAAATCTCCCACTGCACCGCCGACATCTCGTAAATATCCGAGATCTTCATCAGTATCGTCGTCGAAGGGGCGGTTATCGTAATATCCACGGTTCCCGAGTTGGCGACACCGCTGCCGTCCCCGATCCTTATCGAATATACCGACGGCACGGCGGCGATCTCCTCCGTCCTTCTGCCTTCCAGTCCCCTCGAATCGAGCGCCGCCACGGCGTACATGTATTCCCTGCCGTTCACCAACCCATCGTCGAGATAGGAGGTAGATGAGGTGTTGCCGGCGAGCACGGACGCCGATACGGAGGAAGCCCTCCTGTAGACATTGTACGACGAAGCTCCGTCGACCGGCGACCAGGACAGGAGGATGGATCCCTCCCCCACGCCGGCACTGACGCCGGCGGGCGCCTCGAGCGGATCCCCGTCCCGGTCCAGCGGCACTTCCTCTATGTCCTCAAGGCATCCAAAACCGGAAAAAGCTACGAACGCTGTCAGCAGAATCATTGAAAACAGACTCCTCATCGGGAGCACCTCCATATATCAGAATTTCATCACAAAAGTCATTCCGGCGGGAGTAAAATCCATCGTGAATCCCGGAGACGGAACGTATTCCTCATGTTCGAAGAATGTATCCAAAACGTTCAAACCCCAGATCCCGGCGAAAACAATAAATGCCGTGTTTCTTTCCTGTCTGGTTTCTTCAAGATCTTCCCATATGGAAGAAGCCCTGTCGCCGTGATACGTCCTGTCCTCCGGCGACACGGCGCTTTGCCATTTTTCGATCTCCACCTCGTACAACACCGAATATTCGTCGACGCTGTTCATCCTGTCCAGCGCGTAAACCCCCGCCGCCGCGGAGAGGAGGGGAAAAAGGATTCCACGGGTTATCTTCCCCTGATACAGCTGCCCCCTCCCCGGCCATACGGCTGAATAAAAAAGGGCTTTGGCCTTGCTGCGTTCGGGAAGATCAAGCCTGATTATGCTCCCTCCGGCGTCGGAATCCCAGCCGGGCGGGCTTCCGCAAAGAAGCGGATCGAGCAACTGATATCCGTACACGGCGGCGGTCGCGTAAAGGACTCTCTTTCTGTGAGTGTTCTGTGCATTCAGGGCTTTTGAAGCTGAATGCATCGCGTCCGTAAGCCTCTCCCTTTCATCAAGCGAGACGGCATTCTCAAGCCTCTCACCCAGTTCATCGTACTCTTCCTTCATATCCCTGTATTCGAATTCCTCGATCATGAAGTAGTATCCGAAGAGGGCGGCCAGGCCCAGATCGGTCAGGCCGGAGGTCCTTCTCCCCGCCTTTATCGATCCCCAGCCTGGCATCATGGAGTTTCTCAGGAAGGTCGACATCCTGTTGCCCCTTATCCCCGGGACCCCGGCGGCGTCCAGCTGAAAATACCCGCGCCTGGTCTCGAGCCCCTTCCCGTTCACCGTGAGATTCCAGCTCTCCCCGGGCCTAAGATCGCACATGGTCAGGGGAATGAGGCCGTTCATCGAATATTCGCCGCCAAGATCGATATGCAAGCCCCCGCGCTCCCCGGCGAAGTGCACGCAAAGGGAATCCTGGCCGAAACTCACGGCCGGGATGAAACCGGAGGCGACAACGGCGCTGAAAGCGGCGAGAAAGATCCTTCCGGCCGGAGATATCGCCCGCGGCCGCCGCCGCGAAGCAGCCGGTATCCGATTCCCATGGCGGCGCATGCTTGATCTCACGTTTTTTCATCCTCCGTATAGCCGTAGTACCTGTAATCGTAATAATATGGCAGCACTTCCGAGAGATTATTGACGACCACGCCGAGCAGATTCGCGTTGGCGTCGAGAAGTATGTTCTTTGCCCTCATCGCGACGTTTCTAGGGGTCATGCCGGCAAGCAGGACGATTATCACGCCGTCGACGACGCTCGAAATCAGCATCGGATCGCTGACGGGAATGATCGGCGCGCTGTCGACTATGACTATATCGTAATAAAATTTTATCTTCTCGAAGATCTCGGACATCACCTCGCCCTCGAAAAGATGGGCGGGCGATTTGACCCTTCTGCCGGCCGGGATCACCTTCAGGTTTTCTATCGGAGTGTCCTTTACGGCTTCCAGAGGATCGATTTCCCCCATAAGGCATTCAAGAAGCCCCGGCTCCTTTTTAACGTTGAATATCTCGTGAAGGCGCGGCCTCCTGAGATCGGCGTCGACGATCAGCGATTTCTTCCCCCGGAATCTCGCCACGGTGAGGGCGAGGTGGGACGCCACGGTGCTCTTGCCTTCCCCCCTGTTCGCGCTCGTGACGAGAAAACTCCTCTTGGCCGCCCTTCCGTCTATATGACGGATATTCGAGTAGAGCCTTCGCATTTCGGTCGCGATCGGGCTTTCCTGGTCGAAGACGTCGTAGATGGTCTGCTTCTTCTCTTCCAAATTCTACCTTCCGTTATTCTCTTCCATCAGCTCCACTCCGATGCCGGAGCTTTTAAGCGCTCTCGCGTACATGTAGAGGGCTCCGCTCATTATCGACACGAAAAGAAAGATGCCTATCGTCCAGGCGATTATCATCCTGCCGCGCTTTTTGCGCTCCCACGAGAAATGGGCCACCGTCTTCGGCACGGTGCCGAGAACCGGGACTTTTATTATCCTCTGGACTTCCTCGATGGTCCTGAATGAATCGTCGGCGTATTCGGTCACCAGGATCGCGCTGATGCCGCAGGCCGCCCCGAATATCGCCGCGATGAGTATTATCTTCAGCTTGTTCGGTTTCACGGGTATGAAAGGACGTTCCGCCTGCTCGATTATGCTCACCCTCAGGCCGAGATTGGTGTTCTGCACGGCTTCGGTTATCTGCGCCGAAGTCTTCGATTCTATGAATGCCTGGTATATGGCCCTGTTTGTCTCAACCTCGTGATTTATGCGGTTTTCCTCGCGGGAAAGCTGGGGACGCCTCGACAGGTTTTCCTTGTGGCGGTCTATGTAACCCTGGAGGGTTCTTTCCAGGGACACGTAATAATCCACCTTGTAGCGCTGAAAGAAATATTCGTTTATAAGGGGTCTGAGGTCCGCGGAGAACTCCTGGTATTCCTCCATCACTATCTCGGACACCCGTCTTCTGAGCTCTTCCCAGAGCAATTCAACCGAATCGGCCCGCGGATCGTCTTCCGCCTCCCCGCTCATCACCGCAAGAAGCCTCTCTTCCCCGTGGGCTATGAGGCGATTCTCCATGTTGGCGAGAGACTGGTCCGAGGCTATGCGGTCCGTCGTCGGCACCATGCCGAATATGGCGCTGAGCCTTTCCCTGATCCGCCCGAGATCGATGCGGTTTTTCTCGGCCTCGGCCTGAAGCGTCGTCTTCCTTGCTTCCGCTATGTGGAGATTCACCGCGTTCACCGGGTTGGTCTCTATATCGGTCGCGGACAATTCGCGTTTGATTCGCGAAAGCTCCTTCTCGGAGGTTTCCAGCTTCTCCTTGTAGATCGCCAGCTGCTCGTCGCTGAAGGCTCCGGCCTGGCGAAGGCCCTGAAGCTTGTCCTGCTGTGTCACGTCGATGTATTTTTCGGCCACCTTCGAAGCAAGCACGTGCGCAGTCCCCGGATCGGAATCGAAGGCGCTGATCGTGTAGAACCCGGGCATCGTGTTCTCAACCCCGATCTTGTCCCTCAGGAGGGCGACAAGCCTTCTGATGATCCTTTCGTCCACCGAGAGCCCGGAGGGGTTGTTTTTCGAGTTTTCGATTTCGCGCCTGATGTTGTAAGACTTGTGAAGCCCCAGGTCCATGATCACAGCCTCGAGAAATTCCCTGCTTCTGATGCGCGTCTCTATCATCGCCCTGTACTGCCTGTCCCTGGTGCGCTGCCGGTCCTCGACGGGCGTGATGTACCTTCCCATCGTCTGGGAGAACACATTCTGTTCCTCGACGGATACAAGGGTGGAGGATTCGTATATCGGGGTAAGGTATCGGACGCCGAATACCGCGATGATCAGCGACAGCAGCACCGGTATGAGAAGATAGAGCTTCTTCCTCCAGAATATCTTCCAATATACCTGGAGGTCGACCTTCTGCTCTTCCTCTGGGACGTGCTTCCTGACGTTTTCCACCCCGTCTCCCTTCTTATCTTCTCGCGACGGCGATAAGAGCCGCCGTCGCTGTCAGGGAACCCAATAGATATCTGGGGTCGCTGAAGAGGACTCTCAGAACATTTCTGTCGCGCGGCACGTTGACCGTGTCGTTCGGAAGGATGGCCGGATTCTGCCTGGCGTCGCCGGTTGCGAGGTACCTCGCGTAATCGACCTGGATGGTCACGACGGTGCCTTCGGGAAGATGCCTTATCACCCTTACCTTGCCGAGGTTCGCGTCGGAATCCGGTCCTCCTGCGGCGAGGATCGCGTCTGTAAGGGACTGTGTCCCTGAAAGCTGGTAGGGCCCCGGATGAAGGACCATCCCTATCACCCTCACCGAACCGCTTCCCGAATACTGCGCCATCCTTACGGGGACTATCACGGTGTCTCCGGGACGAAGCTCGGGCAACGACTCCATCTTGCCGTTGTCGATTACTTCCTGCAGGTTGACGATGAAGGTTCTTCGCCCTTCAGCCTCGGCCCTGATTATCCGGACGGCTTCCAGAGCGGCAGTCGCCGTGGAACCGCCCGCTTCCCGAACAGCTTCCCAAAGATTGGGATTTTTCTTGAATTCGTATTTGCCGGGATTGAGCACTTCGCCGTGGACGTATATCAGGCGCCTCGATTCCTCGTCGACCAGGCTCAGGACTATCCGCTGAATGCTCGGATATACATCACGCAGCCTTCGCAGCAGAAGTTCCTCAGCCTCCTGAAGCAGGATTCCCTCGACGGGAATTTCGCCGAGCACAGGCATCAGAACCGTCCCGTTCTCGCTTACCGTCAGCTGCCTGTTCAATTCCTGCCTCTGGGGAACGTCGAGAGCCAGCCTGTCTCCCCTGCGAAGACGAACTTCCTGCGCCGCCGCGCCGCCGCAAAGCCCGATGATCAGCGCGGCAAGGACAATGCCCCCGGTTACCATTCCAATCTGCCCTTTGATATGGATCGCCTCCCTCTCAATCAGGTTAACAAGGTATATGCTTTTCATCTCCGGTGCAAAGCGAAAAAGCCCGCTTCAGACCTTTGCCAGTGTCCTGCGGTACCAGTCCACCGTTTTCTCAAGCCCTTCGGCGAACGAAACGTCGACCTTGTACCCGAACAGGTCTTTCGCCCTGGAGATATCCGCGTGGGAATGCCTCACGTCTCCCGCCCGCGGATCGGCGTAGAGCGGTTTTACGTTTTTCCCCGTCAGCCCGCAGAGCTGCTGGAACAATTCATTGAGCGTATAATGCTCGCCGCAGGCCACATTCACCATCTGTCCCGCAGCCTTACCGCACCTGGACGCCAGGATGTTCGCCCGCACCACATTGCTGACATAAGTGAAGTCCCGGCTCTGCCCCCCGTCCCCGTAAATCGTGGGGCTCTCTTCGCGGAGCAGATGCGAGATGAATATCGGTATGACGGCCGCGTACTGGGACGCAGGGTCCTGCCTCGGGCCGAACACGTTGAAATAGCGGACGCTTATCGTCGGCAATCCATAAACCTTCGAATAGACCGAACAGTAATGCTCCCCGACGAGCTTGCTCACCGCGTACGGGGAAAGCGGCTGAGGAACAATATCCTCGGTTTTCGGGAGCTTTTCCGTCTCTCCGTATGCCGACGATGAGGCG
>JALOPX010000129.1 GCA_025453655.1 Candidatus Krumholzibacteriia bacterium
GACGACGGTCTCGCCGAATGCGGTAAATACAAGAACCGCGGCCGCGATCTCGTCGAAACGATCAGGCAGATCCAGCGGCGCGGCCTCATGGTCTCGGCCGGGTTCATCGTGGGATTCGACAGCGACCCTCCGGGAATATTCCAGCAGCAGATAAAATTCATACAGAACAGCGGGATCGTGACCGCCATGGTGGGTATCCTGAATGCCCCCGCGGGCACGCGGCTTTTCAACAGGCTGAAATCCGAGAAACGCCTCGTCGACAGGGTCAGCGGCGACAACATGGATTGCTCGACCAATTTCATCCCCAGGATGGACTACCAGAACCTCGTGAACGGATACAGGGACATTCTGAAGACCATTTACTCGCAGAACGGCTATTACGAACGCATAAAGACCTTCCTGAGGGAATACAAGGCCCCGAAGGAGCGAAAGGAAAGGGTCAGCCTGGCGGACCTTCTGACCCTGGTCAGGCTCACCTGGGCCCTGGGAATAAGGGAAAAAGGGAAAAGGTACTTCTGGAAGCTTTTCTTCCTGAGCCTTTTCAGATATCCGCAGAGGTTCCCGCTCGCGATGACCATGGCGGTCTACGGTTTTCATTTCAGGCAGATCGCCGTCAACATGTGAGGCCGGCTTCGTCCGGCCCCGCTTTTCAGAACGCCGTCGACGCCCCCGCCGTGAAACCGTAGTCCTCGCGCTCGGCCTCGTACGTCGCCTCCGCGAGCAGGCGGAAATTCCTCCGGAGAAGATAGCTGAATCCGGCGGTCATCGACCGGTGGTCAAGCCCCTCGTAATCCGATTCCATGTGATTATACAGCAGCGTGACGAAGGGCCGCCCCATTTCCCCCCGGACCAGCCAGACGAGCTCGGCGAATCCGCCGGACGTTTTTATCTCGTCGGCGGGTTTATCGGCGAGGAAGTCGGGGTTTTCGTCGTAACGCTCGAGGTACTGGGCGTTGAGCTGGACCCTGTCTTTGAAATCGACCGTGCCGTCGACCCCCCAGTAATAATGCCTGTTGTCGATCAGCTTTTCCGGTTCGGAATTGCCGCTGTTGCTCATCCTGGTGTTGCAAAGGTACCCGAAACCTCCGAGCCTCACCGGCCCCGCCTGCTGCGACACCCTGAGAAATGTGTTCTTCCATTCATCGGCGTCGAAGAAGCCGGACTCCCCCTTTTCCCCGATCCCGTTGCCGTTCACGATCTGAAGAACGATGTCGGTCCCCGTCGGGAGGCCGTAGAGGAACATCAGCCCCCTGTCGTATGCGAGGTTCGTCGGGGATTCTCCCACCCTCGTCTTGTAAATAAGATAGTCCTCGTACGTCAGGCGCAACTCCCTCTTGAAAAGGGGATCGGAGACCTGGAACTGCCCGGCCATGATGTCGAGCTCCGTTCCGAAAAGGTTGTTGAAGTGGACGTAGGCGTCCTCCACCCCGGCCACCTCCCCCTGCTCCGACATGTAGAAATAGAAATAATAGCCTATGGAACTCGAGATGTTCCCGCCGGAAAGGATCTTTATGCCGTAGGGGGTTTTCAGGTCGTTCATCCCCCCCCTGTCCTTGTTGTACGTGGACTGCATGTAGGCGTCGAACCTGACGGCGATCGGGTAATCGCGCTGGAGGGTGAGAAGGTCGTCGCCCGTGTCGTGAAAGGCGCGCGCGGGCTCCTCTCCGTCGGGAAGCTGAAATGCGTTCCCCGCGAAATCCTCGCCGTACGCCTTGAGCCTCGGGGCCGGGGCGTGGCAGGTCGTGCAGGAGAATTTGTATTTCCTCGCGAATGCCGGGATGGCGTTCGAGACGGCCGGTAGAAGCGCCAGGAGCAGAGCGGCGAGAAAGGGCGCCATCACGAGATTCTTCGTTCTATTTTTCTTAAGCGTCATCATCGGCTACCTCCATCGGTATCGGGGTTCCGTTTTTCGCATCGATCCCATTCATTATCACATGCGGCGGCCTGAAGCCGTCCGGCTCCTTCAGTCCACGACCTCGAACCAGGTCTCGGCGTCGTTTACCTTCACGATCTCCGTCTCGTCGGCCGGGACCTTCAGCAGCCCGGCGACCGACGCGACGAGCCTCCGATAGTTGAGCGTCGCCCTGACGGTCACCCTTCCGGGGGCGATGTCGTCTGGAAGGGCCCAGGTGTAGGTCTCGATCTTCGTCTCCCTCGGGCCGATCCTGTAATCGGTCCCGAGCGACGCCGTGTTCCACTGAGCTATCGTTCGCCGCCCCTCCTTGTCGAAATATGGGAGGCAGAAGATCCTGTCCCCTTCCGGAAGGGAGTCCCTCGGTATACCCGCGAAAGAGGGATCGCCGCGCATGAAACCGATATCCTGGTAGGCGGGGATGTTGCTCGTTATAGTCTCGTCCTCCCCCTCGAACCCCTTCCTGTCGACCGGGAGGTGAAACTCCCTCCCCTCGGAATCGACGGCCGTGACGCGAAGCCAGAGCTGCCTCTCCTCGGCCGATCCGGACGGGACCTTGTGGCCGCACTTCCCGTTGAAAAGCTGGACCTTTATCACGGCACGGTCGCCGGGCTCGAGCTCGCGTTCCCCGGGATGCATCCTCATCTCGATCGATCCCCCCACCTTGCCTGGATCGTGGGCGCCGTGGAAGAGATGCTGGGCGACGTCGGGGTGTTCCTTCCTCGCCGTGTTGGCGTTCCTGCCCGGCGCCTTCGGCATGTGGCAGGCGTGGCACTGGACCCCCTGCGCGTTGTAAGGCCCTTCGGCCCATTCGAGCTCGGTCGACTTGACCCAGATCCCGTAGGGATTCTTTTCGTTATGGCATATCCCGCAGTAGGGGGCTGTGCTTACGAAATCGTTTTTCGCCGTTTCATGGTGCGGCGAAACGACCCCCTCGCGGTTCGCGTATTTCACGCGGCCTGGCGAATGCACGTAGTTGAAGTTCACGGAAGGGTCGCCCGTCCTCGCCGTGATCGTGTGGCAGATGTCGCACGATACGCTCTCGTTCGCCCTCGAGCCGGCCTCGGGGCGCGGAGGCGTCTTCGTCCCCGTGATCCACATCAGCGGCGTATGGCAGCCGTTGCACCCGGCGACAGCGTCCTCAAGAGAGGGATCCCGCTTGACGTGCTCGAGAGCCAGATCGAAATACTCTATCTCGTCCCAGTGGTGCGTATAGGCCTGGGACATCATCGACTGGCTCCACTGTTCGTAGATGTCGATGTGGCACTGGCGGCAGGTCTGCGGACGCTCGAAATCGCTTTCCCTGAAGGCGCCGAAGGGCGCGCTACCCCCCTCCCCGCCCGTCGCGAGGTTTACCGCCGGGTAAACAAGGATGAGGATCCCCGCCGCGGCGGCGGGCACGGCTAAGCATCTTTTCATCTCTTCCACCTCTCGGGTTCGGTTCGCCCGTCACCATGTTCGTTTATTACCGGCGATCGTATTACAGATTTGTCTCATTGTGAAGAAAAAACGGCGCCGGTCGTGGATCCACGAAACTCTCCCGGCGCCATCATGTCTTTTCCGGCTCCGGCCGTCAGGCCCCGCACGGAATCTTTTTTATCCCAACGGCCCATGACCTCACTTGAGATCGATCCCCAGGTTGTGGAACATGAACGCGACCTCGTCGGTGAATTCCTCGATCATCTTCGTCGTATTGCTCGAGCCGTGTCCCGACCTGACGTCTATCCTGATGAGGACGGGATTGTCCCCCCTGTGCTTCTCCTGGAGCTCGGCGATGAACTTGAAGGAATGTGCCGGCACCACGCGGTCGTCGTGGTCCGCGGTCGTCACGAGGGTCGCCGGGTATTTCACGCCCTCTCTTACGTTGTGGAGGGGCGAATACCCCAGCAGGTACCGGAACTGCTCCTCGTCATCGCTCGAGCCGTAGTCGCCGGCCCACGCCCAGCCGATCGTGAACTTGTGGTAACGCAGCATGTCGAGAACGCCGAACGCCGGCAGGGCCACCTTGAAGAGGTCGGGCCTCTGCACCATGCACGCGCCGACGAGAAGGCCGCCGTTCGAGCCGCCGGATATGGCGATCCTGCCGGGCGAAGTGTACTTTTCCGATATGAGATATTCGGCGGCCGCGATGAAATCGTCGAAGGTGTTCTGCTTGTTCAGTACTGATCCCGCCTTGTGCCAGGTCTCGCCGTATTCGCCGCCTCCCCTCAGGTTCGGGACGGCCACGACGCAGCCGTTCTCGACGAGAACGATCCTGGTGGCGGAAAAGGCCGGCGTCAAGCTTACGTTGAACCCGCCGTAACCGTAGAGGAAGACGGGGTTGCCGCCGTCGAGCTTCAGGCCCTTCCTGCTTATGAGGAACATCGGCACCTTCGTGCCGTCCTTGCTCGCGAAAAAAACCTGCTTCGCTTCGAAGTCGCCGACGTCGAACCCGACCTCGGTCTTGTGGAATACCTCGGACCTGCCCGAGGCGATGTCGTACCTGAATATCGTCGGAGGCCAGGTAAAGGATGTGAATGTGTAGAAGACCTCCGTGTCCTCCCTTTTCCCGTTGAACCCCCCCACCGATCCGACCATCGGAAGCTCTATCTCCCTGACCAGGGCGCCGTCCTGATTGTGCTCCGCCACGCGGCTGCTGGCGTCCCTGAGGTAATCGCAGAAGAGGCGGCCCCCCGCCCCGGTGACTCCGGAGAGAACATCCTCTTTTTCCGGTATGATCGTCTTCCAGTCCGCCCTTCCCGGATGCGCGGGATCCACCCTGACCACCCTGCCGTTCGGGGCGTCGATATTGGTGAACAGGATGAACCCGCCCTCGACGTTGTCGACGACATAGCTGTCGTTCTCGAACCCTTCGATCAGCGGGATGAATCCGCCCTGGTCGCCGCCGAGCGGCCTGTAGTGGACCTCGTTGCCGCTCGACCCTTCGGCCTTGTACAAGAGAAGATACTTCTGATCCTCGGTAACGGAGGCCCAGAAATACATCAGCGGTTTCCCTGGATCCTCGAAGACGACCTCGTCATTCTCCTGGGCCTGCCCCAGCCTGTGGTACATGACCTTCTGGCCGGTGTTCTGCCCCTTGAGCTCGTCCCCTTCCGCGGGCTTGTCGTAACCGCTGTAGAAGAAACCGTCGCCGTACCAGTCCGCGCCGCTGAACTTGACCCATTTCACGCGGTCCTCGAGCTCCCTTCGGGTCTCTATCTCGACGATCCTGATCTCCTGCCAGTCGGAACCGGCTTCCGAGCGGAATACCGCGATATACCTGTTGTCCCTGGAAGGCTCGCCCAGGCGTATCTTCACCGTGCCGTCCCCGGAAAGAAGGTTCGGGTCGATGAAAACCCCGGGCTCGCCGCCGAGCCCCTTCTGGATATAGATCACCGACTGGTTCTGAAGGCCGTCGTTCTTGTAGAAGAAGTAATACTCCCCGGCCTTTTGAGGAGACGAATATTTTGGATAATTAACGAGCTCGGTGACGCGTTTTCTCAGCCTGTCCCTGAACGGAATCTTTTCGAGGTACGAGAAGGTCAGGGCGTTCTGAGCCTCGACCCACGCCTTGACGTCGGCGGCATTGTCGTCCTCGAGCCACCTGTACGGGTCCGCCACCTTCGTGCCGAAATATTCGTCCGTCTGGCCGACCTTCCTCGTCTCGGGATAATTTATCCCCTCCGCCGTGACGCGCCCGTTTGAAAACGACAGCGCGAGGGCCGGCAGAAGCGCCGCAAGGAACCTGATCCTTATCTTCATCGAATCGCCTCCGGGAAGTGGGGTTGCAGGAAACCGGGACGCAAATCCCGCGAATAATCGCAGAGAATGCTTCGCCCTGTCAATCACCCCCTTTCCCGGAGCTGCGATTGTCATTGTGCTGCGGCCCTCTTTCTGCTGGAATATCCTTTATGCCCGGCCGGAAAGAGGCGGATGGCCGATGCGGGCCGGACTGAACGAAAGGGGTCTCCATGGATGTAAGGACGGCCATAGAGAAACGAAGGGCGTACCGGGCCCTCGAAGGGTTCGAGGCAACCGACGATATCGTCGCGGAGCTCGCCGCAGCGGCGCGGCTGACGGCGTCATGCTTCAACAACCAGCCGTGGCGCTTCGTCTTCGTCACCGGGACGGATATCCTCGGCAGGATGCACGAAGCCCTCAGCCGGGGGAACGAATGGGCTCGAAAGGCGTCGATGATAATCGCCGCCTTCGGGAAAAAGGATGACGACTGCCTCATAAAGGAAAGGGAATATTACCTTTTCGACATCGGCATGGCGGTGTCGGCGATCGTTCTGCGGGCGACGGAGATGGGCCTGGTGGCCCACCCGATAGCGGGCTACAGCCCCTCAAAGGCGAAGGAGATCCTCGGGATACCGGATGACCGGATGCTTATAACACTCGTCATCGTCGGGAAGAAATCTGAAAACCTCGAGGGGCTGAGCGACCAGCAGAAGAGCGCTGAAAAGGAAAGACCGGCAAGGCGCGATCCCGCCGCCATTCACAGCATCGACAGGTACGATCCGAGGCTCGGCTAGGGCGGCGGGGATTCCCTTCGTCCACTTGCGGGCCTCTGCGCGGAATCCCGCTTTATGGTGGGTGGCTCCCCTGAAATGTCCAATTCCTATATGACGCGGCGATCGTCGAATGACGAGGCGCGGAACCGGCCTCCCGCGCCTCGTGATCGACGACATGAATTTTTGCCTATCCCCCCG
>JALOPX010000023.1 GCA_025453655.1 Candidatus Krumholzibacteriia bacterium
GCTGCGTTCGACATGGCCGGGAAGGAATCCTCCTCGTCGCCGTATGCCCTCCTTGCGCAGCAGAAGGCGACCAGCATAAAAAGGCTCCTGGAACTGCAGAAAGGGGCGTCGGAGGGAGCTTCCGGCGAACAGATGGCGCAGCGGCGGTTCATGGCGGCCGAGATCCAGTTCACGAGGCTCGGCGAGATCGATCCCGCGCTCGTCAATTACCGCGCGGTAATCGACAGCTTTCCCGAATCGAGCTACGCCCCGAAGGCCGCTTACGCGACGGCGTGGATATACAAAAGGCAAAAATCCGACACATTGAAGGCGGTGGAGGCGTTTGCCGCTCTCATATCCCGTTATCCGAGGAGCCAGCAGGCGAAGGGGGCGCTGGAGGAGCTTTTCGCCATGAAAGCCGATGATATGGGAATGCGGTGGCAGGCCTACATCGATTCGGCCATGGCTGATACCGCGGCCATCGCCGCGGAGCTGGCGGCGAGGCGCGCGTCGTACGTGGCGGACAGCCTCGCCATGGCCGCCCGCCATCTCCCGGGACGCGGGTCGACCCAGGACCCGGCCGTGGACGGCGCCAGGGCGCAGAGGCGCCCTGCTCCGAGGGAGGGGGACAAGGCCGCGGACCGGGCCGGATCGTCGCCCGCCGGCGAGATCAGCGCTTCAATGATGCATCTGATGGCAAGGAATAAATTCGACAGATTGCGCAGGGAGATGTGGGGGACAGGCGCAGCCGCCCAGGACACCTCCCGCGAGCCGGGCGGGCGCTGAGCCGGCCGTGCCGACGATCATGAAGGAACGCGGTTTCGGGCAGGCGGGGCGGCCCCGCCGCGGGGAGACCGGATGAAGGGAAACACGAAAAGATCATATAAGGCCAGGGTGATAAGCAGCGAACGGATCTCCCCTTCTTGCGGCGTCGTCGTCTTCGAGAGGCCGGAGGGTTTTCCCGACGCGCTGCCCGGCCAGTTCGTGTCGGTCAGGGTGTCCGATTCGACCGTCCCGCTGCTGAGGCGGCCATACAGCATAATGGATCTCACGGGCCTGGAGCTTGCCCTGCTCGTGAAGGTCGCCGGCAGGGGATCGGCGATGCTCGCATCGGCCGGGCCGGGCGAGGTCATGGATCTGGCGGGACCGCTGGGAGGCGCGTCCTTCGACGATCCGGGTGGGGATGACGCCGTGCTCGTCGCCGGAGGAACGGGGCTCGCGCCGATGATCTTTTCCGCCAGGACATGGAAAAGGCGGGGGAGCCGCGGAAGGTTATATCTCGTCCACGGGGCGGCATCGCGGGACGAATCCCCGGACAGTTTCTTCGAGGCGGATTTCGACAAGGTTTTCAGGGCGACGATGGACGGTTCGGCCGGGTTCAGCGGCGACGTCGTTGCGTTGCTGGCGAAACTGCTCGACGAAGGCAGGATATCGGCGCCCCTTCTCTATTCGTGCGGGCCCGCCGGGATGGTTCGCGCTCTCGTCGAAAGGACCGGCGACAGGTTCAAAAGCCATCACACGTCCCTCGAAGCGGTCATGGCCTGCGGAGTGGGGGCCTGCCGCGGATGCACTGTTCCGCTGCGCGAAGGGGGAAGGATCGTTTTCAAGGCGGTGTGCGACGATGGAACGGTTTTCAGGGCTTCGGACATAGCGTGGGAGGAGTGGTGGTGACGGAAGAAAAAAAATCCGTTTTCCGCGTGGGGAATGCCGCGTTCATCAATCCCGTCCTCCTCGCCTCGGGACCGGCCGGGTATGGCCTGGAATATTCGGGAATGATACGCCTGGCGAGGCTGGGCGGGGTCGTGACGAAGACGATATCGCTGAAACCGCGGGCCGGGAACCCGGGGGTGCGTCTTCGCGAAACCGGATCCGGCCTGCTGAACTCGGTGGGCCTTGAGAACGTGGGGGCCGCGAGATTCTTCGGGGAGAAACTCCCGGCCATACTAGAGGCGGGGATAAGGCCGGTCGTGAGCCTCGCGGCCGAGGATTGGGACGACTACACGCAGCTCCTCGACGAGACGTCGTGTCACCGGGATGTCGATGTCGTCGAATTGAACCTCTCGTGCCCGAACGTCGAAAGAGGGGGGCTGGCGGTGGGGACCGACCCGGCAAAGGTGGATTCATACGTGAAAGAGGCGAGATCGAGGCTTCCCGGGGTCGCCCTGCTCGCGAAGCTCACGCCGAATGTGCAGGACATAGCGAGCCTCGCGGCGGCGGCCGAAGGGGCCGGAGCCGACGGCATAACGGCGATCAACACGGTCATTGGCATGGATATCGACATCGGGAAACGCCGGCCCGTTTTCAGAATGGTGAGGGCGGGGCTTTCGGGACCGGCGATCCTTCCCGTGGCGCTCGAAGCCGTGTGGCGCGCGGCGCGCGCCGTGAAGATACCGGTGATGGGGGCCGGCGGGATATCGTCGGTCGGCGACGCGATGAAGTTTTTCATGGCCGGGGCGGCGGCCGTCCAGGTCGGCACGGCGATTTTTTACGATCCCGGCCTTCCCGAGAGGATCGCGGAGGAGCTCGAGCGCTCGGGGCTGCCCGCGAGGATTTGACCGGGGGACGGGATCATAAGGAAGGTGGATTCGTGAAAAGAATACCGCGGCTGATAGCCGCTCTCGACGTGGAGACGGCCGCCGGGGCGGCCGGCCTGGTCGGCGCCCTTTCTGGCACGGTCGATTATTTCAAGGTCGGAAGCCGCCTTTTCACCGCCGAAGGGCCAGGGATGATAAGGGAATTGAAGGAGGGCGGCGTCTCGGTCTTTCTCGACCTTAAATTCCACGATATCCCCGCCACAGTCGCCGGTTCGGTCAGGGCGGCTGCCGGACTCGGAGTCGACATGATGACGATTCACACGTGCGGGGGGCTTCCGATGATGAGGGCTGCGGCCGAAGCCGCGATGGAAGCGTCGCTGAAAAACAACACGGCAAGGCCGTTGATCGTGGGAGTGACCGTTCTCACCAGCATGTCGTCGGAGGACCTGATCGATGTTTCGTGCTATGAGGGCGACGTAGAGAGCCTGGTCCTCAGGCGCGCGAAGCTCGCGGCGGCCGCGGGGCTCGACGGAGTCGTCGCGTCCGTGCGTGAGGCCTCGGCTGTCAGAAGGGAATTCGGCCCGGACTTCGTGATCGTGACGCCGGGGATCAGGCCCGCAGGGGCGGCTTCGGGAGACCAGAAGCGCGTCGCCTCTCCTCGGGCGGCGATGGAATCGGGATCGAGCCACCTCGTGGTCGGCAGGCCGATATACGACGCCCCCTCCCCGAGGGACGCGGCTGAAGCGATTCTCGCGGAACTACGCGGCTGAACATGGTTCGCGGCGCCGGGCAGCCACCCCGTCATTTCCTGAATACGATCTTCTCGAGTTCGTCCCAGGCGATCTCGACTTCGTCGCCGCCGGGTTGCGCGACGAATATCCCCTTGTTGTCCTCATCGACATCGTTGGAGCCGCGAAGGCGGATCACGCGGCCGCTGAAAAGGACGATTTCAGCGGAACGGGATCCCTTGTTCCTGATCTCCGCGATATTCGCCAGCTCGATGTTGTAATCTATATCGCGATCTTCGCCGTCGATGAATTCCCACGTGTATTCCTCGTCATCGTCCCACCTGATCCTGCCCGTGTAACTCTTCCCGTCCACGTCGGTAACCGTTCCTTCGAGATAATCTCCACCGTCGAACCGGTCGTAACGCGCCTCGGCGGGGGCCTTTTCGAGGTCGAGCCTGTCGAACTCGTCCCATCCCACGACGATCTCACCGATATCGACGTTCGTTATGATTATCCCGCGGTTCGAATCGTCCACGTCGTTCGTTCCCCTGAGCACCACGCTGTCGCCTTTCTTCATGTGAACGACCGCGCTGCCGGAGTTTCTCCGTTCGATCGCCTTGATGGCGTCGAATTTTATCTTTCGGGTTCGGCGATTATCCTCGCCGTCGATGATGTCTTCGGTGAAAAGCTCGTCGACGTCCCAGCAGATCCATCCCGTGAATTCATCCCCGCGCCTGGTCTGAACCTTCCCGTAGAGGCGCTCTCCGAAAATCGAGGCCTGGCCGGCCGGGCCCTGCATGAAATCCACCGATTCGATGTCCTCCCAGTCGAATTCTATCTCGCCTTCGTTCCTGTCCTCGATTATGATTTCCCGTATCGACGTGCCTATGTCCGTCGAGCCGTTTTCCAGCTCGACCTCCTTGCCCGACTTCAGGGTCAAAAGGACGGCATCGTCGCCGGTCGCTTCCAGCCTGCCGATGTGCCCGAAACGGATCCCCGACTGCGCCGAACTGGCGCGATACGCGTAACTGTCGGAATAACCTACGGTTATGCCGAATATGGTTATCCTCTTGCGCCTGTCTTCGTATCGCCTTCTTTCGCTTCGGCTCTTTCTGGGGAGGTCCTTGTTGCCGTTGAGGAAATCGACCCACGATCCCTCGTTCTTGTCCCATCGTATGAGGCCTTCGAAGACCTCGCCGTCGACGGTGGTGATCTTTCCATATATCCGACCGCTGTTGTCCGCGAGCGCCGGGGCGGAAAAACAAACGACCGCCAGCGCCGCCATCAGGAATCTCACCGGTTTCATTATCTGCAACCTCCGTTTTGAATGTAATTCGCACCTGCAATGATTGATACGAGGCGCGCCCTGGAATGGTTTCACCGGATATCATTTTTTCCGGTCTTCCAAGCGGGGGCCGCATCATCGAAGCGCCCGGGCATGGAGTATGCACCGGGCCCTTTCGAGGTGTAAGAGGATGACTAAAACCTTTCTGGAACTGACAAAGGAATGCAGCCTGACCCTCCCCGAAAGGTACAGGGACGAGGATGTCAGGTTCCCGGACGGGATGGTGGAGCACTTCATAGGCCGGTTCACCCGCGAAGGGGACCTGGTTTTCGATCCGTTCGCCGGGTTCGGCACGGCTCTTGTCGTGGCCGAGCGGATGGGCAGGAGGGCCTTCGGAGTGGAGATCGACCCGTCGCGGGGGGAATATATCCGGTCCTGTCTCGCCGAGCCGGGCAATCTCGTGCTCGGCGACTCGAGGAACCTCCTCTCGCTCGGCCTGCCGCGGTTCGATCTCTGCGTCACCTCCCCCCCGTATCCCCTGGTCGGAAGAGGCCGGGACAACGATCCCCTGGCCGCCTACACCGGCGCCTGGAAAGGATACGGCGCCTACATCGACGAGCTCGCAGGCATATTCGGGCAGGCGAGACGCCTCATGAAGGATGGGGCCCATGTCGTGGTCGAGGCGGGGAACCTCAAGCTCGAAGGGGGCATTTCGACCTTCGCGTGGGACGTCGCGGGCGCCCTTTCGAAGGTGCTTACCTTCAGGGGGGAAACCGTGGCGTGCTGGGACGCCCCCGACTTCGGATACGACCACACCTACTGCATGGTTTTCAGCCGCTAGCGCCGGCCGGGCCTGCCCCCGCCAAGCCTTCGGGGGAATCCGCGATGCATTGACTGCTTGACCGTGACCCGCAATTTGATATAATTGAAAAACTTGTGGTTGTATCGTTTACGCCGAAGGCGTTTTCTTCGGTATGACTGGAAAAGAGGAGCCTGATGCGAGTATTGATCACCGGTATCACCGGTTTTGCCGGCAGCCACCTTGCCGAACTGTGCCTTTCCAAAAAGGACGTGGAACTGTACGGGATGATACGGTGGAGAAGCCGCATGGAGAATATTGAACATATCCAGGACAGGATCCGGCTTCTCGAATGCGACCTTCGCGACGCCTCGTCTACGAGGGACGTGATCGAGGAAGTGAGGCCCGGCCTGATCTTTCACCTCGCCGCCCAGAGTTTCGTCCCCACTTCATGGAAGGCTCCGAGCGAGTCCCTCCAGACGAACATCATAGGGCAGTTGAATATCTTCGAGGCGGTAAGGAAACTCGGCATCGACTGCCGCATACAGATAGCCTGTTCCAGCGAGGAATACGGCATGGTATATCCGGACGAGGTCCCGATAAGGGAGTCCAATCCGCTAAGGCCGCTCAGCCCGTACGGCGTGAGCAAGGTCGGGCAGGACATGCTCGGCTACCAGTACTTCATGAGCTACGGGATGAAGATAGTGAGAACGCGGGGTTTCAATCATACGGGGCCGAGGCGGGCCCCCGTCTTCGTGTGCAGCGATTTCGCCAGGCAGATAATCGACATCGAGAAGGGGCTGAAGCAGCCGGTCATGGAGGTCGGCAACCTCGACGCGAAGCGCGATTTCACCGACGTTCGCGACATGGTTCGGGCCTACTGGCTCTCGCTCGAGAAAGGCACGCCGGGGTCCGTCTACAATATCTGCACGGGCAGGAGTTACAGCATAAGGGAGATCCTCGCGAAGCTCGTCGAGATCAGCGGAGTCCGCGTCGACGTGCGGACCGACAAGGGCAGGCTCCGGCCGAGCGACGTTCCCCTGCTCGAGGGGGATAATTCGGCGTTCCGGAAGGATACGGGCTGGGAGCCCGTGATACCGATCGAGAAGACGCTGGCCGATCTTCTCGATTTCTGGAGAAACTGCCCGTACAGGGTTTAACGGAACGGAATTTCCATGAAAGCGCTCGTGACAGGAGCCTGCGGATTCGTGGGCGCGCACCTCGTGAGGGAACTGCTCGGCGCCGGATATGAGACAACGGCCGTCGATCTGTTCGAGGAGTCGTCGCCAGCCCCCGGGGCATTGCCCGGCGGCGCGGTTTACAGGCGTTGCGACCTTCTCGACGCCGGGGGATTCGAGAAGATACTGTCGGAATCGAGGCCGGAGGCGATTTTTCACCTGGCCGCGCAGGGCTCGGCCGCCGCTTCCTTCTTCGATCCGAGGGGAACCCTCGAGACGAACCTCATCGGCACGCTGAATCTTCTCGAAGCCGAGAGGAAGGCGGGGCTCGGCGCCCGGATTTTCATCACCGGATCGAGCGAGGAATACGGAAGGCGTTCCCCCGGCGAGATGCCGCTGAAAGAGGAGTGCGCCATGGAGCCGGTCAGCCCTTACGCGGCGAGCAAGGCGGCGCAGAATATCCTCTCGATGCAGTATCGCCGCGCGTTCGGAAGCCGCGTCGTCCTGAGCAGAAGCTTCAGCCATACCGGCCCAGGGCAGAAGGAGACCTTCGTTCTCCCCTCCTTCGCCAGGCAGTGCGCGCGGATAAAGGCCGGCCTCGACGGGCCGGAGATAAGGACCGGGGATACGGGGGTGACGAGGGATTTTCTGGACGTCAGGGATGTTGTTCGCGCATACAGGCTGCTGATGGAAAAGGGCGAAGAGGGGCGGACGTACAATGTTTCGTCGGGCGAAGGACTCGTTCTGGCCGATGCGCTGGCGATGCTGATGGCCGCGGCCGGGATAGAGGCCCGCGTGACGAGGGACCCCGCCCTCGAAAGGCCGGCGGACGTCAGGGTGCTCGTCGGCGACAACACGAGGCTTCGCGCGGACACGGGATGGAAGCGGGAGATATCCGCGGAGAGAATGCTTGAAGATCTTTACCGCTGGTGGAGCGGCGCCCTGGAGTCCGGAACGCGGGAACGCGGCTGAACGCGCCGGGCGCGGGAGCTTTGTTTCGATCCGCCGGTTTTTTTTGGAGCGGCAATGAAAGGAAGTGGCGAATGCCAAGGATCTGCATGGTCGGCACCGGTTATGTCGGCCTCGTTAGCGGCGCCTGTCTCGCCGATTTCGGCAATAAGGTCATTTGCGTCGACATAGACGCCGAAAGGATCGGCAGGATCAGGGAAGGCATAATGCCGATTTACGAGCCGGGCCTGAAGGAGCTTGTACGGCGAAACTTCGAGGCCGGGCGCCTGGAGTTCACGACGGACCTGCAGGCGGCGGTCAGGGCTTCGCAGGTGATATTCTCGGCCGTCGGCACGCCGATGGGGGACGACGGGGCTGCCGATCTCAGCGCCGTGCGCCAGGTGGCCAAGGACGTCGCCGACAACATGGACGAGTACAAGATATTCGTACAGAAGAGCACGGTGCCCGTCGGCACCTCGGAGGCGGTCGGGAGGATCATCAGCGAGAACCTGACGAGAGAGATACCGTTCGACCTCGTTTCGAACCCGGAATTCCTGAGGGAAGGCTCGGCGATAGAGGATTTCATGCGCCCCAACAGGGTCGTGATCGGCGTCGAAAGCGACAGGGCGAGGGAGATCATGAGGGAGATATACAGGCCGCTGTGCCTCCTCGAGACGCCGATAGTCTTCACTTCGATTAGAACAGCCGAACTCGTGAAATACGCGAGCAACGCCTTCCTCGCGGTCAAGATATCGTTCATAAACGAGATATCCGACCTGTGCGAGAAGATCGGCGCGGACGTCGGCGAGGTGGCGAGGGCGATGGGGCTGGACAAGAGGATCGGCCCGAAGTTCCTTCACGCCGGCGTCGGTTACGGCGGCTCGTGCCTTCCCAAGGACGTTTCCGCCATTTTGCACACGGCGACGGGGGTCGGAGCGAGGCTGGGATTGATACAGGCGGCGAGCGACGTCAACGAGTACAGGATAGACGCGCTGATGGAAAAACTGAAGGCTGAAATTCCCGAACTTGGCGGGAAGACGATCGCGATCCTCGGGCTTTCGTTCAAGCCCAACACAGACGACCTTCGCCACGCCCCGTCGCTGAAGTTCATCGACAGGCTGAGCGACGAAGGTGCCACGGTTCACGCCTACGATCCGATTTCGATGGACAACGCCAGGAAGGAATACGGCGAAGGGATCGTCTACTTCGACGATTCGTACGGGGCCATGGACGGCGCGGACGCGCTCGTCATCATGACGGAGTGGAACGAATTCAGGCAGCTCGATCTCGAGAGGATCAGGGAGTCGCTCAAGGCCCCGATCGTCGTGGATTGCCGGAATATTTACAAGCCGGCCGTCATGAAGGCGATGGGATTCAGGTACCATTCCTTCGGGAGGCCCGATAACGCGAACGGCTGAACGTCTCCGGCGGGAGCGGACGGCAGGCGGTGAGTGCCGATGAAGAAGATTCTTGTTACCGGCGGAGCCGGGTTTATCGGCTCCAATTTCGCCAGAATGCTTCTCGGGAGAAGGGGTGCCCGGCATGTGGTCGTCCTGGACAAGCTGACCTACGCGGGGAACCTCGAAAACATATCCGATCTCGAGGGAAGGACCGATTTCGAATTCATAAAGGGTGATATCTGCAACGTAAAGCTCCTCGACGGGATCCTTCCCGGCACCGACGTGATATACAATTTCGCCGCGGAGACGCACGTCGACAGATCGATCATGGAGGCTGGCGGGTTCGTGAAGACCGACGTGGTGGGGACGTACGCGCTTCTGCAGGGCGCCCTGAAGCACGGAGTACGCCGTTTCGTCCAGATATCGACCGACGAAGTATACGGAAGCATCGCGAGGGGCAGGTTCCGGGAGACCGATCCCCTTCTGCCGAACAGCCCCTATTCGGCGAGCAAGGCCGGCGCCGAGATGCTGGTAAGATCCTTTTTCAGGACGTACGGCCTTCCGGTCGTCATCACGAGGAGCTCGAACAACTACGGGCCATACCAGCATCCCGAGAAATTCATCCCCCTTTTCGTTACGAACGCCATCGAGGGCAAGCCCCTTCCGCTGTACGGGGACGGCCGCAACGTAAGGGACTGGATATACGTCGAGGACAACTGCAGGGCGATTGCGATCGCGGGTGAAAAAGGGGTCGCCGGCGAGGTCTATAATATCGGCGCCGGAGACGAAAAGCCCAATCTCGAGATCGCGCGAAAGATCGTCGGGCTGGCCGGAGCCGACATGAATCTGCTGACGCTCGTCGACGACAGGCCGGGGCACGACCGGCGCTACGCCGTGGACACGGAAAAGATCCGCGCCCTCGGATGGAGGAAAAAAACCGACTTCGACGAGGGGATGCGGAAAACGGTGGAATGGTACCGGAACAACGAGGGGTGGTGGAAGGCCGTCAAGGAAGGCCGGTTCAAGAGGTATTACAAAAGGATGTACGGCGGCAGGCTCGAAAGCGCCGCGAAGGCCGGCAGCGGCGCTCCGCGCGCGTCCCGCAGCGGAAGCGGCGCCGGTTCCGCGAAGGCCGCCGTCCGCGCGGCCCGGAAGGGGAGGAAATGAAGGCAGTCCTCGTCGTCGGCGCCAGGCCGAATTTCATGAAAGTCGCCCCGCTCGTCCGTGAGTTCGCGAAAAGGGGGAACGTGGAAACCCTTCTCGTTCACACGGGGCAGCACTATGACCAGAACATGTCGAAGGTTTTTTTCGAGGATCTCGAGCTGCCCGAGCCGGACATCTACCTCGGAGTCGGTTCGGGCAGCCACGCGGAGCAGACGGCGAAGGTGATGGTCGCCTTCGAGATAATCGTCGAGGACCAGCGGCCCGACGTCATCATCGTCGTCGGCGACGTGAATTCGACGCTGGCCTGTTCCCTCGTCGGCGCGAAGCTTCGCATCCCCGTGGCGCACGTCGAGGCGGGTCTGAGAAGTTTCGACCTGGACATGCCGGAGGAGATCAACAGGATGGTGACCGACATCCTGTCGTCCTTCTGCTTCACCACCTCCCCGGAAGCCGAGGTGAATCTGAGGCGCGAGGGCGTCGGCGGCGACAGGATATTCTACGTCGGGAACATCATGATCGACTCCCTGCTCCATTACCTGGAGAAAGCCGGCGGATCGACGATCCTCGCCGACCTCGGGCTCGCGGAACGCGATTACATCCTCGTGACCCTGCACAGGCCTTCGAACGTCGACGATCCCGAAGACCTCAGGTCCCTCTTCGAGACGCTCGGCTCCCTGACGGAATATCATCCGGTGATCTTTCCGGTCCATCCGAGGACCAGGAAAATGATCGATTCGGCCAGCCCGCCGTTCAAATCCTCCGCGGCATTCAGGATGATCGAGCCGGTCGGGTATCTCGATTTTCTCAGGATGATGAAGTCCGCGAGCATGGTCATCACCGATTCCGGCGGGATACAGGAGGAGACGACGGTGCTCGGCGTTCCCTGCGTGACGGTGCGCGAGAACACTGAAAGACCGATAACGATAGAGATGGGCACCAACGTGCTCGCGGGGACCGATCCGTTGAAGGTGAGGGACGCCGCCGTCAGGATTTTGAAGAAGGGTCCGGGGGCCCACCGCATTCCTCCGCTGTGGGACGGAAGGACGGCGCAGCGGATCGCCGATGTTCTCGAAAAGAAATTCTCCTGAAATGGAAAGCAAAACTGCAGGCAAAGGGTCGCTGACCACCGGGTACCTTTGGACGTTCGGTTCGACGGCGCTTCCGCTCGTCAGCGCTTTTTTCGTCTCCCTGATCGTCGCGAGATGGATGGGGCCGAGGGCGATGGGGCTGGTCAACTGGGCGATGGCGCTCGCGACGATCTTCCTTATTCCCGCCAAATTCGGCATCGACGGCGCCGCTTCGAGACTTATTACGGAGTATCAGGTCTCATCGCCCAGGCGCATCAGGCAACTGATAAACAGCTCCCTCATGCTGAGGCTCGCCTTTACCGTCCCCGTGGGCGTCGCGGTGACGATTCTGGCGCCGCAGCTCGCCGGTTTCTTCAAAGAGGGGGAGCTGACGGCCCTCTTCCGGATATGCGGCCTGGTGATCTTCTCAGTCAGCCTTAACGAGCTTTCCGCGCTTCTCATCCTCGGGCTCAACAGATTCGGTTTCCTGTTCGCGGTAAGGTCCGCGACCTTCGTGTTGAGGATAGGCCTGACCGCCCTGGCCGCGAGGTTTGCCATGGGGGCCTCCGGGGTCCTCGGCGCATATGTGGCCGCCATGCTCGCCGGCACGATCATGGTCTTCTGGGTGCTGTGGAGAATGGAGCTTCCGGCCGCCGACCCGGGCGAGACGCCGATGATCCGGAAACGCCTCCTTCGCCTGAGCGCCCCCCTCGCCATCAGCGGCGCGTCGGTCACCATCTATTCCATCGTCGACAAGCTGATGCTGGGGTACTACAGCGGGGCCGACGAGGTGGGCCTTTATTCGATAGCCAGAAACCTGCAGGAAACGACCCTTTTCCCGACCTTCGCGCTCGTCATGATGCTCCGGCCCGCGCTGGCGGAAGCCTGGTCCAGGGGCGACATGGAAAGATTCACCGATCTGGTCAACCGATCTGTCCTCGATTCCCTTCACTATTCGCTCCTGGTCGTCGTCGTGTTCGCCTGCCTCGCTTCCCCGATCATCACCGGCCTTTTCACGGACAAGTTCGAATCGTCGACCGTGATCATGCTCCTTTTCCTCCCGATAATAGCCTTGAGAGGGATTGGATCGGTGGTTCTTCCGGGGCTGGTGGCCGCGGACAGGGCCGACACCTACGCCAGGCTCACCCTTGCCGGCGCCGTGCTCAATTTCGCGCTGAACATGCTCATGATCCCCGTCTGGGGAGCGAAAGGGGCCGTAATATCGACGCTCATCTCATATATGCCGATCGAAGTGTTCGGCCTCCTGACCCTTTACCGGATGGCCCCGCGGTTCTGGGGCAGCCGGGACTGGGTCAAGGCCGCGAAATCGCTCGTGTCGGCGGCGGCGACCGTGCTTCTCTACCTGTTGATCGCCCCCGACTCCGGCAACATCGCCTGGACCGTTCTCCATGCGGCGGTCATATCGTGTTTCTTCTCCGGCCTGCTTCTCCTCAGCCGCGCGATAACCGTGAAGGAACTGATGGAACTCGCGCGCCCACTCATTAAAAGAAAGTAAACGGCGTTTTACGCCTCATGGCGCGTCGCGGAAGGCGCGGCCTTTACTTCTTGACATGCGCCGGTCAATAAACGATTCTTTTCAGGTGACAGGTGAAAAGGGGGAGTGATTTGACCGGCGCCGGAACGATAATCCCGTTTCTCACATCCTTTGTTCTTGGACTGTTCTTTACGCCCCTTGCCATCGGCATGGCGGTGCGATGGAAGATATGCGAAAAGCCCAACGGCAGGACCTGCCGCGAGATCGCGCATATCGGCGGAGCCGCCATCATAGGGTCGATCGTCTTCGCGCTCATGCCGGCCTTCCTGTTCTTCCTGCCGCACAACCTTCTGAACCAGGTTTTTCTTCCGATCCTGATAGCGAGCGGATTCCTCGTTTTTCTCCTGGGCATAATCGACGACCTGAGGAGCCTCCACTACATATACAAGCTCTTCTTCCAGATCGCGGTCTCAGTCTTCGTTTCGGCGGGAGGCGTCGGGCTTCTCGAGCATTTCGGCCTTACCCACATGTCGCTTCCCACTTCATTCGCCGCGTTCGGACTGGCGGCGCTGTGGATGCTGATGATAACCACGTCGTTCAATCTCATCGACGGCCTGGACGGGCTCGCCTCGGGAATAGCCGTCATATCGGCGTCGGCGTTCATGATCGCCGGATATGTCTTCGGTCTCGAGATCGTGGTCGCCCTTTCGGCGGTGCTTCTCGGGGCCATGCTCGCCTTTTTACGCTACAACTTCCCGCCTGCCAGGATATTCATGGGAGATTCCGGAAGCCTTTTTCTCGGTCTGATGTTCGGGCTCATATCGCTGCTGCTAATAATACCGGGGCGCGACATCTTTTTCAGGATATGCGGATGCGTTATCGTACTGAGCATCCCTCTTATGGATACCGCGCTGGCCTTCCTGCGAAGGATCCTTACCGGCCGTCCTCCTTTCGAGGCCGACCATATGCACCTTCACCACATCCTTCTCTACAGGCTCAAATCGATGCGGAACGTCGATTATTTCCTGTGGAGCGCCTCCGCGATATTCGCGGCGCTGGGCCTGCTGACGATGATGGCGTCGCTGCACGCGATGGCCGTCGCGCTGCTCCTGGAGATATCGTTCTTCGGATTCTCGCTCAGGGAAATGGTGCATTTCGACATCCCCCTGGAGAAGATCGAGGAACTGCTCGAAAACAGCCAGATCAAGCCTTCCCCGGCCGTTCCGAGGAAGAATTGAGCCCCCGTCAGCCGTCGCGAAATTTCCCTCCCGTCCCGCACGATCGACCTGTCGACCGCATCTCCGGCAATCCGCGCGCGCGGATCGGGAAGCTTCGTTTGGCGTTGCCTTTTTCAGGCGCCTGTGATAATTTCTGCATGAGTTGATAAATCAGGGCGTCTCACGGCAAGGAGCATGGCTGTGACTGGGGGCAGGGTAATAACGACCGGGTTCAGAAACGATGCCGCGTCGATCGTCCGGGCCGCCGGCGTTCTCGAGATCCTCGCCGAGGCTAACCCTGAAAGGACCTTCATGGATTTCAGAAGGATTGAGGACGCGAGGTTGTGCAGGGGTAACGACGTCGCTGCACTGTTTTCCCTCCTGTTGAAGGAAAAGATCGACCTCGTGATCGTCGACGCGAGCCTCGTTCCGCTGAATCTGCAGCAGGAGCTGGAGATAGTCTCCGCGTCGGAGAGGGGCAATCCGTTCAAGGTCCTGGTCTCCTCAGACGATCTTATCCTGGACGAGAAACCCGACGATGTCCCCATCGCCGTATCCGATCCGGCGAGCAGGGGGCAGCTTCTCTACTACAGGCCCGATCTTCTGCTGGTCGACATCGACGGCGAATTCGACGATCTGGTGTCGATGATGGATCGGGGAGAGATAGGGGGTTTCGTTGCGGATGCATCGGAAGTCGAAGCCCTCGGCCGTCAGGACAGGGTGACCGAGGTTTTCACCCCGTCCATATGCATGCCGTCCGCGGGGCAGGGCGGGCTCGCCCTGGTGGCGCGAAGGAACGACAGGAAAACGAGACAGATCGCCGACAGCGCGAATCATTCCCCCTCATTTCAGGAGATATCGCTCGAGCGGATCTTCCTCGCGGAAATGACGAGGGACGGAAGGGGGCCCGTCTGCGTGCTGTGCAACGTCGACGGGGAGGCATTCCAGATCAGCGCGGTCGTCGCCGCGCCGGACGGTTCGGAAAAGATATCGGGGATGATGCATGGATTCGCCGGGAAGGAGCGGGAGGTAAGCGCCAAGCTTGCCCGCTATCTTCTCGATTCCGGGGCGGACCGCCTCGTGGGAAAATGTTGAAATCGGCTTTCAGCCGGGAAGTGGCGGATGCTGGATAGAAAATTGATAAGGAAGGACACGGACAGGGTAAGGCGCGGTATCGAGAGCAAACGCGTCGATTTCGACCTTGACGGTTTTCTCGCGATGGACGCGGCGATGAGGAATCTCATACAGGAGAGCGAAAAGCTCAAGGCCGAGAAGAACGAGGCTTCCCTGGAGGTTTCGCGGCTGAAGAAGGAAAAGCAGGACGCGTCAGACATCCTCGCAAGGATGAAGAAAACTTCCGAGAGGATAAAGGAAGTGGACGTCGAGCTGAAGACCGCCGTCGAAAGGCTGGAGGCGGCCGAACTGTCGATACCGAACATCCCCCACGAATCGGTTCCGGTGGGGAAGGGGCCGCAGGACAATCCGGTCGTCTCGACGTGGGGCGATCCGGGAACCGGCGTGGCGAAACCGCTCTTCCACTGGGAGATCGGGGAAAAGCTCGGGATACTCGACATGGCGGCCGGAGCGGCGGTGACGGGCCGCGGCTTCGTCGTCCTGCGCGGGGACGGGGCGCTCCTTTCGAGGGCCCTCGTCAACCTCTTCCTCGACATTCACAGAAGGCAGGGGTACGAGGAACTGGCCGTGCCGTACGTCGCCAACAGGGACTCGATGACCGGCACCGGGCAGTTGCCGAAGATGGAGGACGACATGTACCACTGCGTGAAGGACGATCTCTTTCTCGTCCCGACCGCGGAAGTCCCGATCACGAACGTCTACAAGGACTCGGTGCTGGAGGGAGAGGCGCTGCCGATAAAATGCACGGCTTACAGCCCCTGTTTCAGAAGGGAAGCCGGAAGCTACGGCCAGGACACGAGGGGCCTGATAAGGGTGCACCAGTTCGACAAGGTCGAGATGGTGAAATTCACCAGGCCGGATGATTCCTACGGGGAACTGGAGACGCTTCTCGGCGACGCCTGCGAGGTTCTTAGAATTCTCGAGATACCCCACAGGGTCATAGAGCTGTGCTCGGGCGACCTCAGCTTCTCGGCCGCGAAATGTTACGACATCGAGACCTGGTCACCCGGGGTGGAGAAATGGCTCGAGGTCTCTTCATGCAGCAATTTCGAGGATTTCCAGGCCAGAAGGGCGAGAATCAGGTTCAGGAGGGAAAAGGGCGGCAAACCGGAGTTCGTGCATACGCTCAACGGGTCGGGCCTCGCCCTTCCGAGGGTCATCGCCACGATCCTGGAACTCAACCAGACTCCGACGGGAAAGGTGCGCGTACCGAAAGCCCTTGTCCCCTACATGGGCGGCAGGGAGTATCTTGAGGCATGATTTTAAGATGAGAACCCCGCGGAATCTTCCTTTTCTTCTGAAGGTTTATTTTATTTTCGGGACCCTGATCCTCGTCTCGGCCGCGCTCTGGTACAACAACACCCTTATCGAGAGGATGAAGGAGCAGTCGGAGGCGACGACCGTGCTGTTCTCGCGTTTCGTCGGGATCAGCCTCGAGGAGGCCAGGGACGAGGCGAGGCAGAATTTCCTGCGCGACGTCAGGAGCGCGATCACCATCCCGTACATTCTCACGGACCTGGAGGGGCGCCCCCTCATATGGAACGGCATCGGGATAGAGATGATCGGCGACGACGAGTATATCAGGGTGCTCGACTTCGACCCCCGGAATCCCGTCGATTCCCTCATGAAGAGCGTTTACGACATGGCGATGGAATTCGACGAGGCGAACGCTCCCGTGAAGGTTCAGGGACGGGGTTACGAGCTCGTGATTCATTACGGGACGACCGAGCTTACCCGCGACCTCGGTTTCGCCGTCTACATCCAGCTCGCCGTCTTCGTGATTTTCCTCCTGCTGGGGTTCATAGGCTTCAGGACCATGAAGATGGGGGAACAGAGGTCGATATGGGTCGGGATGGCCAAGGAGACGGCGCACCAGCTCGGCACTCCTCTTTCCTCGATCATGGGCTGGATCGAGATCATCAGGGATCACGCGGAGAAGTCGGGATGCAGCGAAGGGATGTCGGACGCGATCGACGAGGCGTCGGCGGACATCGAGCGGCTCGGCAGGATATCGTCCAGGTTCGGCAAGATAGGCTCGGCGCCCGATCTCGAATATCAGGAGCTCGCTCCGATAATCGAGGAGACCGTCGGATACTTCGAACGGAGAAGGCCCGCCCTCAAAATAGATTCGACCATAACAGTAGAGCTCGAAGAGCTGCCTCTCATCAGGTGCAGCCGTGACCTGATCGGCTGGGTATTCGAGAATCTCATCAAGAATTCGCTCGACGCGATCTCCGGCAGGGAAGGCAGGATTGCGATAAAGGCTGCGCTGAACAACAGCGAGAGGCGGGTGGAGATAACCGTTTCGGACAACGGCAGGGGGATGAGCGCGAGCCTGAGGAGAAGGGTCTTCTCGCCGGGCGTAACGACAAAGAAAAGGGGCTGGGGGCTCGGGCTTGCCCTGGTGAAGAGGATAGTGGAGGATATACACGGGGGATCGATCCGGGTGGCGCATTCGCAGCCGGGCAAAGGCACGACTTTCCTCATAACCTTCCCGGTCGACAGCCAGAAACGGGAGATGAAGAAGCGTTGAAGGACAAAAAGATACTTTGGGTCGACGACGAGATAGACATGCTTCGCCCGCACATCCTCTTCCTCGAGGGGAAGGGGTACAGCGTGAAGGGAGTCGCGAGCGGCGAGGAGGCCGTCGAGGCCCTGGGCGCGGGGAAATTCGACCTGGTCCTTCTCGACGAGACGATGCCCGGAAAGAGCGGGCTCGAAACGCTCCAGGAGATCAAGGAGATATCGGCCGGCATGCCGGTGATAATGATAACGAAGAACGAGGCGGAAGGCCTGATGGAACAGGCGATCGGGATGAAGATAGACGATTACCTGCTCAAGCCGATCAACCCGCTCCAGATATATTCGGCCGCCAAGCGGCTGCTCGAATCGCACCAGATACAGGCGGGAGCGGTGAGCAAGGATTACCTGCAGGTGTTCAGGCGCGTCGACGACCTCGTCAGCTCGGGGCCGACCTGGGAGGAATGGTCCAGGATACACCAGGAGCTCAGCCAGTGGGACATCGAATTCGACAAGTTCAGCTCGACCGGGATGGACCAGATTCACGTCGATCTCAGGAAAAAATGCAATTTCGAATTCGGCGGCTTCGTCGAGAAGAATTACATCGAGTGGATCAACTCGGACAAACCGCCCGTGATGAGCCCGGACGTCATGAGACGTTTCGTTTTTCCAAGGCTCAAGAAGGGGAGAAAGGTCTATTTCATCGTCATCGACTGCATGCGGTACGACCAGTGGCTCGCGATCGAGGACCTGCTCGCCCCCTTTTACGACATTCAAAGGGACAATTATTTCTCCATACTCCCCACTGCCACGCCCTACTCGCGCAACGCGATGTTCTCGGGGCTCTACCCGCTGGACATCAGGCGCCGCCACCCCGATTACTGGCTCGAGAAATCGCGCGACGAATTCAGCAAGAACCGGTACGAACAGGAATTGATGCAGGAACAGCTGAAGGGTTCGGGGCTGGACCGCCTGTCGGCCAAATACATAAAGATATACCAGACGGAGGAGGCGAACGAGATCCGCAAGCAGGTGGACAGTTACAGGGGCATCGATTTCGTCGCCATGGTATTCAATTTCCTCGACATCCTGGCCCACGGGCGGAGCCAGAGCGAGATCCTGCAGGAGATCGCGCCGAACGAAGGGGCCTTCCGCTCCCTGATGCGCTCCTGGTTCTCGCACTCGGCGCTCTTCGAGATTCTCCGGAAGATGTCGAGGCACGAAGCCGACGTGATCATCACGACCGACCACGGATCGATACTCGGGCAGAAGGCGAGCCTGGTGCACGGAAACAGGGAGACTTCCACGAACCTGAGGTACAAATTCGGGGAGAACATCAACTGCGACCAGAAGCAGACGCTGCTTATAAGGAAACCCGAGGATTACAGGCTGCCGTCGGAAAGCCCGTCGAAGAACTACATCCTGGCGAAGGAAAACTACTATTTCGTCTACCCGACCAACTTCCACGAATACGAAAGACAGTACCAGGGCACGTTCCAGCACGGCGGGATTTCCCTCGAGGAAATGATAATCCCCTGCATCACGCTGGTTCCAAGATAGGATCGGAGAATCGGATTGAAGCGGTTCGAAAAGCCGGCGGGCCGGCGCGAGACGATAACGATCGACACGGCGTCTCCCGATGAAACCTTCCGCCTCGGCGTCATGATCGGAAGATCGATCGGCGCGGGGACCGCGCTTTCGCTCGAAGGCGGGCTGGGCGCCGGGAAGACGCTCCTCGTGAAGGGGATTGTGGAGGGAATGGGCATAAAGGCCGAGGTGCTCAGCCCGACCTTCATCCTCGTCGAGGAGTACCGGGGGGAGGTGCCCGTGTTTCATTTCGACCTTTACAGGCTCGAGCAGTTCGAGGAGGTCGAGAGAATAGGTTTCTTCGACGCCATCGACGGCAGGAACGTCGTGATCGCGGAATGGGGCGACAGGCTTCCCGAAGGGGCGGTTCGCTTCGACGTGGTCGTCCGGATTTCGATGACCGGGGAGTCCTCGAGAAGGATAACGATCGAGGCCCCGGCCGGACTGGCCGGGAAGCTCGATGGAGGGGCTCGATGAACGACGATTTCCTGATGCTCGCCCTGGACACCTCGCAGACGCAGGGAAGCGTCGCGGTCGCGAGAGGCGAAAAGGTGCTCTGCGAGATTCTCTTCGACGCGAGCGACACCCATTCGGCCACCCTCATGCCGGCGGTCGACATCTGCATGCGAACGGCGGGCGCCGTGACGGACGATTTGGACGCCTTCGCGGTCGTGACCGGGCCGGGGAGCTTCACGGGCCTCAGGATAGGGCTTGCCACCGTCAAGGCTTTCGCCGCGGTCCGAAGGCGCCCCGTCTTCTCGGCCTCGAGCCTCGAGGTTCTCGCGTCCGCCTTCCCTTTCGCCGGGCCGCCCGTCCTGCCCCTCCTCGACGCCCGGCGCGGCGAGGTCTACGCGGCCCTCTACGATGTGAGCTCGGGATCGCCGGTCGAGCTCGAGGGGCCGCGGGACGTAAAGCCCGGGGATACGGGCAGGCTCGTCGATTCCAGGTCCGCCGGAGGCGCGGTCATTCTCTGCGGTTCGGGGGCGGCAAGGTACAGGGATATCCTTTCCGCCTCGCTCGGAGAAAGGTGCCTCTTCGCCGGCTCCGCCTGGTCGCTTCCCTCGGCTGCCCTTCTCGCGATGCTGGTCCGCGGCCGCCGGCCGGTCGCGTACGTGGATCTTGCCGGCCTGGAACCCCTTTACATAAGGCCGCCTGACGCGAAGATCCCCGCGGGGATGAAACTCAGGGAGGGGGGAGGCGGGGGATGAGCGATCTGACGATAAGCAGGATGTCTGAAGTCGACGTGCCGGAGCTTCTCGCCCTGGAGAAGGAATGCTTCGATGTTCCATGGACGGAGAAGATGTTCCGGGATGAGATAAAACCGGAAGGGGCGGCGTCGAGCCTCGTGTACAGGGAGGACGGCAGGATTGAAGGGTACGTCATCGCGTGGTTCGGATACGGAGAGGTCCATATCCTCAGCATAGGGGTCCGTCCCGGGAAACGGGGCCGGGGAATAGCCGACGCCCTTCTCGACAGGGCGCTCGCCGAAGGGGCCGGGCAGGGTTGCGCGAGGGCGATCCTGGAGGTGAGAAGAGGCAACCTGAGGGCTCAGAGTTTCTACCGCAGGAAGGGATTCCGCATGATCGGCGTCAGAAGGGGATATTACAGCGAAAGCGGGGAGGACGCCCTGGTGCTGGAGAAGGAAATTGGAGGATAAACGGGCGGCCATGATGCCGCGGTTCGGGGGGAAGGCCGATCTCGCCGTGATCCTCGGATCGGGGCTTTCGGCGATGGAGGGCATTTCCGCGCCGGTCGACTCCTGCCTGTACGGCGATTTCGAGGATCTTCCCGCCCCGACCGTGACCGGGCATCCCGGGAGGATCTTCCTTCTGAGAGAAAGGGTGCTCGTCTTCGCCGGAAGGGCCCATCTTTACGAAGAGGGGAAGTGGGGAGCCGCGGCGGGCCCGGTCAGGCTGGCCGCCGACCTCGGGTGCCGCAGCCTCCTGCTGACACAGGCGGCCGGAAGCCTCAGGGCCGGTCTCCGGCCCGGTTCCTGGATGCTCGCCGGCGATATCGTTTCCCTGCCCTTCTCCCGGAGCCGCCTCGGGTTCCCCGGCAGCCGGACGGCGGGGAAGAGCCCACTTATCTCCGAACAATTCCGAACCCTTGTGAGCAGGGCCTCGCTCAGGGCGGGGGTCGGGCTGGAGAACGGGACGCTCTTCTGGACGCCGGGCCCCAATTACGAGACTGCGGCTGAAGCCATTGTGGCGCAACGGCTTGGCGCCGACGCCGCGACGATGTCCCCCCTCCCGGAGCTTGTCGAAGCTGCAAAAATAGGAATGGAAGCCGCCTGCCTGAGCTGGATCACGAACCATACCGCCAACGTCTCGCGCGAGGAAACGGGCCATGAAAAGGTCGTCCGGATGGGAAAAGTCGGGGCCGGGACCCTACTCAGGATCGTTCAGGCCGTTTCACGGGAGATGCGGGGCGGCTGACGGGTCAAAAAAAGGGTTTCCCGCTTCACCCCCCGGATGCTACATTTATATGCAGGCGATAGATCAGGTCGAGGGATCCGGATGACCCCGGCCTGCTTCGTGCAGGGGGGAACTGACGGAAATGGACGGCGGG
>JALOPX010000130.1 GCA_025453655.1 Candidatus Krumholzibacteriia bacterium
CTTGATTTTATTCAGATGCCGGAGAAGTATCCTAATATCGTCGAATATTCCAGAACCTGGAGGACGTTCAGCGACGCTGAAAAACAGCGAAACCTGCCGATTATTGCCATATACATCACCAACTGCAGCGATTCCAACATAGTCGATAACTGCCATTTTTCCTATATCAAAGGCGACGTACTGCGGATTAGAGACAATTCAAACCATATTCAATTCATAAACAACTTCGTAAAAATATCCGGATGGAATGCGGTGGTGTCTGAGTGGTTTTGCAATCCATTCACGCAAAAATGTACCAAAAAAGGCCGGGAGAAACCTTCGAAAGGATTGTTGATTGCAGGTAATACCATAAGAGGTAACTGGCTTTACGGTTATCCGACGCTCTATCTCGATTTACAATATCGGCGGACCCTCAATGACGTGGAACATCTGAAAAAGTTCGATATCAAAATATTCAATAACGATCTGTCCGCCATGCCGGCCGGGAAGGAAGAGGGTTAATGTCTTCCGAAAATGACCGGAAATCGCGTATAATGGGGATCGATCCCGGCACGAAGCGGACCGGGCTCGCCATGAGCGACCCGCTCGGGATGACGGCGCAGGGGCTCGCGACCTTCGATTCCGGCACCGAAGACGCCCTGGTCGAACATGTCAGGGCGCTCGCCGTCGAATACGGGGTCTCCCTCGTCGTGATCGGGCTGCCGCTTTCGATGAGCGGGGGCGAGATAGAGGGGACGGCCCGATCGAGGGCTCTTGCCGGCAAGATACGGGAAAGATGCGGCGTCGAGGTCGTCCTCAGGGACGAGAGGATGACCAGCCTCGAGGTCGAAAGGGTGATGAAGCAGGCAGGCAGGATCAGGAAGGCCGGGGACATCGACAAGCTCGCGGCCGTGCTCCTCCTGCAGAGCTACCTGGACGAAAAGGACTCCTGATGCGGTATATCGCGATCATCTTCCTTGTCGCGGTCATCCTGGCGGCCGGCGCGGGCCTCTACGTGGAATACCTCTATCGCGAGGATACAGGCAACGACGCCTCGATCAGGATATCGGTGATCGTCCGGCACGGGGCGACCCTGAAGGAGGTGCAGGCGGACCTCGTGGAGAAGGGGATCCTCCGGAGGCCGAACCTCTTCAGGTGGGCGGCATACCTGACACGAAATGAAACGAAGATAAAATCGGGAAGGTATCTCTTCCGGCAGGGGGAGAGCGTCGCCGCCATATTGCGAAAGCTCGTCGCGGGGGAGGTAAATTATTCCAAGATCATAATCCCCGAGGGCCTGATGGCTTCCGAGGTGGCCGGCATCCTTCATGAGACCGCCGACGTCGATTCGGCGGCCTTCATGCGGGCGGCCGCCGACTCGGCGCTCCTCGCCGAACTCGCTGTCGAGGCCCCGACGCTGGAAGGATATCTTTTCCCCGACACATATCTGTTCGACTGGCCGATCGACCCGGAGGACGCCATAAAGCGGATGGTTTTCAGATTCCGGAGGGTTTACGCCGAGGCGGCCGCGGCGATCCCCGATTCGATCTACATGACGGTGAACGAGATCGTCACACTCGCGTCGATAGTCCAGGCCGAGGCGGGGGACGATTCGGAGATGCCGCTGATATCGGCGGTATTTCATAACAGGCTCAGGGCTGGGTGGAAGCTCGAGGCCGACCCGACCGTCGCCTACGCCCTCGGAGGGGTGAGGAGAAGGCTCTGGTACAGGGACCTCGAGGTCGATTCGCCCTACAATACCTACAGGAACAAGGGGCTCCCGCCTGGCGCGATATGCAACCCGGGGCGGTCGGCGATCGAGGCGGCGATAAAGCCCGCGCCGGCCTGTCTCCATTTTTACTTCGTGGCCGACGGCACCGGGAAGCACAAGTTCAGCAACAACTATTTCGACCACCTGAGGGCCAAACAGATGTACAGGTACAGGCCCGTGGCCTCGGGAATGAAGGAGATATCGTACCTCGAGGCGACCGGCATGGAGACGACCGGCGTAAAAGTGGACAGCCTGAAACCATGCGCGCCGGATTCCGGCGCCGGGACTCAGAGCAAACCTGCCGGCAAGTCCGGCGGCGGATCGGACGGCAAGGAGAACGGTCCTGGAGACGATTGACGACAGGATGAGGAGGCTCAAGGGAATGCTCGGCCGCTTCGACGAGGCGATCGTGGCCTTTTCCGGCGGCGTCGATTCGACCTTTCTCGCCGGCGTAGCCGCTGAGGTGCTCGGAGACGGCCTCGTCGCCGTCACCGTGACCGCTCCCTTCATATCGAAACGCGAAGTGGAGGAGGCGAAGGCCTTCGCAGAGTCGCGCGGCATCCGCCACGAGATCGTCGATGTCGACATGGACGCGATCGACCATTTCACCGTGAATCCCCCCGACAGGTGCTATCACTGCAAGAAGGCGATCTTTGCCGCGATCGCCGGGGCGGCGGGGAAGTTCGGCATCGACATCGTGATGGACGCGAGCAACCTGGAAGACGCGCTGGATTACAGGCCCGGGATGAAGGCTCTGGAGGAACTGGGCATCCTGAGCCCTCTCCGGGAGGCGGGCCTTACGAAGGAGGAGATACGGGAGCTTTCGCGCCAGCGCGGGTACCCGAACTGGGACAAGCCGTCTTCGGCGTGCCTCGCCTCGAGGATTCCGTACGGTGAAAGGATAACGGCGGAGAAGCTCGGGCGCGTCGAGGAGGCCGAGGCCTTTCTCGCCGACGAAGGGTTCGCCGTATGCAGGGTGAGAAGCCATGGCGACCTTGCCCGGATCGAGATCGCCCCGGAGATGATCCCCAGGCTGACGGAGCGGCAGGCGCGGGTCAGCGTGGCGGAGAAACTGAAGGGACTCGGGTTCAGGTATGTCACGGTCGACATCGAGGGATACCGCACGGGCAGCCTGAATGAATCCCTTGACTTGTGAGGATTTGAACATATTATTTGTTTATCTTGTTCCGGAAGCCCGCGAAGGGCGGAAAGGCCTGGAAATGGAAGCGATTCGCAAGGTCAGGAAATGGATCATGATAACGGGACTCGTCTGCATAGTGCTGGGATATATCCTCCTTGCCAGGAATTCGATATCGCTGGCTCCGGCGCTTCTTGTCCTCGGTTATTGCATCCTCGTCCCTGCCGCGCTGATATAATCATACCCCGGGTGGGCGAATAGCTCAGTTGGTTAGAGCACCTGCCTTACAAGCAGGGGGTCGGAGGTTCAAGTCCTCTTTCGCCCACCATTTATCTTATTTGTACAATTTTCTTCCAATATTCCATAGGTCAACATGAAGTCAACACGCAGCGGGTATAGTGCATCTTCTTGCACGCCCATCCTGGGGCGCCGATGGGAACAAAGAAAACGATCCGGAAAGACCAGCAGATCAGGGGTGGATCTGGTCCAGGATCGGGGTCAAGAGCCATTCCAATTTGACAACACAGCGGACCTCATATAGACTGGTGTGGCTGTTCCCGCATGATTACGAATTTCTCCACGATGTAACCGGCGGCGGATGAGCGGGTCGTCGAGCTGGACGGCCGGCGTCGCCGGAGGCGGTGAATATGATGGGCAAGGACCTTTCAGCTTTGAAAATAGATCCATCCAGCCGGGCTGGGAAAAAGACGGGGAGATGGGTGTTCGTGGTCGGGGGAGCGGCCGCAGTGGCCGTTATCGCCGTACTGTTCACCCTTATCGGGCGCGGCAGGACGGTGACGGTGGAATATGCGGTGGCGAGAAACGCATCCGGAGGCCCGTCGTCGGTCCTCAACGCCAGCGGGTACGTCACCGCGCGCCGCATGGCCACGATTTCATCGAAGATCACCGGCAAGATCAGGGAAGTCTTCATTGAAGAGGGAATGTCGGTCGGCGACGGGCAGATACTGGCGACTCTTGACGACGCAGAGGCGCTGGCCTACCTGCGGGCGGCGGAGGCCGAACGCGACGTGGCGGCCGGCATGCTGGCGGAGCTCAGGGCTGAATCGGAACTTGTCGCGAAAAACCTCGAGAGGGCGAAAGACCTGAGGAAACGCGACCTCAACACCGAGCAGGACCTCGATAACGCCGAGACGTCGTCCCGTTCGATCGCCGCGAGGATCGAGGTCGCGGCCCTATCGATCGAGGCCGCCGAAAGGAACGTCGCCGTGGCGCGGCAGAATCACGATAACTGCACGATCCGGGCCCCCTTTTCCGGCGTAGTCGTGTCGAAGGACGCGCAGCCGGGCGAGATGGTCTCCCCGGTCTCCGCCGGCGGCGGGTACACGAGGACCGGGATCGCCACGATCGTCGACATGAAATCGCTTGAGATCGAAGTGGACGTCAACGAGTCTTATATCGCCAGGGTCTCCGCCGGACAAAGGGTCGAGGCTGTGCTCGACGCATATCCCGACTGGAGGATGCCCGCCTCCGTCCTGACCGTTATACCGACGGCCGACAGGCAGAAGGCCACCGTCCAGGTCAGGATCGCTTTCGACCAACTCGATCCGAGGATCCTGCCCGACATGGGCGTCAAGGTTTCATTCCTCGAAAACGACCGGATTTCCCCTCCAGCCTCCGGAGGCGTCATGATACCGTCCGGCGCGCTGAAAACCGACAATGGCCGGCAGGTCGTATTTGTCGTGAACGGATCTACGGCCGAGAGGCGGGCCGTCACCGCCGGAAGAGAGGCCGGCGGCGAGATCCTCATAACCGGCGGCCTAAGGCCCGGCGATAAGGTGGCCGTCGGAAACACGGATAATCTGCGCGACGGAAGCAGGGTAAGGCTGAGCAACCCATAGACAGGAGAATCGCATGGTAAGGCTCGATTGCAGCGGGACGGATTGCCTTGTCCAGGTAAGGGACCTGGACAAGAAATATCACCGCGGAAACGAAGTGATAGACGTTCTTCGCGGGACCAATCTCGACGTCGCCAGAGGCGAGTTCGTGGCGTTCATGGGGCCTTCGGGCTCGGGGAAAACCACCCTCCTCAATCTCGTTGGAGGGCTGGACGAACCGACGTCCGGAACGATCGCGATCGACGGCAGGGAGATAAACAGCCTTTCGAGAAAAGAACTCACGCGTTTCCGCTCTCAGTACATAGGATTCATATTCCAGATGTACAACCTGATCCCCGTCCTGACCTCTTTTCAGAACGTGCAGCTCCCGCTGCTGCTTACCGGCCTTTCCAGGTCGGAACGCGTTAAACACGTCGAGGCCGCTCTGGACATCGTGGAACTAAGCGGAAGGATGAAACATTACCCGAGCCAGCTCTCCGGCGGAGAGGCCCAGCGGGTGGCCATCGCGCGGGCGATAGTGACCGACCCCGTCCTGCTTCTTTGCGACGAGCCGACAGGCGATCTGGACAGGCAGACGGGAGACGGCATCCTCGAGCTGCTCAAGAGGCTCTCGAAGGAATTCGGCAAGACGATACTGATGGTGACCCACGATCCGAGGGCGGCCGCCATCGCCGACACGATCCTTCACCTCGAAAAGGGAGTGCTCGTGGAAGCGCAGCACCCCGGAGAGGTTTCATGAAGTACCTGCACCTTGTCGTCGCCAATCTGCTGCGCAAGAAGTTCAGGACGATCCTGACGATCGGCTCGTTCGCCACCGCCCTTTTTCTTTTCGGGCTGCTGACCGTAATAGACAGGGCGATGGGCTCCGGAGGAGGAGTGGCGGGCGCCGACAGGCTCCTGGTAATCAACAAGGTGTCCCTCATCATGCCTCTCCCATACTCCTACTTCGAAAGGCTCAGGCGGATCGACGGCGTCGACGACGTGACATTCAGCGTATGGTTCGGCGGCGTCTACCAGGACCAGAAGAATTTTTTCCCCAACGTCGCCATCGACAGCGACACCTACCTCGGCGTCTATTCCGATATCGTCATACCTGAAAACGAGTGGAAGGATTTTCTCGCCGACCGGCAGGGCGCCGTGGCCGGAAAGGATCTCGCGAAACGTTTCGGCTGGAAGATCGGCGACAGGATACCGCTCGAGGGTTCGATCTGGCCCGGAACATGGGAATTCAACCTTCGCGGAATATGGGAGATGGAGGATAAATCGGCGCCGGCGTCCGAGTTCTATTTTCAGTACAAGTACCTCGAGGAGCAGCGCCCGTGGGGTGAGGGGACGGTGGGGTGGTACATCGTGAAGGTCGAAGACCCGTCGATGTCGGCATCCGTCGCCTCGGCCATTGACGGCGGATTCGAGAATTCGCCCTACGAGACGAAGACCGACACCGAGCAGATGTTCCTGACCGGGTTTGCGAACCAGATCGGGAACATCCGGCTCATCATCATCTCCATCGGCGCCGTCGTCTTCGCCACCCTTCTGCTGGTGACCGGAAACACGATGGCGATCTCGGTGAGGGAAAGGACCGGCGAGCTGGCCGTGCTGAAAACCCTCGGATTCTCCGGGGCTGGAGTCCTGGGACTGATAATCGCGGAATCGCTGATCATATCCGGCATCGGGGGGATAGCGGGGCTTCTGCTCGTCAAGCTGCTCACCATGGGCGGCGACCCGACAGACGGGCTTCTGCCCGGTTTCTACCTGTCGTACGAAGCGATGGGGGCGGGACTGCTGATCTCCCTTCTGATGGGAACGATAGCCGGCATCGTCCCCGGGATG
>JALOPX010000024.1 GCA_025453655.1 Candidatus Krumholzibacteriia bacterium
GCCGATTCGTCGAGCTGTATCTGGATCTGCTGCTGATGCGGCTGTTTTTCCATCAAAGGCACCCCTTTTCAAATCGATCGTTTTTATCACGGGCCGCCGGGCGGCCCCCCGGGCGGCTGAACGGATTATATTCCAGGCGCGAATTTGAGGCAAGATCTTCGATTCCTTTTCATGTGGTGCGGGGATATTCCCGCGTGTATAATGTGAAGCCATATTGAACCGGATGCAGCCGCGGCGGAGCCGGGGTGGAGTCGTATCCACAGGCGCGCCGCGGGCACTTATACGACGTTGCGCCGCAGGGTGCCTGGGAGAGACTGATGAGCCTGCCTGTAAAACCGGGCGATATCGTGGAGGCCGCCGGGCGGATCGCGCCGTGGATCAACCGGACACCCGTTCTGACATGCGGAACGCTGGACAGGATGAGCGGGGCCTCCCTCTTTTTCAAGTGCGAGAATTTTCAGAAGGCCGGGGCCTTCAAGGCGAGGGGGGCGATGAACGCCGTTCTCTCCCTTTCGGAGGAGGAGGCGAAAAAGGGGGTCGCGACGCATTCATCGGGAAACCACGCAGCCGCCCTTTCGCTCGCCGCTGCTAAACGGGGCATCCCGGCATATGTCGTGATGCCGTCGAACGCGCCTCCGGTGAAGGTGGCCGCGGTGCGAGGATACGGAGGGCTGATAACCTTCTGCGAGCCGACGCTCGAGGCGAGGGAGACCGGGCTCGCCGCCGTCATAAGGGAAACCGGGGCGTCGACCGTTCACCCGTACGACGACAGGCGGGTGGTGGCCGGGCAGGGGACCGCCGCGATGGAGTTGCTCGAGGACCACGGCGATCTCGACGCGATCGCGGCCCCGGTCGGGGGCGGGGGGCTTTTGAGCGGCACGTCGATAGCCGCCGGGGCGAAAGGACGGCGCCGCGCCGTTTACGGATGCGAACCGCGCAACGCGGACGACGCGCTGAGGTCGTTCAGAAGCGGGAAGCTGGTTCCTTCCGTCAATCCAGACACGATCGCCGACGGGCTCCGCACATCGCTCTGCCCCCTGACATTGTCGATAATAATGGAAAATGTGGAGGATATAGTCACGGTCTCCGAGGATGAAATCGTTGCCGCGATGCGCCTCGTCTTCGAGAGGATGAAGATCATCATCGAACCTTCGTCGGCCGTCGCCGTCGCGGCGGCGCTCTCGGGCCGCATGAAGATCGAGGGGAAAAGGGTCGGGATAATCATCTCGGGTGGGAACGTCGATACCTCGGCGCTGCCGTGGTGATTGCCGCGCTATTCGGGATCGAACGATCGCGTAGGGCCGGGGTGTGACGGTCGGGGCGATGCCGCCGCGGATGAATACGGCGCCGGGGCCCCCGGCGCCGTCTCGTTTTTTCTCCGTTTAAAAAAAACGGCCCTCAGTTTTCGCGATTGAACGCGTCGTCGAACAGCGTTTCGAGCCTGTTCTTGTGTTTCAACTCCTCCTGAAGGATTATTTCGAGCGTCGCGGCAATCTTGGGGGAGCCGGTCGCTTTGGCGAACTCCGAGTAGAGCTGGACCGCCGCCTTTTCGCGCTGGATTGCGACGCGCACCGCCTCCCTGTAGTCCATGTCCGGAGACGGGATCACTTCGACGAGGTAGTCGGCAAGGTGCAGGTCCACAACCTTCCTGTCCGGTTTTTCCTTGGTGTGCCCCGATTTGAGATCGTGGAACAGCTTTATATGGCCGGCTTCCTGCTCGGCGAATTCCTCGAAGACTTCCCTCAACGCGGGTTTTTCGATCTTCTTCGCCCATTTCCTGTAGAAATCGTAGGCCTCTTTTTCCTTCTCGATGGCGAAGTCGAAGACATCGTCCACATTGTCGAAGTCGAGGCAGTCATACTCGAACATCGCGTTTGGTCCTTTCTGATAACTGTTCCTGTGCGCCCATCGCTGAAAGATTAAATCAAACCGGCCCTAAAATCCATACATAAGTGACCCGATAATACTTGAGCGCGGAAATGGGTTGGACTACGATATCGGATCGAACTGGCAAAGATACACAGAAGGGAGATCGCGATGGAATGTCAGGCCCAGCTCCTTGCCGTGGTCGCGGGGTACTTCCTGCTGCTGATCGCCTGGGGGATATACCAGGGCAGGAAGGTTAAAAACGACGCCGACTACCTGATCGCCGGGCGGAACCTGCCCGGATGGGCGGCGGCACTTTCGGAGAGGGCGACCGGCGAATCCTCGTGGGCCCTGCTCGGCCTTCCCGGCGCGGCCTACGCGACCGGGCTTGTGGAGATCTGGACTGCGATAGGATGCGTCGCGGGGATAATAACGGCATGGGCCGCGATCGCCTGGAGGCTGAGGGACGAGGCGGAGAAATACAGGGTCAACTCCTTCATCGAATACATCTCGTGCAGGCACAGCGAATCGGGGAGGTGGCTGCGGGTGGCCGGGAGCGCGACGATCGTCTTCTTCTTTTTCTTCTACGTGGGGGCGCAGTTCCTCGGAGGCGGGAAGACGCTGCACGCGATGTTCGGCATAGCTCCGAAGTTCGGCCTATTGATAACGGCGCTCATCATCGTCCCGTATACGGTATACGGAGGATTCAGAAGCGTGGTCTACACCGACGTGATCCAGGCGATCGTCATGATAACGACCCTCATCGTCGGCCCGATCGTCGGGGTGATCGCTATAATGCACATGCCCGGCATCTTCGCGAATTCGATTCCGGAGGCCCTCTCCCGGGCGGGCGGAGGATACCTTTCCCTGACCGGCGCCTCGGGCGGATTCGCGGCGGGGATCGTCATAGCGGGCGGATTCTCGTGGTTCTTCGGGTACCTCGGCGGGCAGCCGCAGCTCAGCGTGCGTTTCATGGCGATCAGGGACCCCGGGCAGGCGCGGAAGGGCCGCAACATCGGGATCGCCTGGACGCTGATCGCGTATATCGGGGCGCTGTCGATCGGGTGGATAGGCCTCGCCCTTTTCGGCCCCGGCGGCCTTAAGGATCCCGAGTATGTGATGCCCGCAGTCATGTTGAAGCTGTTCCCCCCGGCCATCGCGGCGGTCCTGATAACGGGGGCGATCGCCGCAATGATCTCTACGGCCGATTCGCTGCTGATCCTCTCGGCGGGGGAGCTCTCGGAAAATATAATTAAGCCCCTCCTCAACAGGAACTGGTCATGCCGCGTGGACTCTTCCCGCCGGGCAGGCGGAGCGACGAGCGGCTGTGCGGGGACGGGCGCGAAGAATAGGGATTCGGGAAGAGGCGGCCGGGACCTCGCCCTCTCAAGGCTCGTGACGGGCGCTCTCGCCGCCGTCGCGCTCGCGCTGGCGTATCTCTTCCCTTCGACCCTGATCTACACGATGGTGAGCTATGTCTGGGCCGGTATCGGGGGCACCTTCTCCGTGGTCATTCTCCTCACCCTTTTCTGGAAAAGGTACAGCGGGAAGGCGGCGCTCGTGACGATCGCCGCCGGGATGTTTTTCACGATAGCCTGGATCGCGACCGGTATGGACAGGGTGGTGACCGCGCGCCTTATGACCTTCCTCGTGGCGGGAGCGTCGGCGCTCGTGGCCGGCATGATCTTCCGGGCGCCCGCGAGGGATATCGATCCCGGGTGCCGGGGATGAGCGCAGTGGAACGCCCGGCGGGGGTAAAGAGGGCCTGGCTGCTACCCCTGATTTGCACTTGATTGCAGGAGAGCGTTGGGATATATTCCCGTGGTGCAGCCCACCCGGATGCCCGCAGGAGCGAACCTGTTGATACGTATCCGGTTAAACTCTGTCCGGAGAACGATGAACAAAAGAAAAGCCGCCGGCATATGCCGGGCGATAGGCGGGTCGTCGGTTACCGTAATAGGCGACCTGATGCTCGACAGATAGTTCTGGGGTCAGGTCGAGAGGATCAGCCCAGAGGCTCCGGTCCCCGTCGTCAACGTGGAGAGGACCGACGTGCGCCCCGGCGGGGCTGCCAATGTCGCATGGAACCTGATATCGCTCGGGTGCAGGCCCGATCTCGTCGGGGTCGTCGGCAGGGACGGCCAGGCATCGCAGGTGCGTTCGCTTCTGAGGGAAAAGGGGATTTCGACGGGGCACCTCGTGACCGATTCGTCGCGGGTGACCACCGAGAAGATAAGGATCGTCGCGCACAACCAGCAGGTCGTGAGAGCCGATTTCGAATCGGGGGGCGCGGTTTCCGGCAGGACCCTTTCCAGGCTGAAGGCCGCGGCGCTCGAAGGGATCGCCGGGTCGGGGGCCGTGGTGATCTCCGATTACGGCAAGGGGGTCGTGGCGATGCCCCTGATGGAAACCGTGAGAGAGGCCTGCGCCGGGAGGAATGTGCCCGTCATAATCGATCCCAAGGAGGGGCGTTTCGAGCTTTACAGGGGAGCCTTCGCGCTGACGCCGAACCTCAAGGAGGCGGGAGGCTTTTACAACATGAAGATACGCACCGCGGGAGAGCTCGAAACGGTCGGCAGGTCGCTACTCGAAGACCTTGAGGCGCACGCCGTGCTCATAACGCGCGGCGAGGAGGGGATGACCCTCTTCGAGGAGGGGAAGTCGCCGAGGCATTTCCCCACGAGGGCGAGCGAGGTTTACGACGTGACGGGGGCGGGGGACACGGTGATCAGCGTTTTCGCCGCGGCCATCGCGGCCGGGGCTTCGATATACGACTCGATCGAGCTTGCCAATTCCGCAGCCGGAATCGTGGTAAGGGAACTGGGCACGGCCACGGTCACCGTGGATGAGCTTGCCGGTTCGTTCGCGGGATAGATATCGTGCGGTTCCGGGAGCCGCAGAAGAATGAGCGTCGGCATACTTGAAAGGAAGGACCTCTCGGCATTCAGGAAACGGAATCCTGATAAACGGATCGTATTCACGAACGGCTGCTTCGACATACTTCACAGGGGGCATGTCGCCCTTTTGAAGGAGGCCCGCTCCCTGGGCGATTGCCTCGTGGTCGGAGTCAATACGGACGCCTCGGTGCGAAGGCTCAAGGGCGCCCCGAGGCCCCTGGTCCAGGAGAAGGACAGGGCGTTCATCCTTCTGGAACTCAGGTGCGTCGACCACGTGACCTTCTTCGGAGAGGATACTCCGCTCGAGACGATCGAGGAGCTTCTCCCCGATGTTCTCGTCAAGGGCGATGAATACGCGGCGGAGGATATCGTCGGCGCCGGTTTCGTGGAGAGCAGCGGCGGCAGGGTCGTCAGGGTGAGGATGGTGGGCGGTTTTTCAACAAGCGCTCTGATAAAGAGAATGAGGGGGGATCCTTAGAGAAATTGAAACCCCGTAAGTTGTTTTGACGAATTGAACAGGATTGCATTTTGAGTGTTACTCGAGAATTTACCGGAGGTCGTTTTTTTTATGAGCAGAAGGAAGATATTGATCATGGGCGCCGCGGGCAGGGATTTCCACAACTTCAACACCCTGTTCAGGGACGATAAATCCGTCGAGGTCGTGGCCTTCACCGCGACACAGATACCGGACATCGCCGACCGGAAATACCCCGCGGCTCTCGCGGGCAGCCTCTATCCGAAGGGGATTCCGATCTATCCGGAGGAGAAGCTCGCCTCGCTCATCAAAAGCAAAAAGGTCGAAGAGGTGATCTTCGCCTACAGCGACGTGTCGAGCCAGTACGTGATGCAGAAGGCGCAGATGGTCAATTCCCTCGGGGCGCACTTCACGATGGCGGGCGCCGCCCCGACGATGGTCAGGAGCACGAAGCCGGTGATCTCCGTCTGCGCGATCAGAACGGGGTGCGGCAAGAGCCAGACTACGCGCGCCGTCGCGAGGATCCTCCTCGACGCCGGCAAGAAGGTCGCCGCGATACGCCACCCTATGCCGTACGGGGATCTGGCGAAACAGAAGGTCCAGCGTTTCGCCTCGCTCGGCGATCTGAAAAAACACAAATGCACGATCGAGGAGATGGAGGAATACGAGCCGCACATCGTCAACGGCGTCGTGATCTACGCCGGCGTCGATTACGAGGCGATTCTCCGCGAGGCCGAGAAGGAGGCCGACGTCATCCTCTGGGACGGCGGGAACAACGACATGCCGTTCTACAGGCCCGATTTCAGCATAGTCGTGGTCGATCCGCACAGGCCGGGGCACGAGCTGGAGTATTACCCCGGCTTCGCGAACCTCCTGATGGCCGACGCGATCGTCATCAACAAGATAGATACCGCCGATCTCGAGGGCATCGAAATGGTCCGCGAGAACATCGCGGCTTTCAATCCGAAGGCGATCGTGATAGACGCCGCGTCGCCACTCTCGGTCGACAAGCCGGAGCTGATCAGGGGCCGAAAGGTTCTCTGCGTCGAGGACGGGCCTACGCTGACCCACGGAGGAATGCTTTACGGCGCGGGTATCATGGCCGCGATGAAATTCGGCGCCTCCGAGCTCGTCGATCCGAGGCCCTGGGCGACCGGCAAGCTCGCGGGGACCTTCGAGAAGTACCCCGATATCGGGACCCTGCTGCCGGCGATGGGGTATGGCGCGCAGCAGATAAAGGATCTCGAGAGGACCATCGCGAAGGTGAAATGCGATACGGTGATCATCGGCACGCCGATCGATCTTGCCAGGGTCATCGAGATAAAGCAGCCCAAGGTCAGGGTCACCTACGATCTCGACGAGATCGGCCACCCCGACCTGAAAGACGTGCTGAAGCCTTTTCTGAAGTAATTATAAAATGCTCTAAATAAAGGGCGTAACAGGCTGTGGCATAATTAATTGGCGGAGGTTGTAATTGAAAATACATGAAGCGGACGCGAGGGTGATATTCGCGAAGTACGGGCTTCCGGTCCCGCCGAGCCGCCTTGTAACGAAGGCGGCGGAGGCGAAGGGCGCCGCGGAGGAACTCGGATGCCCGGTCGTCGTGAAGGCCCAGGTTCTCGTCGGCGGCAGGGGGAAGGCGGGCGGCGTGAAGCTCGCCAAGGATCCGGCCGAGGCGGCTGAGAAGGCGAAGGCGATCCTGGGAATGGACATAAAGGGGCTCACGGTGGAGAAGGTCCTCGTGGCGAAGGCAGTCGACATCTCGAGCGAATTCTATGTCGGGATGCTCTTCGACAGGGTCTCGAGGAAACCGCTCATGATGATATCGCCCGCGGGCGGCATCGACATCGAGGAAGTGGCAAGGTCGACCCCGGAAAAGATCATGAAGGTCGTAATCGATCCGTCCGCCGGGCTTCTTCCCTTCCAGGTGAGGAAGATGGCCGCCTTCCTGACCGGCGAGAAGGAAGTCGCAAAACAACTGGGGCCGGTTTTCAGGTCTCTCTACAGGGCATTCATGGAGGTCGACGCCTCGCTGGCCGAGATCAATCCCCTGGTCGTGAGCCCCGACGGAAAGGTCTGGGCCATCGACGCCAAGATCAATATAGACGATAACGGCCTCTACAGGCACGTCGACATGGAGGGATTGAGGGACGACTCGGAAGAGGATCCCGGCGAGGTCGAGGCGAGGGAAGCGGATCTTTCCTTCGTCAAGCTCGACGGAAACATCGGGTGCATCGTCAACGGGGCCGGCCTCGCGATGGCGACGATGGACATGATAAAACATTACGGCGCCCGGCCGGCGAACTTCCTCGATATCGGGGGAAGCTCCAACCCCGGCAAGGTGCTTTCCGCGATGAAGATCATCGTGCGCGATAAAAACGTGAAGGCGATCCTCATAAACATATTCGGCGGGATCACGAGGTGCGACGATGTCGCCAACGGGCTGCTCCAGGCCAAAAAGGATCTCGATCTCGACATACCCCTGGTCGTCAGGCTGATCGGCACGAACGAGGAGGAGGCGAGGAAGCTTCTCGAGGGGACGGAGCTCGTCCCGGCCGCCACGATGGACGAAGGGGTAAAGAAGGCCATTGCCATAGCGAACGGCTGATCGCCGGAAAGGAAGTCTGACTTGAGCATTCTAGTGGATAAAGGGACCAGGCTGATCGTCCAGGGGATCACCGGGCGTGACGGCGGGTTCCACGCGAAACAGATGGCCGCCTACGGCACGAAGGTCGTCGGCGGAGTGACCCCCGGCAAGGGAGGGACGAAGACCGAGGACGGGGTGCCCGTTTTCGATTCGATGGAGGACGCCGTCCGGGAAACGGGAGCCAACACGAGCGTGATATACGTTCCGGCGGCCTTCGCCGCCGACGCGATTTACGAGGCGTCGGACGCGGGAGTGGCCCTCGTGGTCTGCATAGCGGAGGGGATTCCCGTGAGGGATATGGTGAGCGTGCTCCCCTACGCCCGCGAGCGGGGGACGAGGGTCATCGGGCCCAACAGCCCGGGGGTGATATCTCCGGGGAAGACGAAGGTCGGGATCATGCCCGGTAACATTCACATGGAAGGCGGCGTCGGCGTCATCTCGCGAAGCGGAACCCTGACCTATGAGATCGTCTACAATCTCACGAGGAACGGGATCGGCCAGTCGACGTGCCTCGGTATCGGCGGGGATCCTATCGTCGGGACGAACCTTCTCGAGGCGATGGAGCTTTTCGCCGCCGACGACGAGACCGAAGCGGTCGTCCTGATCGGCGAGATCGGGGGAAACGACGAGGAGCAGGCGGCGCTTATGGTGAGGAACGGATACCCGAAGAAGGTGGCGGCATTCATAGCCGGGCGGACGGCCCCTCCCGGGAAGAGGATGGGACATGCGGGGGCGATAGTCACCGGCGGCACGGGAACCGCAGCCGACAAGGTGAAGGCTTTCGAGGAAGCAGGGGTCCCGGTCGCGGCCACGCCGGGCGAGATGGCTGGCATCGTCTCGGGCCTGTTGTAAGAACGGCGGGAAGTTGCGCCGGGAGGCCCGCTGCCGGGCGGCGGGTCCGGGCGGCCTTAACGGACAGGGGAGGAATCCGTGGAAAAGACCTTTCTGATGATAAAACCCGAGATGGTCGAGGCCGGGAAGCAGGGCGAGATAATCGACCTTCTTATAAAGAACCGCTTCACGGTCAGGGGTATGAAGCAGTTCAGGTTCGACCGGGAGAGGGCCGGGGAATTTTACGGTATCCACAGGGAAAAACCGTTCTTTCCGGACCTGGTGAGATATATAACCTCCGGGGATGTCGTGGGCATCGAACTGGAGAGGGAGAACGCCGTAAAGCTGCTCAGGGAACTGGTCGGGGCGACCGATCCGGCGGGGGCGAGGCCGGGGACGATACGTTACATGTACGGTTCGAGCCTTCAGACGAATGCCGTTCATGCCTCCGATTCGCCGGAATCGGCGGAAAAAGAGCTTGCTATCGTCTTCGCCGGAGATTAATATAAGCGCTTTATGGAGAAGGATTTTCCAAAGATGGAATTGGACCTCGGCCACATGGGCGAACGATCGTCCTTTTCCTTCGATGAAAATTTCGAGATCGAGCCGGTCGGCGGGGAGCCGACTCCATGCCGTGTAAGGGTGGATGTGGAAATAACGAAGACCGGCGCCAGGTATCTGCTCGAGGCGAAGGTCGCCTCGATTTTCAGGACGGGGTGCGGCAGATGCCTGGAAACCTTCGAATGCCGTATCGACACCGGATTCGATATCGTATTTCAGGGCGGCGAGAAGGTTCAAATCCCCGATGGCGCCGAGGAGGACGATTTCATCTTCCTCGGATCGGGCGAGGAATACTGTTTCGACCTGTTTCCACGCGTAAGGGAGGCGGTACTGCTCGACCAGCCGATAAGGTATCTCTGCAGTGAAGACTGCCGCGGGATCTGCCCGGGCTGCGGAGAGAACCTGAATGTGAATGAATGCAGGTGCGCGAAGGAGGGGAGAGATCCCCGGTGGGGGGCTCTCAAGGATGTCTTCGACGCGCGGCAGGCAGGAAGTGAAGAATCCCGCGAGCGGGAGGAGTGAACATGGCAAATCCAAAACACAGGACTTCGAAATCCAAAAAGAACAAACGCAGAACGCACTGGAAGGCCACCAATCCGGCAATGTCGGTATGTTCCCATTGTCATCAGCCTAAGCAGCCCCACATCGTATGCCCTAATTGCGGCTACTATGGCGGACGCGAAGTGATCACCCCCCGGGTCGAGGAAGAGAAGTAGAATTCTTCGCCGTTACGAACGGGGTAATGAAGAAGTGGCCGATAGGGATGGCGGGACAGGATCCGGATCCCCGACGGGGGCATGATGAAAATAGCTCTGGACGCCATGGGCGGCGATAAAGCGCCCGAGGAAATAATCGACGGTGCGGTCGAAGCGGTGAACGAGGCTTCCGGAAGGTTCCACGTTGTTCTTGTGGGCCAGAGGTCCGTTATAGAGAATTATATTCAAACCAAGGGTTTTCCCACCGCCAATCTCGAGATAGCGGACGCCCCCGAAGTGATCGGGATGTCCGAGAGTCCGGCCACGGCCATACGCAGGAAAAAGGGATCTTCAATATCGGTCGCCGTGAGGATGCATCGCGACGGCGAGGTGCAGGCAGTGGTGAGCGCCGGAAATACGGGAGCCGTCGTCGCAAGCTCGCTTCTTTACCTCGGCAGGATCCCCGGCATAGACAGGCCCGCCATCGCGATCTATTTCCCCACACGCAACGGGGGGACCGTCCTGCTCGACGGGGGAGCCAATTCCGACTGCGTCCCGAAGCATCTGGAACAGTTCGCCCTCATGGGCTCTGTGTACGCCGAGCATTTCCTCAGGCGCACCAATCCCCGGATAGGCCTTCTCAGCATAGGAGAAGAGCCTTCCAAGGGGAACGAGCTCGCGAGGGAGACTCACATCCTTCTCGGGAAAAGCGGCATGAACTTCGTCGGCAACGTCGAAGGCAGGGATATATTCAGGGAAACGGTCGACGTCGTCGTCACGGACGGTTTCGTCGGGAACGTCGTCCTGAAGTTCACGGAAAGCATCATCTATTACATAACGAGCCTCATCAGGGAGGGCGTCAACGAGAGTTTCTCCGCCAAACTCGGCGCCGTCCTGATGAGACCCGTTTTCCGGAAGATGAGGGAGACGCTCGACTACGCCGAATACGGGGGGATGCCCCTTCTCGGCGTCGACGGCGTGACGATCATCGGGCACGGAGGCTCCTCCGCCAAGGCCATAAAGAACGCGATATTCGCCGCGGAGCGCTTCGTTCAGAGCGGCATCAACGACAAATTGCGATCCAGGACGGAGGGATTGCAATGACCGGCCCAAAAGACGCGCGGATGAGCGCGAGAATTTCGGGGATCGGCTATTACATACCCGAGAAGATACTGACGAACTTCGACCTCGAGAAGATGGTCGATACGACCGACGAATGGATCATGACGAGGTCCGGGATCAGCGAGCGGCGGATCGCCGCTCCGCACGAGGCTTCGAGCGACCTCGCCCTCGCGGCTTCCAGGGCTGCCCTCGAGGACTCGGGAGTCGACCCGAAGGACCTCGACCTGATCATAGTGGCCACCGTGACCCCGGACATGTCCCTCCCCTCGACGGCATGCATCATCCAGGACAAGCTCGGCTCGGCGAAGGCGGCAGCCTTCGACATCAGCGCCGCCTGTTCGGGATTCATATACGGTCTCGCGACAGCCCAGTCGATGATCGCCGCCGGGCACACGAAGAAGGCCCTGGTTGTCGGAGTGGAGGTGCTTTCGAGGATAATCGACTGGGAGGACAGGACGACATGCGTGCTTTTCGGAGACGGAGCCGGCGCCGTCGTGCTCGAGCCGTGTCCCCACGGCGAGGGGATAATCGGGACGTACATGCAGAGCGACGGTTCGCTCGGCGACCTGCTCTACCGGCCCGGTGGAGGATCGAGGGCGCCCCTCACGGTCGAGACCCTCATGGAGCGTCAGCAGTACGTGAAGATGAAGGGGGACGGCCTCTTCAAGTACGCGGTCAGGGCCATGGTCGACGCCGCCGAGAGAACCCTCGAGGAGGCCGGCGTGGCGAAGGAAGACATAGATTACCTGGTTCCCCATCAGGCCAATATAAGGATCATCGAGGGAGTGAGGAAACGGCTCAATCTTCAGAAGGAACAGGTCGTGGTCAACATCGACAGGATAGGCAACACATCCTCCGCGAGCATTCCCATCGCCCTCGGCGAACTCAAGGAGAACGGCACGCTGAAAAAAGGCGATCTCGTTATAATGGTCGCCTTCGGCGGCGGGCTGACCTGGGGATCGATACTTTTCAGAAACTGACGGCGCGGGGCCGGGAAGGGTTCCCGGGCCGTCCCCGTCGATTCACGATTCAAGGGAGAAGAGTCTGATGAAAGCTGCGATGATATTTCCCGGTCAGGGATCGCAGTATGTCGGGATGGGGAGGGATCTCATGCTTCGTTTTCCCTCCGTGAAGGATATCTACGCCGAGGCCGATGAGGTTCTCGGGTTCGCCATCTCCGCCATGTCGTTCGAGGGAGATCCGGCCGTACTCACCGAGACGCGCAACGCGCAGCCTGCCATACTTCTTCACAGCGTCGCTGCCGCCGGTGTTCTCAGGGAGGAGGCGGGAGTGGAGCCCGCCATCGCGGCGGGGCACAGCCTCGGGGAATATTCCGCCCTGGCGGTCGCGGGCGTGATGGATCCGATGGACGCGCTGAGGATAGTCAGAAGGCGCGGGGAACTGATGTTCGAGGCCGGAGTGAAGCAGCCCGGGACGATGGCGGCCGTGATAGGCCTGGATCGCGGCGACGTCGAGGCGATATGCGCGGAGGCCTCGTCGGGGGGGCTCGTGGCGGTCGTTGCGAACATCAACTCGCCGGGTCAGATTGTCATATCGGGGCATGTCGGGGCGGTGGAGAAGGCGATGGAGAAGGCCGCCGCGAAAGGGGCGAAGAAGGTCATACGCCTCAACGTGAGCGGGGCCTTTCATTCCCCGCTGGTGGCTCCCGCCCAGAGCGAGCTCGTCGAATACATTAGGAGCTTCGACCTCAGGGACGCGGCAGTGGACGTCGTCTGCAACGCCGACGCCGGGATAGTCCGGAGCCGCGATGAGATCGTGGACGCCCTGTCGCGCCAGTTGACCAGCCCGGTCCTCTGGTCCGATTCGATGGAGACTCTTCTTTCCCGGTGGGATGGTCCCGTGATCGAGGCCGGTCCGGGAAAGGTCCTTGCCGGCCTTCTGAAACGCATCGACAGGGACAGGGAGGCGGTTCCAGCCGGGACCATCGATGACATCGAGAAGTTTCTTGCCCGCCGGGACGGATTGAATTAAAGTTATTCTTTACCTTAACGGCTTTTTTTGGTATATAGGACAATCGTCATGAAGGAACTTGAAGGAAATGTCGCGGTAATAACGGGAGCGGGGCAGGGTATCGGACGGGATATCGCGCTCGCTCTCGGCGATCACGGCGTGGACGTGGCGGTGATCGACGTGAACCTCGCCACGGCCGGAGAGACCGTAGCGATGCTGAAGGAGAAAGGCCGCGACGGCCTCGCCCTGAAGTGCAACATCGTCGATTACGAAGAGGTCCAGGAGTGTTTCCGGGAGATACTCGGCTGGAGGGAGCAGATTCACATTCTGGTCAACAACGCCGGGATCACCAGGGACAATCTTCTTCTCAGGATGGGGGAGGACGAGTGGAAAAGCGTGATCGACGTCAACCTCACCGGGACTTTCAACGTGACGAAGGTCGCGACGAAGCACATGTTCAAGAAACGTTACGGCAGGGTGATCAATATCGCGTCGGTGATAGGGCAGATGGGCAACGCGGGCCAGAGCAACTACGGCGCGAGCAAGGCGGGCATAATCGGGTTCACGAAATCGGTGGCGAGGGAATTCGCCCCGAGGAACGTGACGGTCAACGCGATCGCGCCCGGTTTCATCGAGACGGCGATGACCGCCGTGCTTCCGGAGGAAGTGCGGGAGGGCATGCGCCGCATGATCCCGCTCGGAAAATTCGGAACCGGCGCCGACGTGGCCAACGTCGTGCTGTTTCTCTCTTCCGGGCTGGGGAGCTACGTCACGGGACAGGTCATAAACTGTGACGGCGGCATGGTCATGGCATAAACAGGCTGTTTAACAGGAGGTACGTGGCTCTATGACGATCGAAGAAAGAGTAAAGAAGGTAGTCGAGGACCAGCTTTCGGTGAATCCCGACCAGATCAGCAGGGAGGCTTCGTTCATCGACGATCTCGGAGCGGATTCGCTCGACACGGTGGAGCTCGTGATGGCCCTTGAAGAGGAATTCGGCGTGGAGATCCCGGACGAGGAAGCGGAAAAGATAACGAAGGTCGGGGAAGCCATCGATTACATCGAGGCTCATCTTGATGAATAGAAACCCCGGCGCCGGACATTCCCGGAGGGGGTTTCGTTCCTGGAGGAATATTGCGTAACAATGGCAGAAGAGTCGTCGTGACCGGGCTCGGCGCGGTTTCCCCGTGCGGAAATTCCGTGTCCGAAAGCTGGGGCAACATAATCGCCGGAAGGTCCGGCATAACCAGGATCACGGCCTTCGATCCGGCCGGTTACGGTTCGCAGATCGCCGGCGAAGTGAAGAATTTCAATCCTGAAGATTATATCGACAGGAAGGAGGCGAAACGGATGGACCGTTTCGTCCACCTCGCCATGGCGGCCTCCGTCGAAGCGATGAAGGATCTGGAAGGGACCGGCTTCGACGGAGACGATGTCGCGACCGTGATCGGGTCCGGGATAGGCGGAATCGGCACCTTCGAAACCCAGCACTCCAACCTGGTCGAGAAAGGCCCGGGAAGGATAAGCCCCTTTTTCATCCCGATGATGATCGCGGACATGGCCTCGGGGCTCGTGTCGATAAGATTCGGGCTCAAGGGGCCGAACTACGCCACCGTGTCGGCCTGCGCTTCGGGAGGGCACGCGATAGCCTCCTCCTTAAGTCTCATAAGGGAAGGGTACGCTGAAGCGTCGCTGGCCGGAGGGGCCGAGTCGACGATCAGCCCGATGGCCCTCGGCGGGTTCAGCTCGATGAAGGCGCTCTCCACCCGGAACGACGACCCCGGGAGGGCGAGCCGCCCCTTCGATACGGACAGGGACGGATTCGTCATGGCGGAAGGGGCCGGCATCGTGCTCCTCGAGGAACTGCATCACGCGATGGACAGGGGAGCCGCCATTCTGGCCGAGCTCGTGGGGGCGGGAATGTCGGGCGACGCGTATCACATGACCTCTCCGCCTCCAGGCGGAGCCGGCGCGATAAAGTCGATGAGGATGGCCCTGAAGGACGCCGGCATCGACGCGTCCGAGGTCGATTACATCAACGCCCACGGCACCTCCACCCAGTACAACGACAAGGCGGAATCCGACGCGATAAACGAGGTATTCGGCGGAAGGGAAACGCTGCACGTCAGCTCGACAAAATCCTGCACTGGGCATCTTCTCGGCGCGGCCGCCGGCATCGAGATGATACTGTGCGTGAAGGCTCTGCAGGAACAGACCATGCCCCCGACGACGAACCTCGACAACGTCGACCCCGAATGCGCCATAAATCATGTGCGGAACACCGCTGTCAAAAAGGAATTGAACTATATCCTGAGCAACTCTTTCGGTTTCGGAGGGCATAACGTGAGCCTTCTGCTCAAGAGGTTCGAGTCATAAGGGAATATTGATCCTCATGCGAAGATTGCTCGACGGATTCAGGAAGCTTTTCGCGCCCGGGCCGGGAAAAGTCCCCGAGAATATTCTGCTGCTCGAAAAGAAACTGGACTATCGTTTCAAGAACAGGGAGCTCCTCACAGAGGCGCTTACCCACAGGTCGACGCTCGGCGAGCTCAAGCCGGGGGAAACGGGAATAACATACGAGCGGCTCGAATTTCTCGGCGACTCCGTCCTGGCCCTCGTCACGACCGAATACCTGATGAAAAATTTCCCCGACGAAAACGAAGGGCAGCTGACGCAGAAAAAATCGCTTCTCGTCAGCAAAAACGTCCTTTCGAAGAAAGCGGAGATCATCGACCTCAAGGAACACGTCATCCTGAGCGAAAACGCCTTCAAAGGCGGAGTGCACGGGCAGGATTCGATCCAAACGGCCGTTCTCGAGGCGGTGATAGGCGCGATGTACCTCGACGGCGGGCTGGAGCCGGCGCGCCTCTTCATCGAGGATCTCGTCCTGAGCGACATAGACGAGATCGTGGGGCATACGGACCATATCAATTACAAGAGCCATCTGCAGGAATGGACCCAGAGGAAATACAAGGGATACCCGAAATACAGGGTGAAATCCACGACCGGCCCGGAACACGACAAGTTGTTTCTCGTGGAAGTGAGGATAAACGAAGGCGTGGCGGGAAGGGGGCGCGGCAAGAGCAAGAAGGACGCCGAGCAGATGGCGGCGAAGGAGGCTCTTGTCAAGCTGAGGAAGATCCACTGAGAGGAATGCCGTGGGAGACACTGAAAAAGCGAGGCAGTTCCCCTTCACCTTCGGATGCGACCCGCGGGTCATATGCGAGGAATGCCGGCTCCCCTGCAAACTCGAGCGGATGTCGATCGACTGCCACAGGCGTGTTTTCCTCCAGGGGATGCTCAACTGCGTTTATTTCATTCAGGGGTACTGTTTCCTGATAGATCATCCCGGTTGCGTCTTCGACAACTCCGGTTCGCACGACACTTACTGGCTCCACCTTCTGGGGGAGTTTTTTCACAACGTCAACGGCCTGGAGGAGGACGGGGAATTCCTGCGCAATCGCGCGGAGGTGCTGAAACTCGTCGAAAGGCAGATCGAAAACAAGGATGTCTTCCTCTGCAGATACCTCGAGGAGTACTATACGCAGATCCTCGCGTCCGGCGGAGGGCTGTCGGAGGACATGCTCTCGAAGCTCGACGAAGCCTATCTCTCCATTCTTCGGGGCATCAGCCGGAAAACCGACTGAACCCGCCCGACGCCGGCCCGTGAGGGGCGCGGGGCCGGCCCCGTATTCACGGATCAGAACCTGTAGGAACCCGAGACTATGATCTCCGTAAAATCCCTCTTTTCCGTGAGGAAACGCGTCTCCCTCTCGAATTTCCCGTAGGTGAGCGCGAGGTCGAGGGCGAGCACCTCGTCGATTATCCCGCCGATGCCGAAGGTGAAGAACCTCCTGTCGTCCTTTATCCTGAAGAACTCGTATTCGGTCGCGAGCCCCCAGTTGTCCGGTTCGTCGATGACGTAGGTCATCTCCTCCATCCCCTTGAGGACGAGGGGCATGCTGGCGTAACCGCCCCGGAGGCTCACCGCAGTCCCGGGCACGGTGAACTCGGCGCCCGCGCCGAACCCGAAAACCGGCTCGAGGACGTCGCGCTGCGGCTCCGTCTCGTCGATGAGCCTCAGGTCGTTGTATTCGGTCTGCGAATAATCCGAGTACGACAGGTCCACGGCAAGAAGGAGATTTTGGACCTCCATCGCCAGCCCTCCCGCGAATTTCATCGGGAGGGTGAATTCGTCCTCGACGTAGTAGGACTGGTCGTCGGTCGTCCAGGGCGTTCCGTCGGGGAACGTGCCGGTGTAGGAATCGGCGCCGTCGCCGTCGAAGTAGAGTTTCGCCGGGGTTGACATTGTGAGGCCCGCCTTGATGAAGTCGGTCACCCACATCATGATCCCGAACTCGAGGCTGACCCCGTCGAGATCCGCCGACACGTCGTCGCTATAGGCGTAGCTCGAATCCGATCCGGTCGCCCGAAGCGATATGTTCTCCTTCAGATCCAGCGATTCATTCCAGAGCACGAGGGTCGCCCCGGCCGAGATTCTCGGAGTCAGCTCCGCTCCGAGCGCAAAACGGTACTGATATATGGAACCGGACTGCAGCAGGGAATTGCCGAGCGTCCCGCCGAGGTCGGGCCTGACCGCGTTCCTTACATATTCGATGTCCGAGGTGGCGGCGCGAAAGACGCCCAGGCCGAAAACGACGTTGTTCCCGTAGGATGAAATCGGCTGAACCATGGCAAGGTGCCCGAAGGAGGTGCTGGAGTTGTCGGTAGAGGCCCTTATGCCTTCGTATGTGTTCTCGATGCCGGACTGCGCGTGGTGTATCCCGAAGGAAAGTTCCCTGTCGCCGATCTGGGTGAGGCCCGCCGGATTGTAGAAAATGGCGAACGCGTCATCGCTCACCGCCGTGTAGGCCCCGCCCATGGAAAGGGGGCGGGCCCCCGCGCCCCTGAGGTCGAGCAGCGAAAGCCTGTCGAGCGAAAGAAGGCCGATTATCTGGGCGTTGACGATTGCCGGCGAAAATGCCAGGATCGCCGCGATCACCGTCGCGGTTCTCATTTTGCCGTGTCTGTGAAACATATTCTCCTCATTTCCCAGGGGTCGCGTTGAATGGCGCCTGTTCCGTACGTATCGAAAGTATATTCCGCGGCGGCCGGCGTGTCAACTTCGCCATTATCCGGGCGGGCATTTGCCGGAACGGCGCCATTGCATTATAATTAGGTAACCATCGTTGCGAAAGGACGGGAAGGTTTGAATAAAACGATCCTGATATTTACCCTGCTCTCCGTCATTTGGCGGGCCGACGCGTCCGCCGGAGCCGAAGACGACGCCATGGGATATTATCTTAAGGGGTCGGTGGCGGAAGCGAGGGGCGACCTGATGCGCGCCTACGCGTATTATACCGCGGCCGCCCGTGCGGAAGAGGGCAACGAAATCGTGATCTATTCCCTGGCCAGGGTCACCTTCGATCTCGGCAAGACCGGCGAGGCGCGCGAATTCGCCGGCCGGCTTCTTCAATCCCGCGAATTCGGCTCGAGGGCAGTGCTGCTTCTCGCCGAAGTCGAGTATCGCGAAGGGAACTCCGACAAGGCGATCGAGCTTCTCAGGCGTGTAATGGACGATGAGGAAATTCCCGGATTCGAAGTCCGGAAGATGCTCGCCAGGATATACCTTGAAAAGGAGGATATCGCCGGGGCCAAAACGATGCTCGAAGAGGCGAGGAGGCTTTATCAATACGATCTCTTCGTCGATTACAGGCTCGGGTTCATATATGCCGAGGCGGGCGAGATAGACAGCGCCATCGTTTCCTTCGAGGACGCGATCGAATCCAATCCCGGATTTGCCAACGCTTATACGGCGCTCGCGTCGATGCAGCTCAGGAAGGGGGACCGCGCGAAGGCGAAGGGGGCCTTCGAGAACGCGGTGGAGCTCGATCCGGAAAACAGGAGCGCCGTCAAGGATCTGGCTGATCTTTATTACGAGGACGGGGAGTACGAGAAAGGCGCCGCGCTTCTCGAGGGATTTTACAGGGAGAAGATGCTGGACGAGGAGGGGAAGATAGCCCTCGGCAAGTTTTACTACAGGCTGGGCGAGCACGGGAAGGCGCTCGATCTTTTCAAGGGGATGCTCGAAACGCTGGGGGAGAAGCCCCCCATCCTGCGGATCGTATCGGAGATCGAGACGGAGATGGGCAATTTCAGGACGGCGGTCGGCTATATGCGAAGGCTGATCGAGCTCGAAAATGATAATTTCAACAACTACATCGGAATGATCCTCATCGCTTTCGACCTCGCCGGACCGGTTTCCGGCCCGGACGAGTCGCCGGAACTGTCCAAAGCCGAGGGGAGGTATTTCCTGAAGGAATCGGTCAGGTTCCATGACAGGGATTCCGCAGCCGACACCTATATACTGGGAAGCGTTCACAGAAAGGCGGGGGACCTGGAACGCGCGGAGGATTTCCTGCTGCGGGCCGAGGAGCTGCAACCGGGCGATCAGCGCACCCTGCTCGAGCTCGCCTCGCTCTTCGAGGCGAAGGGCGAATTCGACAAGGCCCTCGAAAGGGTCAGGTTTCTGCATGAACGCACGCCGGACGATCCTTCGATAAGCAATTTCTACGGGTATCTGCTCGCCGAACAGGGGAAGGATCTCGATCTCGCGGAGAAACTCCTGGATAACGCCCTTGCCGCGCAGCCGGGCAACGGTTATTTCCTCGATTCCATGGGCTGGATCAAGTATATGATGGGCGATTACGAAAAGGCCCGCGAGATACTGCTGCGGGCGCTCTCGATAGTGGGGGACGATCCGGTCATATGGGAGCATCTCGGCGACGCCTGCCTGAAGCTCGATCTCCGGGCGGAGGCGGAAAAAGCCTATTCGAAATCGGTCTCGATCGATCCGGGGAATCCGGGGGTTCGCGTCAAACTCGAGAAGGTGAGGAATGCGGCCGTCGAAAGCGATTGATCTTCTCTGGATGGGGGCGGCGATAGCCGCGGCGATCCTGATGGAGTCCTGCGCGGCGAGCCGGGCGGGCGACGGGAGCCCGGCTCCGGAGGATGGGGCGGCCGCCGCGCGGCCCGCCGCCGCGGCCGGCAGGAGGACGATCATCACGGGCAGGGTAAAGATCGATTTCCCGGAATACCGGATAAGGGGAAGCTGCCGGATCGTCAGCGAACCCGGCGGGGAGGTCCGCATCGATTTCATCCATTCCAGCCTTTTCGGCTCCTACAGGGAGGACGCCACCCTCCATATCGACGGAGAGGGGATAATCCTCGAAGACCATGAGAGGGATAAGGTGTGGGCCTCCGATTCGACCCTCGATCTCATGAGAAGAATTTCGGGTTTCGATGCGCGGCCCGACGACCTTTTGTTCGTCCTTCTTCTCGCCGTTCCGGAATCGACCGGCGAGGGATCGATCCGGGCGCACGGGGGGAGCGCGGCGCCGGGGGCGGCCGGGACCTGGAGAGGGAGGGATATCGAGCTTTCGAGGGATGAAAGGCACGGAACCCTGCTTTTCCGGCAATGCGCGAAAGATATATCCCTTTGCTATACGGCCAGATATGAGTATAATGACGGCAGACGCTACCCGTCCAGGATAGTGCTCGAAAGGGATCCCGGAGGGGAAAGGATCTCCCTGACGGTCTCGGATGTCCGTGAAGAGGAGACGACGGCGCCGCAGGATAAAAACCCGGCACCTTGAAAATGGCCGGAACATATCCATTTCACAGGGGTATCAGCTGTTGGAAGACGATAAAACCGGAGATGACGGATTGAACCTGAACGAACAACTTCAGGCCGGCAGGGCCCGGATGGGCGAACTGACCGACGAAGAGCTGATACTGAAGGTCCAGGAGGGCCAGAATCAGGCTTATGACATACTCGTCGGAAGGTACAAGAACAGGCTCTACGCCTATCTTTTCCGCCTTTTGGGCAATGAGAGCGAAGCAGAGGAGTTCGCCCAGGAGACCTTCGTAAGAGCGTACATGCACGCCGATAAATACAGGACGGTCGCGAAATTCTCGACATGGCTCTATACGATAGCGACCAACCTGGTGCGCAACAGGATAAGGAATATCAAAAGAAGGCCGAAGATCATCAGCATCTGGTCGGATGATCAGGGGGGGGACGAGGGACGCTGGGTGGAGATAAAGGACGAGGGACCGAGCCCGGAGGACACTATGGACAGGAAGAAACTCAACGAGCTTATTCAGGAAGCCATTGGGAGGATCCCGTCCAAATACCGGCCGTCCTTCGTTCTTCGGGAGATAAACGGGCTTAGTTACGAGGAAATTTCGGCCGCGACCGGCCTTAAACTCGGAACCGTGCGTTCGAGGATAAATCGCGGCAGGACGCATTTCAAGAAAGCCGTGACGCCTCTTCTGGGCAGGGACATCAGATTCAAGGAGATGTAAAGATGAGATGCAAAAAGGCCAGGGAATGCTGGCTGATGAACAGGGACGGACTTCTCGGCGAATCGGGGAGGGTCAGGCTGCAGCAGCGCATGCCTTTCGATGCTCGAATCCCTCCCGGAGCCTGAGCTGTCCGAGAATTTTGAATGGAATATCAAGCGAAGGATCGCTCTCGAGAAGGCGGCGGTGATGAGGCAGAGGGCCGGATCCGCCTTCAGCGGCGGCTGGGGGACAAGTTTCGTGTCCGGCGCGGCCGCCATGCTCGTGATCGCGCTGGCGGGCGCGTGGTTTCTGCTTCGGGACACCGGGCCGTCTCCCGCGCGGACCGGCGATCAGGCCTCGTACCGGTCCGGAACGGTGACGGCGGAGAGGCCCAACTATAACATCAACTACACGAATACCGGTTATCCAACGGGTATAAAGATGGTTTCGGACGACATGTTCAACGCGGCCCCCGGCGACGGCGGAGTGAGGCAGATGCCCTTCTCCATGGAGTCGGAAAGGCGCGTCGAATACCTCGTGAAGGAAAACGCGCTGCTCAGGGAATACCTGGAATATTACAAGCGCGAGAACATCTACCTGAAGAAACTTCTTCTCCAGAACAGCTCTAAAAGATGACCGCTGGATCGCGGGCTCGAAAAGGATCTGTAATTCAGGGGCGGCTGAGGCCGCCCCTTTTTTCTTGATGCGGCGGCTCCGAGCCTCTATGTTTATACCGGAGGTGGGACATGAGATGCCTGAAGATGCTGATATTCCTGTCGTTGCTCGCCGAGGTTTCATGCTTTCAAGGGTCCTCGATTTCCCCCGTGGGATCGTACAGCGACATCGTGCTGGTCACGGAGACGGGGAAAAGCGGAGGGTTGAACGATTATATAATCAGGGAGCTGCAACACCAGCTGGACTATTACTCGAAGATGGAAATCCAGTTCAAGCTGCGGATGATATCGGCAGAGGATCTTGGCGATGAACCTCCCACCAAGAACATGGTGATATTCGGCGTGGCCAGGCAGGGGGAGATCGGACGGATCATCGAGGGATACATCGGGACCAACGCGGTTAGAAAGGTTCTCGAGGGGACGAACCATATTTTCAAGAAGATGAATTATCCCGGGCCGGGGCAGCTCACCGTCATCGTGACGGCGTCCTCCCCCGAGAATCTCCGCGCGGTCGCGGTCGAGAATGGATCGATAATAAGGGATATCATAGAGGAATCGAACAGGGAGAGGCTCAGGGCCAACCTGCTTCTCGACGAAAACACAGCGCTCGAAGAACAGTTGAAGGCGAAATACGGGTTCAGCCTGCGCTTGCCTTCGCTTTACGAGTTGAATCAGGAAAAACCGGACATCCCGGGGATCGAACTGGTCAGGATACAGCCCCACAGGGGACTTACCGTATCATGGAAACAGTGGACGGGTGGGAGTCTTTCGACGGCCGATTCGACGGCCCTTTACGGGATGAGGGAGGACCTGGCATGGAAGATGTACGACAAGGACGTGATGCGACGGGACCTGGTCTTCTTCCATGAAGGTAGCCTCGGACCATATACGGCGGTAAGGATGGAAGGGTATTGGGAGAACAGCAAGGATGTTTACGGCGGCCCGTTCGTCTGCTTCTTCATTCAGGACCGTATCAGGGCGAGAATCTGGATGGTGGACTGCCTCGTCTTCGCGCCCGGAATCGACAAGCATACCCTGCTGCGCGAACTGGTATCGGTGGCCGAGACCTTCAGTATAAATTGACCTTTTGATTCCGGCCCCGGGACCGGACGCTTGACATTTCCCGCTTGATTTTGATAGCCTCCGCAATGAAAGTCACTATATGAAGGGACAGGAAGGGACAAGCGAAGGGCGATCATGACAGGCAATCTGGATGAGGATATCCGTCAACTTGAGAGGAAATACGGGGAAAACCCCCGTTCGAGGCTGTTCGCGCCGCTTGCGGACGCGTACAGGAAAAGCGGCCGGATAGACAGGGCGATCGAGCTTTGCGAGGAAGGGCTCGAGAGGTTCCCCGACTATGCGAGCGCCCATGTCATTCTCGGCAAATGTTTCTACGACAAGGGAGCGACCGAACGCGCGAGAACCGAGTACGGAAGGGTGCTCGATCTCGATCCCGAGAACATGGTCGCGCTGAAGAACCTCGGGGACATCCTTCTCGGCGAGAACAGGCGGGAGGAAGCCGCGGCGCTCTACCGCAAATTCCTCGCCATCGACCCGACGAACGAGGAGGTCGGCGGGATACTCAGGGAGATGAAAGCCGAGTTCCAGGCGAGGAAGATCGATCTTCAGGATGAAAGCAGCATAAGGAAGGCGGAAAGTTCGCGGGAGCTTGCGACAATGACTCTCGCCGGGATCTACGCTTCGCAGGGGTACTACAACAAGGCGCTCAAGATGTACAGGGATATCATCGCGTCGGAGCCGGGAAACAGCGAAGCCTCCAGGATGATCGAGAAGCTGGAGTCGATGGTGCGCGATGCCGAGAAGGAACGCGAAGAGGTTTTCAACGACGAGATACTGACGATATCGGTGGATGACGTCAGCAGGGACATGGCGGAAAATACGTCGGGACATGGGGGGATCGGGGAGCCGGTTCGGGAACCGCGTCCTGAGGAAGAGGCGGCGGAGCCGGACGAAAGCGAGCGCGCGCGGATCGGGGATCCGGCGCACGACGAGTCTGAAAAGACGAAAGGCGCGCTTGCCGATCGAAAGGAACCTTCGGAGGATTCCAAGGGAGACGGGCCGGATGCGGGAGGATCAGGATCGCCCGAAGGCATCAATCATTTTCAGCAATGGCTCAGGCAGATGCAGGACAGGAACGAAAAGGGCAGATAGGTTCCTGATTCGAAAGGAAACGACTTGGCGGACACAAGCAGCTTCAGGAATGGATTGATAATGAGGATGGACGGGCAGCTCTATTCGATCGCCGAATTTCAGCACGTGAAACCGGGGAAGGGGGGCGCCTTCGTCAGGACGAAGTTGAAGAAGATACCCGAGGGCTCCGTCATAGACAGGACCTTTCGCGCCGGCGAGAAGATAGAGGAGGTCAGGGTCGAAAGGCACAAGTATCAGTACCTCTACAACTCGGGCGACCTTTATTACATGATGGACGTCGAAACGTACGAGCAGATCCCGCTGCCGGAGAAACTCCTCGAGGATATCATACCCTACATGAAGGAAAACACCGAGGTCGCCGTTCTTCTCGACGGGACGACACCGCTCGCGGTGGAGCTTCCCACCTTTGTAGAGCTCGCAGTGGCCGAGACGGAGCCGGGGCTCAGAGGGGACACCGCCCAGGGAGGTTCCAAGAGCGCCACGCTGGAAACCGGGGCGGTCGTCACGGTCCCCCTGTTCATCAACGCGGGGGATAGGCTGAGGATCGATACGAGAACCGGGCGATATATTGAACGGGTGTAGGCATGCTGCGTGACAGAATAATGGAACTTGTCTCCCTGCTGAAGAGAGAGGATCTCAGCGAGATCGAGGTCAGATCCTTCTGGAGCACGATACGGGTAGCCCGGTCGCGCGAAGCGGGAGTCGAAGGAGCCGCCGCCTCGGAGCCTTCTGAAAAGGAAACGATATCGACCGTCGTCGACGCCGCCCGTCCCGCGCAGGCAGCCGCGGCGGCGGTGACGGAAAGGGCGAAGGACGAGCCGGCTCCCGTCCCCGAAGCGAAATCGGGCGACCTTCCCGAGGACCAGCCCGAGGCCGAGCTTATGGAGATCGTTTCCCCGATGGTCGGGACCTTCTACAAGGCCTCGGGTCCCGAGGCCGAGCCATACGTAAAGGTCGGTCAGCATATAGAGATCGGCCAGGTGATCTGCATAATCGAGGCGATGAAGCTGATGAACGAGATAGAGTCCGAAGCGAGCGGCATCGTGCGCAAGGTCCTCGTGAAAGATTCACAGCCCGTGGAATTCGGGCAGCCCCTTTTTCTGATCGAATCGGCCTGATAATTGCTCCCCATATCCAGGACGCAGTTTGACAAGCAATACCAGTACGCGCGTAACTTTAACTAAACACAGAGGTTGGCAAACGCGGCCGGCGGATGTAGATGGGCCGCGCGCGTTAACTCCAAAAGAAGGGCATTGCAAATGAACATCAAAGCCGTTCTGGAATCGATGATAACGAAGGGCGGTTCGGATCTTCACCTGAAGGCCGGCCTGCCTCCGGTGGTAAGGGTGGACGGAAGGCTCGTGCATCTTGATTTCGACAGGCCCGGCCCCAAGGACATGGAGGATATCGCCGACCAGATATTGACGCCCTCCCAGAAGGAAAATTTCAGGAAGACCAGGGAGGTCGATTTCGCTTTCGGCGTCGCCGGGCTGGCGCGTTTCAGGGCGAACTTTTACGTTCAGCGCGGGTCGATAGCCATGGTATTCCGGCACGTTCCGGTGGAGATAAAGAGCCTCGACGAACTGTCGCTTCCGGAGACCCTGAAGAAGCTGTCCCTGAAACAGAGGGGGCTTATCTTCGTCACCGGGACGGTCGGCAGCGGCAAATCCACGACACTCGCCGCGATGGTCAGGGAAATAAACGAAACGGCGAACAAGAACATAATCACCGTGGAAGACCCGATCGAGTTCCTGCATCACGACATCAAGAGCATCGTCAACCAGAGGGAGATAGGAACCGACACCTCATCCTTCCATGAAGCCCTCAGGCACATTCTTCGCCAGGACCCGGACGTGATACTCGTCGGCGAGATACGCGACGCGCTGACCATGGAGATAGCCCTCATGGCCGCCGACACGGGCCACCTCGTCTTTTCCACACTGCACACGATAGACGCGATGCAGACGATAAACCGCGTCATATCGTTCTTCCCCCCGCACCAGCATCAGGAGATCAGGTATCTCCTCGCTTCGACACTCCAGGCCGTCGTCGCGCAGCGCCTCATCCCCCTCAAGGAGGGGAAAGGCCGCGCCCCCGCCGTTGAAGTAATGGTTGTAACTTCAGCGATAAGGGAGTATATTATTGACCCTGAAAAGGCGCCTCTCATTCAGCAGGCGATCAGGGAGGGAGTGTCGTCCCATGGGATGCAGAGTTTCGACCAGTCGCTGATGAAACTGCTCGCCGAGGGCAGGATCAGCATGGAAGAAGCCCTGAAAAACAGTTCCAATCCTCATGAGTTCAGCCTGCGTCTGAAAGGTATTCAAGCCAGCAGCGACAAGACCTGGGATACCTTTGAAAGCGCTGAAACCAGCCGTGGAACTGGCGGTGAATTCTAAAAGAGCCTGATGTACAAAAAGATACTCATCGCGTCAAGGGGCGAGATCGCCTTGAGGATCATCCGCGCCTGCCGCGAGCTGGACATAAGAGCCGTCGCGGTGCATTCCGAGGCGGATGCGGACTCGCTGCACGTGAAACTGGCCGACGAGGACGTCTGCATCGGCGGCCCCCAGCCGTCCGACAGCTATCTTAACATTCCCCGGATAATATCGGCCGCCGAGATAACAGGGGCCGACGCCATCCATCCCGCGTACGGATTCCTGTCGGAGAACCCCCATTTTGCCGAGGTCTGCATGTCGTGCAATATCGGCTGGATAGGGCCGGCTCCGGATATCATGCAGAAGATGGGGGACAAGGCGGTCGCGCGCAAACTGATGTCCGAGGCCGGGTTGCCCGTCGTCCCGGGAAGCGACGGAGTCGTCGAAAACGAGGAAAGCGCCTTGAAGCTTGCCGAAGAGACGGGGTATCCGATAATGATAAAGGCCGTCGCGGGAGGGGGCGGCAGGGGCATCAGGATCATAAGGAACGGCGACGAATTGAAGGAGCTCTTTTTCGCCGCCGGCAGGGAAGCCCAGACGGCCTTCGGCGACGGCGGCCTGTACATAGAGAAATTCCTGAAAAATCCGCGACATATCGAGGTGCAGATGTTCGGCGACGGGAACGGCAAGGTCGTTCATCTTGGGGAGCGCGAATGCAGCATACAGAGGCGGCACCAGAAACTCCTGGAGGAATCGCCCTCCCCCGGAATCTCCCCCTCGACCAGGGACAGGATATTCGAGTACGCTCTTGCCGGGGCGCGTTATATCAGGTACGGATCGCTCGGGACCATGGAGTTCCTGGTCACGCCGGAGGAGGAGATATATTTCCTCGAGATGAACACCAGGGTGCAGGTCGAACATCCCGTGACCGAGATGGTCACCGGCTTCGATCTCATAAAGGAACAGATCAGGCTCGCGTCCACGGGTGTGAGCCCCCTTCTCGACACAGTTTTCTCGCCGAGGGGGCATGCGATCGAATGCAGGATCAACGCCGAGGACCCGGACAGGAATTTCAAGCCGACCCCCGGGACGATCACATTCTATCATCCCCCGGGCGGGCCCGGCGTCCGGGTCGATTCGCATCTGTATGACGGGTACACGGTGCCGCCGTATTACGATTCGCTTCTCGCGAAGGTGATAACGTGGGGGGAGGACAGGGAAGAGGCGCGAAGAAGAATGATACGTTCGCTCGAGGAGTGCGTCATAGAGGGGATACCGACGACGATTCCGTTCCAGTTGTGGATACTGAGAAATGCCTCCTTCATCAGGGGCGATTTCGACACTTCCTTTATCGACCGCATACAGCAGTGAGCGGGAAGTTTTTGAAAGGAAGGATATGACTGTAAGAGTATATCCGGTGTGGGAGATGGCGGACAAGGACCTCCTCCAGGGGGCGGCGACCGTCGTGATCGACGTGCTGCGTGCAACGTCCACGATCGTGGCCGGGATCGAAAACGGGGCGGGCAGCATAATACCGGTGGAGGATATCGAAACGGCATCGAGGCTGGTGAGGCCGGCGGAAAGGAAAACGAAGCTTCTGGCGGGCGAATGGAAGGGGCAGCCGGTCGAGGGATTCGATCTTTTCAACTCGCCTTCGGAATTTTCGCGAAAGAGGGTGGAAGGAAAGACGATCATCATGACGACCTCGAACGGGACAAGGGCGATAGTCGCATCCTCCAAGGCGAGGCGCCTGCTGATCTGTTCGTTCAACAACCTGTCCGCCGTCTGCGGAGCGCTGAGCGGCGAAAAGGAGATAGCAGTCGTCTGCTCGGGAAACTCCGGCAGGCTTGCGGCGGAGGACCTGCTTTGCGCGGGAATGCTGGCAGATAGGATCATATCGAATGATGCGCCGGAAGGCCAGGGGGACGCGACAATGCTCGCGTTGCGTCTGGCGCGCGGTTTCGACGGGAAGATCAGGGATTTCCTCGAGGAATGCGAACGCGGGCGCCAGTTGATCGCCTCAGGGTACGGATCGGACCTGGATTATTGTTCGAATATAGACGTGTCGGCGATCGTTCCCGAAGTCAGGGACGGCAGGATATCGCGCTGATCTTCCGGCGGCCCGGAGAAGGTTCCGTTCCGATCCAGGATCGGGGAGGATGATGGAAGGTCCGGACGGGAAAAGTTCCCTTGTCATATTCAGAATCATCGACGCCAACGCCAACCGGTGCGCCGAAGGCCTGAGGGTTATCGAGGAAATCGCGAGGTTCTCCCTCGAAGACGATCCGCTTTTTCGCGAAATCAAGGATATCAGGCATTCGGTCAGAAGAACGGTCGAAGGCGTATTGTCCCGCCCCGGGCGTTTCAGGGACAGCGAGGGCGACGTCGGCGCCGCGTTGTCGACCAGGTCCGAGAGCAGCAGGGATTCCTTCGACTCCGTCAGGAGGGCGAACTTCCTGAGGGCCGAGGAATCGCTCAGGGTGCTCGAGGAATTCGGGAAGCTCCTGGATCCCGCCGCCGCCGCCGGTTTCAAGAATCTCCGCTTCAGGCTGTACTCGGCCGAGAAATATTTCGCCGGAGACGCCGGCAAACGCGGGAAAATGCCGCCTCCCCCGTTTCTTTACGCGTTCATCGACAGGAAATACACAGGCCCCGGGGAATCCGGACCGACGGCGGCGGCGCTCGTCGCGGGGGGCGCAGATATGATACAGTACAGGGCGAAAGGGCTCGGCAGGGAGGAGATGAGATCCGACATACTTGCTGCTCTTCGCGTGTGCGGGTCAGCCCGGGTGCCGCTTGTCGTCAACGACGATCCGGAGCTGGCCGCCGAGACCGGGGCGGACGGCGCGCATGTCGGTTCAGCCGATTCCGATCCGCTGGCCGCGAGGGAGATACTCGGCCCCGGCAGGATCCTCGGCTTTTCCGTCTCCACGATGGAGGAACTGTCCGGAGCTCCTTTGGACGCGCTCGACTATATCGGCGTCGGCGCTGTCTACGACACCGCGACGAAGGAGGATGTCGAAACGGTCGGCATTCGATTCCTCGAGCGGGCGTGCGCGATGTCGGCGCTCCCGGTGGTCGCGATCGGCGGGATCGGGGCCGATAACATCGGGGAGGTATTCGACGCGGGAGCCGCCGGGGCGGCGGTCGTGTCGTCGATTCTCGAGGGGGACGCAAGGAAAAACTGCTTTACCTTGAAGGAAATCATTGATAGAAGGAGGAGGGGCGGCGAATGACCGCCCCCTGCCGCTGAAGGCGGCGCCTTCGAGATGACGGCCGGATCGTAGTGCCGGCCGCGAAACGAAAAGAGAATCATGGCGGGCAGGAGAAAAACGGCGTTCGGGCTGTTTCTCGTAGCGGCCGCGCTCTTCACGATAGTCGCCCTTTATTCCTGGGACCCCGGGGACTGGGGCGAATTCATGAGCGCGCGGAACATGTGCGGGCCGGCCGGCGCCCTGCTCGCCGGGATCGTCAGGGGCAGCGCCGGCCCGGCGATATCGTGGATCTTCCCCGCCCTTCTCCTCTACTGGGGATGGGTTTCCATCACGGGCCTGAGGTTCAAAAACGACGTGAGGAGACTCGTCTGCCTGGGCATCCTTTCATGGATATCCGCAGCGGTGTTATCGGCCACCTTGTCGGAGGAAGCCGGCGGATGGCTCGGGATAAGGACGATGGAGTTCCTGGAGCTTCTTGCCGGAAGGGTCGGGTCGGTGATAATAATCATCGCGTCCCTCGTCGTTACGATGACGTTGATGTTTTTCGGCTCGGTGAAGAACCTTTCGACGGCGATGGCCGGGATGAGCCTGCCCTCTTTCTTCAGGCGGAGCCCCGAAAAGGGCGGGCGAAAAAAACGAGCCGCCGCCGTCGCGGCGAAGGATGTCGGGGAGGATGCCGCGGCGATCGAGGAGCCTGTGGAACGTGATGAACCGAGGCAGATCGACATCCGCGAGCCGCAGGTGAACATTCCCGTCCCGAGGCCGCGGACGGCTCCGCGGCAGCCGAAACCGGCCGGAGCGACAACGACGCCGGCCGACAACGCGCCCCTGCCCGACCTTTCGCTTCTCGACGACTATGACGCGTCGGCCATATCCTTCAGCAAGGAGGAGCTGATAACGCGGTCGGAGGTCATCGAAAGCAAACTGGAGGATTACGGGCTGTCGGGGAAGGTGCAGAAGGTCCTGCCCGGCCCCGTTGTGACGACATTCGAATTCGTGCCCGCGCCCGGCGTGAAGGTCAGCCAGATAGCGAACAGGTCCGACGACATCTCGCTGGCCCTCGCCGCGAGGGCGCTCAGGATACAGGCTCCGATTCCGGGAAAGGGGGCGATCGGGATCGAGGTTCCCAATCCGGAGCCGAAACTTGTCGTGCTCAAGGAGATGATGGAACATTTCCCGCAGGCCGGGCCGGGCCTGACGGTGAGCCTCGGGAAAAGCGTCACCGGCGAGCCGGTTTTCGTGGATATCGCGGAGATGCCCCATCTTCTGATCGCCGGCGCGACGGGCAGCGGCAAGAGCGTCTGCATCAATTCGATCATCTGCTCGCTTCTTTTCAACCACACTCCGGCGACGTGCCGTTTCATACTCATCGATCCCAAGAGGCTCGAACTGATCACGTACAATAATATCCCCCACCTGCTCCATCCCGTCATCACGGAGGCGAGGCAGGCCCTGAAGGTGCTCAACTGGATGACGATCGAGATGGACCGCCGGTACAAGCTCCTCGCCCAGTTCAACGTCAAGAACATCAAAAGCTACAACATTAAGGCCGGGACGGAAAAGCTCGTGAACAGCGAGACGGGCGAGACGGCGTCATGCCTGCCTTATTACGTCTGCGTCATCGACGAGCTGGCCGATATAATGGTCCCCCTGGGAAACGAGATATATCCCCCGATTACACGCCTCGCGCAGATGGCGAGAGCCGTGGGGATACATCTGGTTTTTGCCACGCAGAGGCCTTCGGTCGACGTCATCACCGGGCTGATCAAGGCGAACTTCCCGTGCAGGATAGCGTTCCAGGTCACTTCGAAGACGGACTCGCGCACCATCCTCGACGTCAACGGCGCCGAGGCCCTTCTCGGAAACGGCGACATGCTCTATCTGCCGAAGAACCTTCCGTCGCCCGTCAGGATCCAGGGCGCCTATATCTCGGAGAGGGAGGCGGAGAACGTCGCGGATTACTGGAGGAGCTTCCAGGGCGAAAGCGTCGACATGGATCTCGGCGGGAGCGTCTCGCACGATGCCGACGACAACGCCGACATCGACGACGATCTTTTCGAACAGGCGAGGCAGCTTGTAATCATGCACCAGCAGGGCTCGATCTCCCTCATCCAGAGAAGGCTCAAGGTCGGATATGCCAGGGCGGCGCGGCTGATCGACATGCTCGAGCACGCCGGGGTCGTCGGGCCTTTCGAAGGCAGCAAGGCGAGGGAGGTCCTCGTGAGGCGTGAGGAATATGAAGGAAGCTGACCGCCCCGAGCCTTCCCGCACCTATTTCTTCTTCAATCTCGGATGCCCCAAGAATCTCGTCGACGCGGAGAAAACCGCGTACGGCCTGGAGAAACGCGGATGGAGCAGGGCCGAATCGCCCGAAACCGCGGCGCTTCTCGTGATCACGACATGCGCGTTCATATCGAGCGCCGTCGAGGAATCGGTGGAGGAAATACTCCGGGTCGCCTCGGCAAGAAGGGCGTCGCAGAAGCTGGCGGTGCTCGGCTGCCTGGTTTCAAGGGAGGGGGAGAAACTCGAATCGCTGTTTCCGGAAGTCGATCTCTTCCTCGCCGTACCGGAGATGGAGTCGCTGGCGCACCGTGCGGATCGGCTTTTCACGCACGCGCCACTGCCGGCGCCATGCCCGGGGCCGGAGGCAACCGGCGGGCACGGGAGAATATTGTTCACTCCCGGGCATACCGCTTATCTCAAGATAGCCGAGGGGTGCTCCAATCGATGCAGTTACTGTCTTATACCCGCGATACGGGGCGTTTTGTCCAGCAGGTCTCGCGACGAGATATTGTCCGAGGCGGAGATGCTGGCCGGAGCGGGAGTAAGGGAGATCGTCGTGATAGCCCAGGATACCGGCGCCTGGGGAAGCGAGCCCGGGAACGTCGGCGACCTTTACGGGATGCTCGGCGATCTCGGCTCGATCAGCGGGATCGAATGGATCAGGTTGATGTACCTTCATCCCGCGCACATCGATCCGCAGCGCATCCTGAAACTGATCGACGGGGGAAAGGTCATCCCCTACCTCGACCTTCCCGTTCAGCACGCGAACGACAGGATACTGGAGCGGATGGGGCGGCGGTACCGAAAGGCGGACCTCTCGCGGATCCTGGCGGATTTGCGGTCCGGCAACCCCGGCCTGGTGCTAAGGACCACCGTAATGGCGGGATTCCCCGGGGAGACGGATGACGAGTTCGCCGAACTGCTCGACTTCATGGCGGAGCAGCGGTTCGATCATCTCGGCGTCTTCGCGTGGTCGGCAGAGAAAGGGACCGCCGCGGCGAGGCTCAGAGGCCGCGTCGATCCGTCGACGGTCCGGGCCCGGATGGGCGAAATAACCGATCTTCAGATGGAGATATCGCAGGAGAAGATGCTGGCGAGAGTCGGAGAAACGCTCACGGTCCTGGTCGACGGCGGATTACCTCGGGGCGAAAAACCTTCAGACGGCGTGTGGGGGACGGGGAGGTTTTACGGCCAGGCCCCGGAGATAGACGGATTGACCTATCTTTCCGGAAGTACGGCCGCCGCGGGGAACTTCGCGAAGGCGCGCGTGACGGACGCCGAAGCCTTCGACCTTTTCGCGGCCCTCGAGTAGATTTCGGTTGACAATTATCCGCAATTCCTGAATATAATTCACGTTAACCCGGAACAAGCATGTCCCGGCCGTATATAATATATGTCGTAAATCAAATTGCGATGGAGGTACGCGGTGAAGTTTTTCAGAAATGACGTGGTCATATCGAGGATAGCGTGTCCATTATGTCTGGCATTTCTGTTCACCGCCATCCCCGTGCTCAGCGACCCGGGAGGAACAGGCGAGAAGCTGCTCACGAATTATGAGGTCATAGAGGTGATTTCCGGCGAGGCCATCGATGATCTTATGGCGAACATGCCGGATATCGAGAAGAACACGCTGCTCCTGCTCGTCAAGGGAAAGGGGATCGGCAATATCGACGATGTCTTCCGGAAAACGCTGATCACGAAACTTGCCGGATCGGACATGAGGGTGTCGGAGATGGTTCCCGACGAAACCTCGACAGGGGAACAGCCGGCTTACGAATTCAATTATCAACTCGTCAGGCTGAACCTGAGATACGCGGACATAAACCGGAGTTACGGGATCGGTTCCAAGAAGGTCGACAGGACGGCCGGGATCGGCGTCTTCGCCCAGCTTATCGACCGGTCGAACGGGGATATCGTCTGGGTCGGAGAGACCCGCAGGGATTATGAAGACACGATATCCTATTCGATGCTCGGCAGGGTGGAGGATCCCGAGCACGACTTCACCAGGCCGGAACGCAAGGAGCTCCGGTGGAGCAAACTAGTGGAACCGGTAATTGTCACTGGTATCGTTACGGGATTGATCTACCTGTTCTTCTCCAATCAGAGCAGTAACGATTGAACCATGACGCATGAGGGGGGCGGTGCGTTATTTTCCTTGCCAGCCTGAGAAGTGCGCTGTTTTTCATGCTTGCCGCCGGAGTAATGTCCACGGTCTCCTGCGAACAGAAATCGATCCTGGACAAGGTCAGCGGGGAATTTTCAAAGGGTAATTACGCGGAGTCGGTCTTTCTCGCCCGCCACCATTTCAAGAAGGGCGGGGAAAAGGATCCGGAACTCCTCTTCATAGTCGGCAGGGCGCTTCTCAAGCTGGGCAGCGAAGCCGAGGCCGCCGATTCCTTCGCCGAGATATGCGCGATCGATTCGTCATGGGCGGCGCGGATCGCCGGACTCTACCGGGTCGAAGCCGTTGAGAACCTCGAAACCGGGCAGGAGGCCAGGGGAAAGAGATTCATACTGAAAACCGCCGAATTCGGGCCGGACACCGATTTCGGGCCTTATAATCCGGTCGCGGGGGGGATATTTCTGGAAAGCAGGGATTTCGACGGCGCGATACGGTATTTCAGAAGATACCTCCAGGCTCATCCCGATACGGCCGGAGCGGCGGAGGTCATGATACAACTCGGTTCGGCTTACGAGGGGAAGGGGGACAAGCTTCAGGCCATCGAGCTTTACAGGCGGTTCCAGGACATGTACCCCGGAAGCCGGCTGATGTCCACCGTCGAATGGAAACTGGAGAACCTTCTGCTCAACGCAGGCACGGAGCTTTACTCGGGCGGGGAAATCGAGAAGGCCCGGGCCCTGCTCCTGGAACTGGCCGATTCGGCGGGGAACCCCCTCGTCAGGGAAAAGGTCAATTTTCTTCTCGCCGAGATATTCGAATCGAGGAACGAGACGGACAGTGCCGTCGATTATTATTCCAGGGTGGTCCACATGAACCTCGGATCCAGCGGAAGGCTGGCCGAAAGGGCCAAGGAAAGGATCGCAAAGCTTGAAAAACAAAGGTCAGGGCGTTAAAAGGCTCGTTCTCGCGGCCGCCGTGATTCCGGCGGTCATCATGTCTTCGTGCGGCGGCCCGTATTCGGCCAGGAAGATGGAGGAACCGGGGGGGAAATTGTCCCTTGCCTCCTCGCTTTTCGACAAGGGGAAATACAAGGAGGCGTCCGTCGAGTACAAGGATTTCCTCGCCGCTTTCGCCGGAGACGAGAGGAGCGATTTCGCCCAGTTCCGTCTCGCGGAATCGTACAGGCTCGACGGCGATTATCCCCTGGCCGCCGTGGAATACAGGATTCTGATCAACGACTACGGTTACAGCGAATATGTCGACGACGCCTTTTACCTCGAGGGCCTGTGCGCCTTCATGCAGCGGCAGCGTCCCGAGAGGGACCAGTCGAAGACGTACGAGGCGCTCGGCAGGATCAACAGGTTCCTTCAGGTCTTCAAGGACAGCCCGCTCAGGCCGGAAGCGGAGAAAACGCGCGGCATGATTCACGATATCCTGGGCGAAAAGGATTTCAAAAACGGCATGCTCTATTTCTCGAGAAAACACAATAACGCCGCGCTCCTTTATTTCGACAAGGTGATCTCGGACTATCCCTCAACGATATGGGCGGCGAAAAGCAGATATTACAGGGGAAGGATAGCGGAGATAAACGGCGATATGGAGACCGCGCTGAAGGCATACGGGGAATCGGCCTCCTCGGCGTTCGATTTCAGCGAGAAGCAGGACGCAGCCGCGCGCGCCGGCAAATAGGCCGGCCGCTGCGCCGGCAAGGCAGGACAGGCGGGAGAGACCAACAGTGAAGATCGGGGATAGAATAGGGCTTTTCGGAGGGTCCTTCGATCCCATACATACCGGTCATCTGATCCTCGCCCAGACGGCGCTCGATTACGCGAATCTGGACAAGGTGTATTTCATCCCCACGGCCGTTCCGCCCCACAAGAAAACACGAAAGCTGACGGCGATCGAACACAGGCTGAAGATGGTGGAGCTTGCCGTCGCCGACAACGACGGATTCGAAATATCGCTGCTCGAGAAGAAAAAGGAGCCTTCATTCACATTCGAATCGGTGCTGCATTTCAGCTCGCTCGGATATGACAGGGCCGGAATCCACCTTCTCGTCGGATCGGATTCGCTTGGGGAGATGGCTTCCTGGAGGGGGCCGGAAACAATCTTCAGAAAAGCCACGATCCTCGCCATGAAGAGGCCGGGGCACGAAATACCGTCCGGAGTGCCCCGCGAGGCGGCGATCATCGTGATGACGGCCGGCGCGAATTCGATTTCGTCGAGCTCGATCCGCGACATGGTATCGAAGGGGCGGTCGGTGCGCTATCTGGTGCCGCGTCCCGTCGAGGAATACATAAGGGCCAATTCCCTGTACGCGGCATCGGAATGAGGATGTGGTGACGTGACAATATTTCTCGTTGACGGCCACGCCATAGCTTACAGATCCTATTACGCCTTCATAAGGAATCCTCTGACGAACTCGCGCGGGGAGAACACGAGCGCCGTGTACGGCTTTATCCGCGTCATCCTGCGGCTGATGGAGAAATACGCCCCGGACCGCCTCGTGGTGGTCTTCGACTCCGAGGAGGAGACCGGGAGGCATCAGCAATACGAGCAGTACAAGGCGAACAGGACGGCGATGCCCGACGACATGCGCCCGCAGATCCCGATAATAAAGGAAGTGCTGGAGGCGATGGGCCTGCCCGTCCTTGCCGCGCCGGGGTACGAGGCGGACGACATCATAGCCACGATCGCGCTGAAGGCGGCCGATGAGGGTTTCGACGTGAGGATCGTCTCGAGCGACAAGGACCTCTTTCAGCTTCTCGGAGACCATGTTCGAATGATAAGGCCGTCCAAGGGGAACGACCTGGAGGACGAAATCGGCCCGGAATATCTCAGGGAACGGTTCGGGCTCTCGCCGGCCCAGATCGTCGATCTGCTCGCCATGATGGGGGACAGTTCCGACAACATAACGGGGATCAAGGGGATCGGCGAGAAGACGGCGTTGAAACTCCTGCAGGAGTACGGCACGCTCGACAGGGTCATCGAAAACGCGGAAAGCATAAAGCCGGCCCACGTCGGCAGGAAGATAGTCGAAGGAAAAGAGGACGCGCTTTTTTCGAGGGAACTGGTGAAACTCGCCTCCGTGCCGATGGAATTCAGCTACGACAGCCTCGTGCGGCGCGGGCAGGACGAAACGAAACTGACCGGGATTCTTCTTGAGATGGAGTTCCACCAGATAATCAAGGAACTCGGGCTCGGTTCGAGGATCAGGGAAAATTCCGGGTACATGCCGGTAGGCGGGGACGGTCTTAAGGATCTGGCGGCCGCGCTGAGGGAGGCGGGTGATTTCGTCCTGGATGTGGAGACAACCTCCCTGGACCCCCTCGAAGCCGAACTGGTCGGGATCAGCTTCTGCGTCTCCGAAGGACGCGCATGGTACGTCCCTGTCGCCGCCGCCGCGGATGACGGCAGCGGTCTCTTCGCCGCAGAGGCCGCGCCCGTGAAGTGGGCGGACCTCGATTCGCTCAGGAAAACGCTCGGGCCGGTGCTCGCCGACCCGGATATATGCAAAGCGGGCCACAATATAAAATATGACCTCAAGGTCCTCGAATCCCACGGATTCACCGTGGAAAACGGCACATGGGACACGATGCTCGCCTCGTACGTGATCGACCCTTCGAGAAGGTCGCACTCGCTCGACAACCTCGCGATGGAGTTCCTCAAGCACAGGATGATTCCGTACGACGAGCTGTTCGAGAAGGGGGACAGGACGAGGGACATAAGGACCGTCTCCGTCGAACGCCTCTGCGAATATTCATGCGAGGACGCCGACTTCACGCTGAGACTGAAGAAGATCTTCTCCGAAAGGCTCGCGGAGGAGGGGCTCGCCGGGCTTTTCGATCACGTGGAGAGGCCTCTCCTTCTCGTTTTGAAGAGCATGGAGATGGCGGGAATGGGGCTTGACGCCGGGAGGCTGAAGGAATTGTCGACAACCATCTCGGAGGAGATGGAACGGTTGACGGCGAGGATTTACGCGGCGGCCGGCGAGGAATTCAACATCAACTCGAACCGGCAGCTTCAGACCATCATGTTCGAAAAGCTCGGCCTGCCCTCCGGCAGGAAGACGAAGACGGGATTTTCAACCGACGTCGACGTGCTTACGGAGCTCGCCGCTCAGCATCCCCTCGCCGGGCTGGTCCTCGAGTACAGGCAGCTCGCCAAGATGGCGAGCACCTACGTCGACAACCTCCCGCTCCTGATAAACGGCAAAACGGGAAGGATACACACCTCCTTCAATCAGAGCGTGACCACGACCGGAAGGCTCTCGTCGAGCGAGCCGAACCTTCAGAACATCCCGATACGTACGGAGCTTGGGCGGCAGATCCGGAGCGCGTTCATCCCTGCCGAGGGCAACGTTCTCCTCGACGCGGATTATTCCCAGGTGGAGCTGAGGATCATGGCGCATCTGTCCAGGGATCCGGAGCTCGTCAGGGCCTTCAACGAGGACGCCGACATACACACGCGCACCGCCTCGAGGATATACGGCGTGGAAGAGAAGGACGTTTCCAAGGAGATGAGGTCCGCGGCCAAGACGATAAACTTCGGCGTGATCTACGGACAGGGACCGAGGGCTTTGTCTCAACAGCTCAGGATCCCCTTCGAGGAAGCGAAGAGATTCATCGACGAATATTTCGGGAAATATCCCGGCATCGGGGAATTCATCGAGACGGCGAAGGAATTCGCGAGGAAAAACGGCTATTCCGAAACGTTGCTAGGGCGGAGGCGGCCGCTCCCGGATATAAACAGCGCCAACGGCGGCTTCAGGAGTTTCTCGGAGAGGATAGCGGTGAACACCCCCATTCAGGGTACCGCCGCCGATCTGATAAAGGTCGCGATGATCGAGATACACGCAGAAATGGCGAGGCTCGGGCTGGAAAGCAGGATGATCCTGCAGGTGCACGACGAGCTGGTTTTCGACGCAGTGCCCGGGGAGGTGGAACGCCTGAAGGATCTGGTGAAGACGAGGATGGAATCCGCGATCATGCTGGCCGTGCCGCTGAAAGTCGAAATAGGCACGGGGAAGAACTGGATGGAGGCGCATTGATGGGATGCCCGCTGATCGTGGTTACCGGTGGGATAGCCTCCGGGAAGACGACGGTGGCGCGCGTGATGGCGGCGGCGGGCGGGTGCCTCCTCGACGCCGACACGATAGCGCGCACGGTTTACAGGGATCCGCTTGTCAGGGAAAAGGTGGGGTCGGAATTCGCCGGCGTGTTGACCCCGGGCGGGAGGATTTCGAGAAAGAGGCTCGGAAGGGCCGTGTTCGGCGATCCAGGCGCCCTCGCGCGGCTCGAGAGTATAGTGAAACCGCACGTCAAAAGGACGATCAGCGGTATCATCAGGCAAAAGAGCGAACGGGAACGCTACATAGTGCTTGATGCGGTCCTCTATTTCCAGTATAAGTTCCTGTTCCCGGCGGACCTTTCCGTTCAGACGAGGGCCGCGGAGAATATAAGGGCCGAAAGGCTCGCCGGAAGGGACGGCATGTCCGCCGCCGAGGCCAGGGCGCGCGTCGAATCGCAAAGGCCCCTTTACAAGGGATGGGAAAAGGCCGATATTACCCTGGACACATCGGCCGGCCTCGGGGCCGTGAGGAAAAAAGCGGCGGAGATCCGCGACGGATTCCTGAAGAGCCGGGGCGTTTCACGGAAGGACGATCATGAATGAGAGGATATCCACGAAGGAGATAGATTCGGCGGCGGGGGATCTCGAGGAAAGGCTCGACAGCCTGAAGGAGTATCTTTGACCTCGAAAAAATGAAAACCGAATCAGCCGCCATCGAGGAGAAGATGTCTTCTCCGGATTTCTGGAACGACCGCGAATCGGCGGAAAAACTCGTCACGACCCTGAAATCCCTCAAGAACAGGATCGCCCCCTATAATACGCTGAAACACGATCTGGCGTCGCTTCGCGAGCTTCTGGAGCTGAACGAGGGCGAAGGGGACGATTCTCTCGTCGACGCGATGATCCCGGAACTGGAAAAGATAAAAAAGGCGATCGGGCTCTTCGAGCTCGACGTTCTTCTGTCGGGCGAGCACGATCGCGGAAACGCCCTGATGAATATTCACCCCGGGGCCGGGGGCACCGAGTCGCAGGACTGGGCGGAGATGCTCCTGCGGCTCTACACGAGGTATCTCGAAAGGAACGGCTACAAGCACAGGCTTCTCGACCTGCAGCCCGGAGACGAGGCGGGGATAAAGAACGCGACGATCGAAATAAAGGGCGAGATGGCTTACGGCAGGCTGAAATCGGAAGGCGGGATCCACAGGCTGGTCAGGATATCCCCGTTCGACGCGAACCACCGCAGGCATACCTCCTTCGCGTCCGTTTTCATCTTCCCCGAGATCGAGGACAACATTGACGTGGAGATAAACCCGGAGGACATCAGGGTCGATACATACAGGGCGAGCGGCGCGGGCGGGCAGCACGTGAACAAGACCGATTCGGCGATCAGGCTGACGCATTTCCCGACCGGGATCGTCGTTCAGTGCCAGAACGAGCGCTCGCAGCACAGGAACCGCGAAATGGCGATGAAGGTCCTCAGGTCGAGAATCTACGCGAAACGCCTCGAGGAGGAGGACGAGCGGCGTTCGAAGATCGCGGGCGAGAAAAAGGACATATCCTGGGGGAACCAGATCAGAAGCTACATATTTCATCCGTACACACTGGTCAAGGATCACAGGACGGACGTCCAGACCGGGAACATACCGGCGGTGATGGACGGGGAGATCGACGAATTCATAGAAGGTTACCTGAGATGGAAAGAAAGGAAGAACTGAATTGAGCGAGCAGGAGATCACGAAAGAGGGCGGCCGCGAGAGGGATACCAGGATGGAGAAACTCTCGAAACTGCGCGAGATCGGGATCAATCCGTATCCGTACCGTTTCGACAGGACGCACAGCATAAGCGACGCCAGGGATAAGGCCGAAACTCTTCTGGAAAACGGAACGGAGATCGCGCTGGCGGGGAGGGTGATGTCCCTCAGGGGGCACGGCCACACATCGTTCGGCAACATAAAGGACGGCACATCGTCCATTCAATTCTACATTAAGGACGCGGACGTCGACGAGAAGACATGGTCCCTTTTCAAATTGATCGACCTCGGCGACATCGTGGGAATCCACGGGGCGTTGTTCATGACGAAAACCGGAGAGCTCACGATCAAGGCGCGCTCCCTCGAGCTCCTCGGCAAATCGATCCTCCCCCTCCCTGAAAAATACCACGGGTTGCAGGACAAGGAGCTCCGGTACAGGAGAAGGTATCTCGACCTCATCGTTAATGACGACGTGATGAAGGTGTTCCGGACGCGCACGATGATCATCGACACCGTGAGGGACTACCTGAGGGAGCACGGGTTCCTCGAGGTTGAGACGCCCATCCTGCAGCCTCTTTACGGAGGGGCGATGGCCAGGCCCTTCGTGACCCACCACAACGCCCTCGACATGACCCTCTATCTGAGGATAGCGGACGAGCTCTACCTGAAAAGGCTCGTCGTCGGGGGGATGGAACGGGTCTTCGAGTTCTCCAAGGACTTCAGGAACGAGGGGATGGACAGGTCGCACAACCCGGAATTCACCATGCTCGAGTGCTACGCCGCATACTGGGATTACAACGACATGATGGAATTAACAGAAGACCTTTATGTTTATGTTCTAAAAAAACTAAATGGTTCAACAAAAATCAATTTCAAAGGCAAAGAAATTGATTTCAAAAAGCCCTGGAAAAGGATGACGATGCTTGAAGCAGTCAAGAAATTTGCAAAAATTGATGCAAAGAATATG
>JALOPX010000131.1 GCA_025453655.1 Candidatus Krumholzibacteriia bacterium
ACGAGGGACGTTGAGAGCTGGCCGCCGCCCGAAGTGCCCGACAACGTGAACACCGAGGAGCTTGGTGACCTCGGCCTGACCTATCCCGAGGAGATGCTGATCGTAAAATTCATGCAGACCCTCTCCGACGGATATGATCCCCTGAGGGAAAAGCTGGTCGCGGCCAAAGGAAACCTTTCCATGGACGTGACCGGCCCCAACCCGTTCAATCCGTCGACGTCGGTCAGGTATTACCTGCCGCAAAGCGGCATGGTCCGCCTGCATGTCTACAACGTCAACGGAGCGCGGGTCGCCGAGCTGGTGGATGGATGGAAGGATGCCGGAGAACACGCCATCCATATCGACGGCTCGAACATGGCGAGCGGAGTGTACTTCCTGCACCTTGACACGGCTGCCGGAATAGTCTCGAAAAAGATCGTCCTTCTGAGGTAGCCTCGGGCTCTCTTATGTCGCGGCGGCGCGGGTATCGATTATCTGCGCCGCCCCTTTATTGTCCTTTTTAAACGCGGAGAGGGGCCGGAAACTCTCCCGGCCCCCCTGCCGACGCTGGAAACTTTTGTCCGCTGTCTGCGGTTATCTTTTATTTCCGTGATCGCGATGATGGCCCTTGTCATGGCCGCGATGCTTGCCGTTGTCATGATCGCGCCTGTGGCCGTCCCTGTATTCGGCGAACTGCCTTCCCTCGTGATTGAACCTGTTCCAGTGGTTGTGATCCATCGCGGCGATCACGATGCGCCCGGGGACGTGAAGCCATTGCCCGATCTCGATCCACGTGTAATCGTAACGGCGGTACCTCAGGAGCTCTCCGACCGGAACGCCGGTGTACCAGGACAGGCGCCGGGCTATCTCCAGGTCGCGCTTAATCGTGCGATACATCCTTCCCCTGTCCGGAAGGGGCCTGACGTGATGATAGATCGGGCAGCCGTCAGGAGAGTTGCCGACCCGCACGCTGATCTCCGGCGTATGCACCACCGCTTCGAAATGGACTTCGGCGGCGGCTTGCACCGCGATCATCGTTCCCGCTGCGAAGGTCATGGCGGCGAGAATAATATTTCTCGTTAACTTTCTGCTCATCTCGCACCTCCTGTTTTCGGCCACCACCATCGGTTGACCGATGACTTGTAACTGCATGGCGTGTGCCGAAAAGGGTTCGAGGCTATAACTTATTGTAAACAAGAAAATTGCGCGGTTGGATGGCTTCTCTGGCGAGACGATTTCATGACCCTGTGAAGGGAAAAATTGTATACAAAAGTGGACACTTGAAAGCGCCTTGCAGGGACCCTTTGCCGGGCCCGCGGAGGGCTCTTCCCCCGGCCTGGAGAAGGGATGGAAAGGCGCCCTATGCCGGTTCGAGAGCTCCTTCCGGGGTCTTCTTCCACGGCGTCCAGCAGAGGCCGATCGTCCCGATGGCGATGTCGGTCTTCCTCGGCCTGACATGCTTTTTCTCGACTTCCACCGCCGCCGGATCGAACCTGCCGCGCATAGCCTCCGCCTCTTCGGCGAACTGCCGTTCCATCTCGGCGAGGCGCAGCTTCAGATCCTCGAGCGAATCGCCCGCGCGTTTGACGTCGGCCTGCTCCTTGCCGATCCTTCCGGCCCTTCTCATCGTCGTCGATGCCCGTTCGACGGTCCCGGCGCTGATCGCGCGGCGTCCCATCAGCGCCCCGAGAATCGTCGCCCCGGCGCCGAGGGCGGCGGAAAATTTTTGCTGGGCGGCTTGGGATTTCTCGCGTTCGACCCGCTCCTGCGCGGTGCGCACGCGGTCGGTCAGCGTCTGAAACCGAGCGGCGTATTTTGACTTCAGCTTTTCCACTTCGTCGTCGCGGCGCTCGCGCAGGGCCTGCGAAAGGCGAGCGGTGAAATCGCCCTCGGTCTCGCCCGGTTTCGAAAAGAGTTTCAGCGCCGGGCACGCGAAGAGGTCAAGCGCGACGTTCTGATACATATGCGACACTAGCGTCCTGCTCCACTGGTCGGCGCTCTGCCTGCGAAGAGCGGCCGCCGGAACCTCGCCGAATGCGGCGCCGGAGACAGGTTGCCTGTCCAGCGATCTTTCCGGCTCCGCGATGGGTCGCGCCGCCTCCCAGTCGGCGAACCCGTCCTCGCCGAGAGGCGCGAGGAACGCACTCGTGATCCACGTGTCCACGCCTGCCTTCGCGTCCACAAAATGCAGCTTGCCGGCGCCCGCCACGCCCGCCCGGAAAACAATGTCCGCCGCCGGACTCGACGGGCGCAGAAAATATTCCTGGATTCCGGGCGGCAGAACGGGGCGTGCCGTGCCGGAACCGGCGGACGGAGCGGAGAACGTCTCATGGGCCGACGCCGCGGCCGGTGCATCGGCCGGCTGCGACAGCGACATCGCCTTCCTGATCTGCGGAAGGGTCATCGGGCCGCGCATGAAGGACATGACCCAGCGCGTGCTGAATATGACGGGCGCGTCGTCGTGAACGTTTCGCATCAGGAATACCCTGTTGCCGAGCCCCGCCAGCGTCTTTTCCATCCCGTCCCTGTCGAACGCGGCCCCAGCAGCCGACGCCGCCCCTTCGAGCCCCTCGAGCACGCGCATCTTGTCGCGCTCCGTCTGGAGGCGGCCGATCCACCATGTGCCGGCGTTCGCCAGCCCCTTGTAATCGAGATCGACCGGGTTCTGCGTCGAGAGCAGCACCCCGAATCCGTAAGCCCTCGCCTGCTTGAGCAGGGTCAGCATCGGCGTCTTCGAGGGAGGGTTCGCGGTCGGCGGAAAGTAGCCGAAGATCTCGTCCATGTAGAGCAGGGCGCGAAGGCTCCCTGTCCCGGACTGCGAGCGCACCCAGGCCAGGATCTCGTTCAGCAGCATCGTCACGAAGAACATGCGCTCGGGCTCCGAAAGATGCGCGATCGAAATGATCGAAACCCTGGGCCTGCCTTCGGGAGTGTAGAGCAACCTCTGCACGTCCATAGGCTCCCCCTCCATCCAGGCGGAGAATCCGGGGGAGGCGATCAGGTTGTTCATCGCCATCGCGAGGCCGAAACGTTCCTTCGCCGGATAGAACGATTCGATGTCGAAAACGCCTATCTTCTCGAAGGGCGGTTTCATGATCTCGTTTATGAGCGCCTCGATGTCGAGGTTCCGCCCCGCGCGCCACGCGCGGTCCAGAATGGTGGAGAGCAGGATGTGCTCGCGGCTTTGCACGGGGTCCGCCCTGACGCCGAGGAGCTCCAGCAGGCCGGAAACGGCGGACATGATCCGATCCCGGAGCGCCGTCGCGTCCTGCATGATCCCCGCTGACGGCGCCGCGAAGGAGCGCAGGATCTGAAGCGGGCGGCCCGAGGTGTCGCCTGGAGTATAGATCGAGAGGTCCACCGCGTCCCGGAACCGCCGGATTCTCGCGCCGTCCTGCCCCGACCCGGCCAGCCCTTTCGCCCAGGTCTCGGCCGTTCGCGCGGCGAATTCGTCGGGGGAAAGGCCATTTCGCACCGCTTCGGCCTCGTCCACCCAGGGACGAAAATCCTCCGGTCGAAGATCGGGGAACGCGAGTAGCAGGTTGCCGAGGTCTCCCTTCGGGTCGATCGCGATCGAGGGGATCCCGTCGATCGCCGCCTCCTCCAGCAGGGCGAGTGCCAGCCCCGTCTTGCCGCTCCCCGTCATTCCGACGATCACGCCGTGCGTGGTCAGATCCCTGGCGTCATATAGGAGCAGGTTGTCCGTTGTGTTTCCCGACCCCGGATCGAATTCCCTTCCAAGATAGAAGGCGCCGAGCTGTTCGAAATCCTGCATGGACCCTTTCCCGCTTTGAAGTGTCATCTTTTCAGGACCCTGTACAATATCAAAAGAATAATGGCGCCGCCGACGGCGAGAAGAAGGCTTCCTATGTTGAAACCGGTAATCGTCCCGAGCCCTGCGCGCGATCCGATGAACCCGCCGACGAAAGCTCCCGCTATCCCTATCAGGATCGTGATGACAAGTCCACCCGGGTCTTTTCCCGGCATGATGAGTTTCGCGACAAGCCCGACGACCAGCCCCATGAGGATCCAGGTCAGAATTCCCATTGCCTGCCTCCTTTTGCTTGAACCGGCGTATTATATCCCCCGGTTTTTCATTTCATCAAGAAAAAGATCCCCGTGAAAGGTCTTAAAATCCCGCCCTTTCGATCGAGAGCAGCAGAATAAATATCAGCGCCGCGACCGGGACGATAACGGCCCAGTCGTTTACCTTGAGCAGCTTCGGGAGCGTGAGATCCCCGAAATCTCCCTTCGCGAGAATGCCCCGTCTCAGCCCCGGATACAGCTCCGCGAAAATTCCCGAGCCGATCAGGATTCCCGCGAGGCCTCCGGCGGCGGCGTCGAGGTATCCGTTGCCGACCGCGCCGGCGATCGTTCCCGGGCAATAACCGAGCAGCGCGAACCCGGCGCCGAAGATCAAGCCGCCGATGATGTTTTTCCCCGCCGAGCCCGATTTCGGATAAAGCTTCACCCAGCCCATCTCCTTCATCGCGTATATGCCGATCATTCCCGTCAGGACTGCGGAGAGCATGATCTTCAGGACGGTGAAATCCTCGAGCAGAAGCTGTTCGATGATAACGTCATACTTCGTCGCTCCGCCCTTCTGCAGGAGGAAGCCGAAGAGAATCCCGAAAACCAGGCCTTGAATCAGCGAAGCCGTTTCTCTTTTTGGTTTATCTGTCGCTTTTGCGGTCTCCATGATATTCCCCCGTCATCCGAATATTTTGAAGATGATGTGGGCCGAAATAATCCCGCCGATGAAAAAGCAGATTCCGGAAATCCAGCTCGAGACCGCGAGCTGCATGGTGCCGCTGATCCCGTGGCCGCTCGTGCATCCATCGGCCCAGCGCGCGCCGAACCCGAGGAGAATCCCTCCGGCGAGGGCCGCGGCGATCCTCAGAGCCGGCCCGCCGCCGAAAGCGGATGCCCAGACCGATGGAACCCACTGCCGGTTAAAATCGCCCGACAATCGAGCGGAAATATAAGAGCCGATTATAATCCCAACGACCAGCATCCACTGCCAGTCGACGGCGAGCTTCTCCTTCTGGTAGTACGGTTTCAGATCGACCTTCTTCCCGCGAAAGAGTTTTTCGATCATCCCGCTGGTCTTCGCGAAGGTCGTCGAACAGGCGATCGGCTTCCTCGAGATGAGAAAGCTCAGCCAGCTCAATATCCCGATCCCGATCCCGACCGCGTAGGGCGACCATCGAACCGCGGTCAAATATTCCATCGAATCACCTCCGCCCTTCATATCGTGTCGGCGTGTTTCTTCACCTCGCGATAGTTCGTGAAATATCTCGAGCCGTGCGGATTGACGCAGGCCCGGCACTCCCTCGTGTACCCCGCGGCGCTGTACCCCGACATCCCGCCGGCCACGTTGTACACGTCCTCGAACCCGTGCCGTTTGAGAATGCTGGCGCCGAGGCTCGAACGGTTCCCCGAGCTGCATATCAATATGGTCTTTTTCCCCTTGTCCAGCTCGGCGTGGCGCGTGCGAAGATCGGCCACCGGGAAATTGACGGCTCCCTTGATATGGTTGTCCCTGTATTCCAGCGGAGAGCGAACGTCGAGAAGCACGAAGTTTCCCGCGCCGGTGACCATGCCGTGAAGCTCTTCTGCCGAGATCAACTCGATATGGCCGCTCTTCAATCCCGCCACGGCCCATGCGATCATGCCGCCATTCAGATACCCGGTGATATTATCCACTCCCGCGCGGCGCGCCCACGTGGCGGCTTCAAGCGCCTTTTTGTAATCGTCGGCGACCAGCAGGATCTTTTTGTCCGTCGGCAGGACCCATCCGGCGAAGGTCGGAAAATTGCCGTTGAGGTCGATATGCCAGGCGCCCGGTATGAACTGGCTCCCGAACGCGTGATAGCCGCGGGTATCCAGAATCGCGGTGCCCGGATCCCTGATCCTCTCGGCGAACTGCCGGGCGTTCAGCTCCTCTATGCCCGGGAGCTCGTCAATCCGCTTCGGCCCGTTGCGGTTGATGTCGCTGCAACGGCTGAAATGATCCGGCGCGGGCGGCGTGTCCTCCGTGAGCGACCTGATGAAGGCCGCCTTGTCCCTGATTTGAAGGGCGGCGTTGAAATTGCGCTCATATCCGATCGTCGTGCGATACTTGGCCCCCATTGCGCGGCCGCAGAGCGAGCCGGCGCCGTGCGCCGGGTACACCTCGACGTAATCGGGAAGCTTCAATATTTTTTCGTGAAGGCTGTGGTATAGTTTGCCCGCCAGTTCCTCCGCCTTGTCGGGGAACAGATCGGGCCTTCCGACATCGCCCACGAAGAGGGTGTCGCCGACAAAGACGCCGAGGGGGCTGTCGGACCTCGATTTATCCATCACGACATAGCTCAGATGCTCCGGCGTGTGCCCCGGCGTTTCCAGGACCTTCAGGACCATGTCCTCCAGCTCTATCGCGTCCCCCTCCGAGAGGGCGATATGATCGAACGCGCACCCGGCGGATTTTGCGGCGTAAATGCGGGCGCCGGTTTTCTTCGCGAGATCGATATGCCCCGAAACGAAATCGGCGTGAAGGTGCGTCTGGATGATATGCGTGATGTCGACTCCCATTGCGCG
>JALOPX010000132.1 GCA_025453655.1 Candidatus Krumholzibacteriia bacterium
ATGGCGGACGTCAAAGGTTTCGTGGATGTAGCGGGGGCCGTTGGTTCCCTGGGATTGAAAATGCCTTTGCAATACATACCCTTCTTCGATTCGACGATGGCTAGATTCAGGATCATTGATCGATCCTGCGAGTCGAAATTGAGGGACGCTCTCTCCCGCGCGGGAGGCGGCAGGGTCATAGAGGCGGATGAAATAAAAAGGCTAGGGATCTTTTTCGAGGACGGGAGATTCGGGGACCTGATTTATCTCATGGAGGAGGGCAACATAATCCTGCCCAGTTTCATGGGAAGGAACCCGGTAGCCGCCATGCACGGCTATCATCCCGAAGGATCGTCGATGTTCAGCGCCCTCTTCGCGAACTACGAGCTCCCTGACGACCGGTTCGAACTGGCCGACGCGGCGCGATTGATCGGGCCGCGCCGTAAAACCGCGGGGGGCAGACCTTGACATACCGGAAGATAGGACAGGCCATGACATGGAATTTCCTTGCGAGGATCGCCCGTTTCATGGCCGGCCCTGTCAGTTACATCATCGTGGTAAGGGCTCTCGGGAGCTACAATTGGGGAATCCTGAGCGTTCTCAAAACCATCGCGGGTTTCGCACTTATAATCGTCATGCTGGGCGCGGGACAGGCCCTTCTCAAGTACATCCCGGTAATCAGGGTCAGGGGAGGGATGCACGATTTCTTCCGCAACATAAAGCGGATTTTCCTGCTTCAGGTCTGCGCATGGGTCGTCGTGATGATCGCCGCGTGGGCGGCGCGACACGCGATAAGCGATTTTTACGGCGTCACCACCGACGGATTCAGCCTCTATCTCGTCGTGGCGATCGGACTGGTCATCTTCAAGGTCGGCATCTCGATGATCAGCAACATCCTCCAGTCCTGGTATGAAACCAAGGCGCTGAGCATCGTAACCATAATAGGCAACGTGGCATACCTGGTTATAATGATGGTGCTTCTGAAGGCCGGCATGGGTGTGATCGGATATCTCGTCGCGGGAGCGCTCATAGATATCGGGATGACCGCGGCCCTGATACCGCAAACGCTCGAACTTGTGAAAAAGAGCCCTCGCGAGGGAGAGAAGTCCCCCGATCTGCCGCAGATGATCAGGTTCTCGCTGCCTTTTATCGTCACCGGATTCCTGAATCAGATCGTCTGGAGGCATTCAGAGGTTCTTTTCCTGGGAAAGTGGACGGGAATGGAAGCGTCGGGTTATTTCGGGCTGGCTTACGACATCCCGCAGATGGCGCTTGAATTCGTCCCGCTGACCATATGGCCGATCGTCATGGCGGGGACCTCCGAGATGTTTTCCAAGGATGCGGGAAGGCTGCCCGAGGCGGTCGACCTTTATTTCCGCCTTCTGTTCATCCTCGTCATCCCGGTCGCGGCGATGGGCTTCGCTTTCTCGCGGGCGATGGTGCCGGTTCTGTTCGGCGCCGAGATGCTGCCCGCGGCTCTCCTGACTCAACTGTTTTTCGTTGTCTTTTCATACTCCTTTCTCTATACTCCGATGAGCATGGCTTTGTATGTGATGGAAAAAAGCTGGGTTAACATGCTTGTCCTCACATTGATGGCGGCCATCAATGTCGGTCTCGATGTGGCCCTGATCCCGCGTTACGGCATCTGGGGCGCCTTCGCGCCGATCGTGATCGTGCTCGCGATCGAAGTGGTAGTTTTCGAATGGGCGGTCAGGCATTTCAGGAAGGACGTGAAGATTCCGTACCGGTTCATCGCGAGATGTTACCTGGCCGCGCTTCCCGCGGCCTGTCTCGCGATTACCGCGAACATATGGGATTCGCCCGCCGCGCTGGCGGTTCAGATGGCGGCGGGCCTCGCGCTGCTGGTCGCCGGATTCCGGTTCATGAAGATCCTTGGGGAAAGGGAAAAGGGGCTCATAATGAAACTTCCCATTCCCTTCAAGGAAAAAATCGTAGCCATTTTATGACGAGGATGACGAATGTACCGCGATAAAAAGATTTCAGTCGTGATTCCCTGTTACAACGAGGAGGAGGGAATCGCCATCGTTATACCGTCCCTGCCCTCTTCGGTCGACGAAGTGATAGTCGTGGACAACAATTCGACCGACGGGACATCCGGGGTCGCGAGGAAACTCGGCGCCAGGGTGATACTGGAGAGGAAGAAGGGGTACGGAGCCGCGTACAAGGCCGGTCTCCCGGCGGTCACCGGCGACATAACAGTCACGATGGACGGCGACGGGACTTACGCCGTAGAACAGATAGAGGAGTGCATAGACCACCTGCTGGATAACGGGCTCGATTTCGTCTCCGCGTCGCGGTTTCCCCTGAAGGACGCCGGCTCGATGAACATGACGAACAGGATAGGCAACTGGATTCTGACGGCGGGGACCTTCATCCTCTTTTTCAGGGCCATCAGGGATTCGCAGTCGGGAATGTGGATATTCAAAAGCGGGATCTACCCGTTGCTGGATCTTCGCAGCGACGGGATGCCGCTGAGCGAGGAGATAAAGATCTCGGCAATGCGCCATCCGGCGATACGGTTCGACGAGTACCACGTGAATTACCATCCGAGGGTCGGCGAGGTGAAGCTCAACAAGTGGAGGGACGGATTCGAGAACCTGCTGTACCTGGTGAGACTTCGTCTCAGGCCGGTCAGGAACCGTTGATACCACGATCAGGAAAGGACATTCCGGAATGATAAAGAACCTTGTGATGATAGTGGCCACGGTTTTCCTCAACACCGCAGGCCAGTTCATGATGAAGGCGGGGATAAACAAAATCGGGAAGATCGGTCCGGGCAACCTGACGGATTCATTCATCAAGGTTGTTTCCTCCGGTTATATAATAGGCGGCTTTTGTTTTTACGCGGTAAGCGCGGTGCTGTGGGTAGTCATACTGTCCCGTTCGGAACTGAGCTGGGCCTTTCCGATGGTGAGCCTTTCCTACGTGATCACGGCCCTGCTCGCTCCGGTTCTTCTCAATGAGACATTTTCAGTGCAGCGACTGGCAGGGATACTCGTCATATGCGCCGGCGTGTTCCTCGTGAGCAGGACGTTCAATTAACCGGGGACGAAGCGGGGCCCGGCCCGATTCGTGATCCCGGGGGAGCGCGGTCGTGAAAAAAAGAGCGGTTTTTCTCGTAACATCCAATGGAACGGCTTTCTTTTCGCTTCTGACCTCGTTCGGCGTCGTTCGTGTGACTCCGATCGCCGGCGTCGCGCTGTCGTTTCTGTCGATCGTCGTGATCCCGGGCGTCTATCTGTCCCTCTATTTCTACCGCAAAGTGGATGCGGGCGTTGAAAGTTTGTGCAGGATATTCTTTCTCGGGATTTTTTACGCGATGTGTCTCGCCTCCGTCGGTTTTCTGCCGGGTATCGGATATCAGCAGATATCCCTCGCCGGCGCTTTCGCGATCGTTTGCATGTCCTTCATATTCATTGTGACGGCCTACTCCGGCGCGGGGGACCTGAAAAACGACCTGGGAAGGGCACTGCAGAAAAGATCCAGGCTCCGCAGCAGGGAGAATAAGGCCGGGTTCCTGCTTATGGCCGTTTTGTTCGCGATCTGCTTCATTTTCTTCCACGGCAGCGGAGAGATGGGAATCGATACCGACGCTCCGGATCACATCAGTTACATCAGGAGAAGTCTGGACAGCGGGAAGATTTTTCCCGCGGATTCCTTTTTCAGGGACGGTGACGGGACATCCTTCGATCAGCGCAAGGGAATGTGGCATACGGTCATGTCGCTCTGGACATTTCAGTCGGGCGCTTCTCCGGAATATCTCTGGATGATGGCGCCGTCGTTCCTGGCATTCTTCTACATCCTGTCGTTCTGGTTCTTTGCCAGGGGGATTCTCAGGCCCGGGTACCTGGTCATTCTTGCCGGAATATTCCTGATCCTGATGTACAGGGGGGAGGGCCTCTCCTGGTTCGCCGAAGCGCCGTACAGCAAGAACCTTATGCAGGCCGTTTTCTGGATCGCCTCGGGATATCTTATCCGGTACTACAGGGAGGGAGGCAGGGACAGGCTTATCATGGCTGCGATTCTCGCCCTCGCCGGAGTCGCGATTCACATCGCTTTCGCCCTGCTTCTCGTCGTGTTTCTCGGGTCGATGCTTATTTTCACTTCGGTGCCCGGATGGGGGGAGATGTGGAGAAGGAGATACTGGGGCTCGCTCTTTCCCCTCCTCATCTTTCTCGCCGTCCCGCTGTTCATAAGATTGAACCTCTCCGGCCCGGAATTCAACGAGATTCACATACATCGGCAGGGGATTATGTCCCTGGGCGGCATCTTCGTGACCGCGGATCCCGTCGAGATTCTGAAAAGCAACGGCATAGCGTTCTTTTTCGCTCTGGCGCTTTCGCCGCTTCTCTTCTTCATGTTTTCCGACAGGGGCACCGGCAGGCTTGCGGGGACGCTCTTTCTTTTTCCGGCTCTGCTGGGATTCAATCCCCTGATCGGCAGGGTCATGGAATCGATTTTCGGCTACCTTTATTACAGGATTTTATGGGCCGCGCCGCTGATGTGCGCGATGGCCGTTTTGACGGCCGGAACGGCGCTCGTACTTTTCAGGGGCAGATCGGGGAGATCGGCGAGGATTCAATCCGCTCCATGGAGAGGCGCCCTTAAAAGGATCTGCGCCGCGGCCATACTTGCTTTGATCATAGCCGTGCCGGTCAGGTTCTCGATCAGGGGAATCGTCCCGGCGGTGACGGCCATGGCCCGACCGGCCGGGGCGCCGGGAGAGGATTCTTCGGCTTCCCTCAAGAATCTTCTCGAGGGAATACCGGCACGATCGGTCATAGCGTCCGATCCGGCTACCAGCTATCTTATTTCCGCCTGCACCGATCATTTCGTGACCGTCACCCTCGGACAGCATGGAGCTCCTTCGGACGTGATGGCGATGGAGAGGCTGGTCGAAACCAGGAACCTCTTCAGCCCGGTCGTGCCGATAGCCGATAACCTGCGGTGGCTTCGCGCCGCGGACGTGGCTTACATAGTCGCCGACACTCGCGGAGGCCGCGGACAAGACTTCTACGGAGTCGTTCCCCCCTCTAACATTCCATATTTCATGGAAAAGTTCAGATCGTGCGACAAGGTCGTTAACGAGATCGCGAGCAACGGCGGATTCGTGCTTTTCGGAGTCAGGCAGGACGCCGCCACCCTGTCCATGATCGAAAGATGCCGGTACAGAGACGCCGGACCGGTCCGATGCGCCGATACGGGCAGCCCCGCGATCGACCTGGATTTCGAAGCAGGGGGGAAAATCGAACTCGTGGATTTCTCCATCCATGGAGAACGGCCGGCAGCGGGAGATTCGCTCGCGGGATCGTTCTGCTGGAGGGTTCCCGAAGGCAGAAGGTTCGGGCTTCCGCTCGAATGGACCGTCAGGCTGGATACGGAATACCCGAAGGGCGTCTTTTTCGGCAAATGGTACGACAAGCAATACAGAAGGGTGGTAGAGCGCCGCAATGGCGTTTTTTATCGGTGGACGGCCAGGGGCAGAATAATGAGCGGAACGGCGTTTCCCGATCAATGGCCCGTCAACACCGTCGTCAGGCAGGATTTCGTCATTAAACTGCCGGACAACCTGGCCCCCGGCAAATACTCGATCCGCGTGACCGTCAGGGACATTCCATACGTCGACAACAGGACGATAAGCGATTACCTGCGCAATGAGGATTCATTTTCAGGGCTTCATGTTGGCGACTTGATGATCGTGGAATGACGTGGATCGCGGGAAAGAACGCCGGACGCGCAGGCGGGGGAAGCGATATTGACTCCGGAAAAAGACGCGAAGAAGGTGGTTTTCTTTTCCGACGCCCCCTATGCCGGGGGGGCGGAGAAGTACCTTCATCTGCTCGCGTCGGGCCTCGACAGATCCCGTTATGAACCATCGGTCGTGATCTGCCGCGCTGAAAAACTGAAACGTTTCAGGGAGTGGCTCGAGGGAGACGGAATTCCCGTACATGAAATCGAGTGGGACGGCGTCTTCTCGATCAGCGGGGCGCGGTCTTTCGCGCGAGTCGTGCGCGATCTCTCGCCGCAGATCGTGCACCTGAATCTCCCGGGACCTTTCGACTCGAAATACGGCCTGGCGGCGCCTGTTGCCAAGAGCGCCGGAGCCGCCGGAGTGGTCGCCACGGAACATCTTCCCATGATAGGATCTTTTCGCAAAGCCAGGATTCTTCGGGGCATCTCCGCGCGTTTCATCGACAGGGTGATAACCGTCTCCGCCGACAACAGGAAGCATCTCGTGGAAGGACACGGCGTTCATCCCGATAAAATAAGGGTCGTATACAACGGCATACCGGATCTCCAGGGCGGGACGGGCGCGATGCGGCGCTCCGAAAAGGCCGGAAGGGCGCGGGGAATGGAAATCGTCATGGTCGGAGCTCTCGAGGAAAGGAAGGGACACCGACTGATGATCGGCGCGATGGAGGACCTGCCGGACAACGTCTTTCTTTCCATAATAGGCGAGGGCGAACTGGCGGCTTCCCTCGCGAAACTTGCCGAAGACAGGAAGGTCGCCGGCCGCGTGAGATTTTGGGGAT
>JALOPX010000133.1 GCA_025453655.1 Candidatus Krumholzibacteriia bacterium
GGCCGGATCCTTCGAATGCCTGATCTTGCCGCGCACGTCCAGCAGCAGTTGAAACCGTTTTTTATTCTGAATATGAAAAGCTTTCGTGAGATCCTTGATCCCTTCCGGCGACGCCACGCCGTTCAACCCGCGGAGTATCGTGTCGAATACGGCGCCGTCGCGGAAAAAGGAGCTCTGGATCTGCCTGCCTTCGCCTGCAAGGCTCGTCTGCAGAAAATATACGGCCCCGGAGTGCCGTATCTCTTCCCTTAATTCAAGACCGTCCAAAATTACTTCCTCCAGCGGTTATTGGCCGTCTTCCGAGAAGCGGCGATACAATCGACGGATCCACCTAGCCAGAATGGTTCCTCTCCGCCATCTCGACCGAGGACATGATCTCCTCCGTCAGTTTATAATAATCGAAAGCCCCCCTGGAGAGCGGGGCATGTTCATAGATCGTCTTTTTCGACCCGGGGGCCTCGCGAAGCGAAGTGTTCACCCTGACAACGGTGTCATAAATTCTTCCGTCGAATTGTTTTCTTATCTCTTCAAGGACCATGGATGACACCCTCGTGCGGGAATCGAAGAAGGTGGCTAATATCCTGTATTTTATTTTAATATCTTTGGTTAACCATTTCATGTCATCTATTACTTCCATCGTCTGCCGCGCCCCCTCCTGCGACAGGTAATCCATGGACACCGGAACGATGACCTCGTCGCAAAAGGACAGGACGTTTGCGTTTATCAGGTTCATCGACGGAGGGCAGTCGCAGATGACATAATCGCATCCCTTGAGATGTTTAAGGGCGTCTTTCATCCTGTTTTCCCTGTTCTCCTGATGGCTCAGAGCCAGCTCCACCTCCACCAGCTTACGCCCTCCCGAATCGATGAGGCAGAGATTTTCCCTTACCTGCATGATTTCCACGTCCCCCGTGGAAAGGAGGGTGTTCAGCCCCCTGTCCGACGCGACGCCGAAGGAGATCGCCGAATTTCTCTGCGGATCGCAATCCACCAGGAGGACCCGCCTCCCGCTCAGGGAAAGACCGTGAGCCACGCTGACCGCGGTCGTCGTTTTTCCCGTGCCTCCCTTCATCGTCATTACAGCAAAACGTTTCATATCGCGTCAGTCCCCGTCTTCCCCGTTTTTTTGTCCCTTGTCCGTCCTGTTTTTAACGGCGAGCTTTTTCCCGTATTCCTTCCATCCCATCCTTCTTATCCTCACGTCCTTCCTCTCCACCGATTCCCGCCTGTTTTCCAGGTCGAAGGCCACCTCGACATGATCGGCCTTTTCCAGCGGAGTATCCACCAGGGGGGAAACGCCTGACATGGTTACGGAAGGCATTTCAACCGGCCCGGCCAGGTCCGGTCCCCGGGAAGGCTCTTCCCCGCCCCCGGAGGTTTCTTCAGCTTCGGCCGGGGCCTCCGGTCCACCCTCTTCCACCGTCGCCCGCGCGGAAGAAGGAGTGTTCGCCCCCTCTACGGATCCATATTCCCCGAGCGAAGGGGACGAAATTTCCGCGAGCGCCCTCTCGGCCGTCAGATAATGCCTGATCAGCGGCTCGAATCCGAGATCCCTGAATATCCTCAGGATGGCGGGAGACATCCCGCTGAGGGCGATCCGGCCTGAAAGATCCGTCATCCTCTGCATGTACTTTATGATGACGCCCCATCCGCTGCTGCTGATATAGACGATGTCCGAGAGATCTACGATCAGCAATTCGGGTTTTTCCGCGACGCATTCCTCGAATGCGATCTCGAATTGTTCCGTCGTCGCCGCGTCGACCGCCCCGCCGAGAAGGATGATCATGGCCACCTTTCCCGAAACCATCCTTCTTTCAGCCACCAGCGTCAGCGCGCTCGCGGCCTGCGGAGCATCCTTGACCGGCGGCGCTTCGCCCCGTTTGCGGGAAGGGGGCGGGGCCTGATCCCGGCCGGAATCGGCCATCATCGGCGCCGGAGCGGCATCCGCGGGAAAATCCTCTATCGCCTCGGCCATAATGCTGAAAGACCTCATTATCACGTCGAAGCCCAGCAGATGGAAAATGTTGTCGACCTCCGGATCCATCCCGAAAATCCTGATGTCTCCGCCCTTCGATCTTACCTCGTCCATCCTCGAGGCGAAAACGCCCCAGCCGGCGCTGCTGACATATTCCACCCTGGACATGTCGACCACGAGCTTCACCTTTCCACCGTCGATCAGACCGTCCATGACCTCCCTGAGCTTCATGCAGCTCACGGTGTCTATGACTCCGGCAAGGCTGAGCACCGTTATCTCTCCGTCCCCTCCCACGGTCCCGGCCTCTATCGCGAGCGGCGTCCACGGCAGTTTCTCATCCTCTTCCGCATCCGGGGAATCCTCCACCTTCACCCTGTGCTCCAGAACCTTTTCGCGGGCCCTTATCCGGTTTATTTCGTCGAGCTTCCTCCTCCTGGTCTCGAACGGCAGGGAGATGAATTCGATCGCTTCGTCCACCTTCTGGAAATGCATTATTATATCCCGGAACCCGAGGAGCTCGTATATGTCGAACACTTCGGGAGACATCCCGGCGAGGACCACATCCCCCTCGCCCTCCCTGAGCGATTTGACCCTGCCGGTGAATATTCCCCAGCCTCCGCTGCTGATATAGGACACGTCGCCGAGATCCACGATGATTTTCCGGACGCCGTATTCATATACGCTCTCCAGGATATTCTCGAGATCGGCGGCGGACGACGAGTCCAGATGACCCGCTATCCGAAGGACGATTACCCCGCCCGGATATTCGACCGATTCGATCCTGCCGATCCCGCCCTCGATTTCCCCGGCATTCAGTATATCGTCCATTATCCTGCCAAGCTCGCCATGTTCCCCGTCCGACGGCGGTTTCAGGCCGGATTTCGAGGCCGCGGCGCCCCGATCCACGAAGCCGGCCGCCGGCTCCATCTCATCGGCGACAGGCTCGAATTGCCCGCCGGGTTCAGGCGCTTCAATTCCGGCGCCGGTTTCGCCGGCTCCGGAAACGGCCTTTTCAAGCAGTTCGTCCACGCCCGCGTCCCCGGCCACACCGGCAAGATCCAGGTCCTGCCCGCCCGCGCCCGAATCGTCGGCTGTCCCGGCGGGAACCCTGGCCTGAGGCGCCGCGAGCAGTTCCTGGTATTCCTCCTCGGAGATGAACCTGTTTCGCCTGAGATATTCGAGCCTCTTTTCATACGTGTTCAGGCGCATTCTCTTGAGCTCGTCGTACACCAGGGACTGGCTCAGCCTGTTCCTGTCATCCCTGCCTTCGTTGAACACCGCCGTCAGTCGTTTGGCGCCGAGCTTCGGGTTGTTTTTTATGATGGCGAGAAGCTCTTTCCGCTGTTCTATGCTGACTCGCCTTATCTCGTCTTCCTGCCTGAGGGTCTTGTTCTTCAAACCCCGGTCGCCGAGCTCCGCAAGCCGTTTTTTGTAGCGGTAATACGTCGAGGGCGACACGTTCATGAGCTGGCAGGCTTCGGCCACGCTCTGGCCCTCTATCTCGACGAGGTCCAGGAGTTTCTTGCGGATCCCGAAGAGCACGTCGTCCGCCATCAGCTTTTCCTTGATAGCCACGACCGTGATATCGTCGTTCTGAGGATAATCGCCGGTGAACACCTTGATGTCCTCGTTGAGTTTGTCTATGAATTGCTCGGGCGTGAGCCTCCCGTTTTTCTTTATGATTTCGATAAGCCTGTCTTCCCCGTACTGCTGCCTCGCCTCGTTCATGGCCTCGGTCACTCCGTCGGTATATATGACGAGCATGTCGTCCTTCTTGAGCTTTATCTTCTCGACGTCGATGGAACGGCGGAAAAGGGTGTCGTCGGGGAGGCTTATACCGACGGGGAACCCGCGGGGATTCAGGAAGAAGGTCTCGTCCGTCTCGGCCCGGTAAAGGATCATCGGGTTATGGCCCGCGCTCGCGTAACTGATGATCCTGTTCTTCGAATCCAGGATAAGATAGAAGATGGTGACGAACATGCCCTTCTTCATGTCTTCGGTCACGAAATCGTTCATCCTGGACATCACCTCGGCGGCGGAAAGGCTTCCCCTTGCCTCCATCCTCAGCGCGGTCCTGATCATCGTCATGACCAGCGATCCGGGTACTCCCTTCCCGGACACGTCGGCCACCACGACGCCCAGCGAATCATCGCCGACCGAAACGAAATCGTAATAATCGCCGCCCACTTCCTTCGCGGCCCTGTATAGGCTCGCTATGTCATAACCGCTGATCTGCGGGACCTTGCCCGGAAGAAGCGAATGCTGGATCTCCTGCGCGACCTGCATTTCCTTCTGGAGACGTTCCTGCTCGACGACGTTCTTCTGCGCGTCGCGGAATTTCGCCGTGATCTCGTTGAACGCGCTCGCTATCGCCCCGATCTCCTCCGGGCCGTCTATGTGGATCCCGTCCACGAGCGCCCCCTCCCCTATCGCCCTGACGCCGTCTGTAAGATCCTGGATAGGCTTGACGAAAACGGAGATGAGGAGGTAGATCAGGGCCAGCCCCACGATGAATATCCCGGTGAGGATCAAAATCGTCTTCAATCTCGGATCCGATACCCGATCGTTTATCGCCGCCGTCGACACGCCCAGTATCACGCGGCCGAGCGAAATTGTTTTGACGCTTTCCCTGTTCGATATTTCCACCGGATAATGAAATTCCTCGACGGACCGCCCTGTGGAATCGGTCGAAGAAAACCATCTGCCGGTGTTGGGGATCTCGTTCTTCTCCGCGGTCATCCCGTAAATCTGCTGGAATTCCTCGAGAACGCTCGAAGAGACCACCACGCCGTCACCGTTGACGATCCTCACGTAGAGAATCTCCGGCATCTTCACGATCCTGTCCTGAATGAAATCGTTTATCTCCCTGTACTTGGGGTCGTAGAGATCCTCGAGCACCATCGCGCTTTCGCTCTTCGATTCAAGGGTGCGCGCGAGATCCCTCATTGCCGTCCATGCCTGTCTTTTCTGAGCCTCCACGTCCCTCGTCTGGTTCACGTACTGCACGATCCCCAGAAAGAGGATCAGGCCGAAAAGGCCCATGCCGGCCCTCAGGGCGAATTTGAACCGGAGAGTGGCCGTCCATCTCGGTTTTATCGAAGTGAAGAGCGGAGCGTGCGTCAGGGCCGCCGAACCCTCCGATCTCTTGGCCATGTAAAGCCTGTTGCCGTCCGGCGAAGAGCTGTAATCGAGATCGTCCATCAGGCGGTTCATCAGGTATATCCCAAGACCGCCCTTTTTCCCGATTTCGACGTAACGCTGAAGATCCGGATCCTTGATATTGGACCATTCGAAGGTCTTTCCCTTGTCGAATATATTGACCTCGATATTGCCCGGGTAGGCGTTGACCTCTATCCTTATGCTCCCCGCGGAATCCTTGTAGGCGTGCTTTATGATATTGGTGCAGGCCTCGTCCATCGCAAGCTTGGTGTTGTTCGTCTCCCGTTTGGAGAAACCGGCCTGCCTGCACACGTCGGCGATGAAATCCCTTACCTCGCTGAGGTTGTTCTCGTCCGCCGGGATTTCCAGGTTGAATGTTTTCTTTTCCTTCAGCAGGGTTTCTTTCAACTATTCACCCTCCAGGGAACCGGTCTTCTCCAGCCGCTGTCTCGCGTCTTCGATATTCTTGCTCACGCTCTCGTTGTCCGGATCAATTTCGAGTATCTTTTTCCATATCTCGATGGCTTCGGAATAGTTTCTCTGCGTGAAATGTTTCATTCCCTGAATGTACATCTGCCTTATCTGTTCCTTCTCGGCGTCGCTCAGCGGAGTGAGCTTCCTCTGGACCCTGTTGAGGAGATCGCGCGCTTCCGCGTAATCCGGCTGCTGCTCCAGTATCCTCCTTAAAAGCGCGGCGGCGTCGGCGTAACGCCCCTCGCTGTACGCCTTCAGGGCCTCTTCGAACGAATCTATGGTTTTCAGCCTGCGGTCGGCGGCGCGGTAGTTCCTGTCGAGCTCCTCCATGCGGGCGTTTATCCTTCTTATCGACTCTATCGCCTCACCGTTGCCCGGATCGATCGTCCTGACAAGGTTCCATTCGCCAATGGCCGAAGCGAAGCTTCCGTTCTGTTCGTAGCCCTTGGCGGCGGCGGCGTGATTGGCCATCTGTTCCCCGAGCTTTTCCTCCGTCCTCGCGAGGTAATCCTTCGCGTCCTGGTTTTCAGGATCGATTTCAAGGACGGCAAGCCACTGGGCCCGCGCCAGTATATATTCGTTGCCGCTGTAATGGCGAAGCCCCACGCCGAAATACTGGTTTATCAGGACTGATTTCTCCGCGTCTCTCGATCTCTCGGTCTGCAGATCCAATATCAGCTTTTCTCCACCACTTTCGATTTTAACATAGCAGCCATCATATTCATAAAGAGTATCCACGAAGTCTGCTGGCCGCCTGTCCGTTTCGGCGGATATGGCTGATACATCCTTAGCCGTGAGGTAGATGAGATTTGACTTCTGCCAGAACTCCTCAAGCCTCTCCTGAGAAATGAGGTCTTCAAAGCCTGGAGGCCTCTTGTGATGGCAGCAGGAGCCGCATCTCTGGC
>JALOPX010000134.1 GCA_025453655.1 Candidatus Krumholzibacteriia bacterium
GCCGATCTGGTAATCGTCGAATTCGCCGGACATATCCTTCTCGAAGGTCGTATACGGCACGCAGGCGAAATTATCGCCTATGCTCCCCATGATGTGCTCCCTGGATTTAAGCGCGCCGACCACCTCGTATTCGAAATTCCCGATCCTTATCCTCTTCCCCACAGGGTCGCGGTTCGGGAAGAGATCGCTCGCCGGCCCGTATCCGAGTACGACCACCCTCCTGCTCCTGTCGACCTCGAACCCGGTGAAAAACCTTCCTTCGCCGACCTGGATGCTGTACATCGAACCGAAATTTTCCGAGGTGCCGACGACCTGTATCAGGTTCGTCCTCTCCGCCTCGTACCTCAGCACACGCATCCTGCCCCCGGGGTCGATCTGGAGATCGACCTGTTCGACCGTTTTGCACTGCCCGGCTATCGCGTCGGCGTCTTCGAAGGTGAACTGTTTCCTCCGGAACTGCTTTTCCCTGGTCTCCTCGTCGGCGAAGGGATCGAACCTCGAAATGAACAGGTACGGCTTGTTGGCCGAGATTATGTCCTCCTGGACCCTGACGCTGAGCCCCGACATCACCGTCACCATGGCGAGGACCGTGGTCACGCCGATGGCGACCCCGACGATGAGCAGGCTCGAACGCATTTTGTGCGTCCTGATGACGTCGAGCGCCTGTTTGAAATTCTCGACCCAGACCTGTTTCTGGTCGCGCTTGTCATCCCGTCTGCCGTCGCCTGAGGACACGATCCCTCCCTTTACACGTCACTCTACTCATGGTGAAGGGCGACCACCGGGTCGAGATTGGCCGCCTTGCCGGCGGGATACGTCCCGAAGATCAGCCCGATCAGAAAGGTCACTATCAGCCCGGCGGCTATCGACCACGGCGCGATCACGTAGGGAAGGGGGGAGACCATCGAAATGACCGCGGCGATCGTGAACCCGATCGCTATCCCGGCGATGCCGCCCACGAGGGAGAGGGTGATCGATTCCACTATGAACTGCCACACTATGTTCGACTTTCTCGCGCCGAGCGCCTTTCTCAAGCCCACCTCCCTTGTCCTCTCGGTCACGGAGACGAGCATCACGTTCATGAGGACTACCCCTCCCACGACGAGGGCTATCGACACTATGAATATAAGGGCCTTGAAAATCGAAGAGGAGATCCTTTCCCAGAGCGATACGAGGTTCTGCGATGTGATGACGCTGAAATCGTCCTTCTCCGACGGCTTGAGCCTGTGGCGTATGCGCATCGCCATCGTGGCTTCGTCGACGGCCTGGTCGAGCAGCTCGATGTCGGCCGCCTTGACCTTGATCTCTATCGACTCCCTCGAACCGTACGTCTTGAGGAAGGTGCTTATGGGCACGTACGCGAACCTGTTCCTCGATTCGCCGAAAAGGGTCCCCTGGTCCTTGACGACGCCGATCACGCTGTAATGCTTCCTCCCTATCTTGACCTTTTTCCCCAGGGCGTCGCCGCCGCCGAAGAGAAGCTCCTTTAGATCCCATCCTAGGACCGCCACCGCAGCGCTGGTGTTGTCCTCGAGTCGGGAGATGTGCCTCCCGGAGTGAAGCTCCGCCTTCTCTATCATCGGGTATTCCTCTGAACGCCCCTTGATCTCGATATCCTGGATCTCCTTGCCGAGAAAAACGACATTGTCGCGCGAATCCAGGGCGGCGCCGATGAACGAGGCCGAAGGCACCCATTCCCTGATGTATTCGACATCGCTCATCCGGATGACCGGGTTCCTGGCGATGGCCTCCAGAAAGGCGTCGAGGTCCGTGATGGCCTCGAAGAAATTGATCCTCTCGATCGAGAAAACGTTGCTGCCCTCGCCCGCCACCTCTTCCTTGACGTAATCGTCCACGCCGCCTATCAGGGAGACCACGGCGATCACCGACATCGTTCCCACGATGTTGCCGAGAAGCGTGAGGAAGGTCCTGAGCTTGTTTTCTTTCAGAGCGCTGAGCGCTATACGGATTCCCTGCAGGATGAGCATGTCGTGAATATCCCGGGCGGTCGGCCCTTCCACGGGTTCTCTATTTCTTCAAAGCTTTCTTCTCAACCTTAATCCTCTGGCCGTCCTTGAGGTCCCTTATCGCCTTGAAATTGCCGCTCACGACCTCCTCGTCGCCCTTCAATCCCTTGAGCACCTCGAAATGCTTCTGGCTGGAAATCCCGACGCTCACGGGCGTGAAGTTCGCCCTGTCCCGATCGACCGTGAAAACTCCCTCGATCTCCTTCTCCCCGTCGCTTCCGGAGGTGGAGTCGGCGGCGGCGTAATCCTTCAAATCCTTTTCCCTCCTCACGGTAAGGCTCTGTATCGGGATGCTGACCGCCTTTTCGCGCTCGGCTACGGTTATCTCCGCGTCGGCCGACAGCCCCGGCCTCACGTCGGGGATCGTGTCGGTGATCGTTATGACGACCTTGAAATCGACCCCCTGCTGGCCCGACGAGAGGATCGGGCTGTTGCCGACCTCCGTCACCTCTCCCGCGTATGAAGTGTCGGGGAAGGCGTCGAGGGTCACCTTTGCCCTGTTCCCTATCCTGATATTGACGACCTCAGTCTCGTCGACCTCGACCTCCGTCTCGATGGTCGACAGGTCCGCCACAGTCATCAGAACGGTGCCGGCGTTGTTCAGCGTTCCCATGATGGCGATCTCGCCTTCCTCGACGTTGAGCCTCGTCACGATTCCGTCCATCCCGGAGGTTATCGTGACCTCCCTGAGGTTATGCCTGGCGCTTTCGAGGAGGGCCTGCTGCTGCCTCACCTGGTTGCGCGCCGAATCGAGGTTCGAGACCGACACGTCATAATCGGTCTGGGCCCTTTCCACGTCCTGCTCCGTCGCCAGCTCCCTCTCGAACAGCGTCCTGACCCTGCCGAGGTCGCTCTCGGCCTTCTTCAACTGAACCTCCGCGCTTATCCCGGCCGCCTGGGCCGCTTCGAGGGAGGCCCTGATCTGTTCGACCGTCGATTCCAGCTGCACGGGATCGATCTGAATCAGGAACTGCCCCTTCTTCACCAGATCGCCTTCCTTGACGGCGACCCTGGTCACCTTGCCGATCGTGCTCGCACTTATGTCGACCTGCCTCTTCGGCCTTATGCTTCCCGAGGCGGAGATGACCATGGAGAGGTCGCGTGCCTCGACCTTCTCGGTTTGGACGGGCAGGGGTTTCCCCCTCTTCGCCTTCAAATTGACGGCCACGAGAGCCGCGACGACGATGACAACTGCCAGAATAATCCAATATTTCTTCCTCATGGAATCCCCCTGGTGCGCGGGCTCATTACTTCATTCTATTATTTAACAACGGGTTACAATTCATGTTTATGCCGGGATCAGTGCCGCACGGGCTCGTCGTATTCGATCCTGCCGTCCCGCAATCTCACGATTCTCTTCGCATGCTCGGCTATGTACTCTTCATGGGTCACCATGATTATGGTGTTTCCCATCGCCGAAATCTCGGTGAATATGTTCATGATCTCTTCCCCGGTCGTGCTGTCGAGATTTCCCGTCGGCTCGTCGGCGAGTATGAGGGAGGGCCGGTTGACAAGGGCCCTCGCGATCGCGACCCTCTGCCTCTGCCCCCCGGAAAGCTCGTTGGGCCTGTGGTCGGCCCTGTCTGAGAGCCCCACCGACTCCAGGGCCTCTCTCGCCCTTCTCCGCCTCTCATCCGAGGGGACTCCGCCGTAGATGAGCGGCAGTTCGACGTTCTGAAGCGCCGATGCCCTGGGAAGGAGGTTGAAGGTCTGAAAAACGAATCCTATCTCCTTGTTCCTGATGAAGGCAAGCTCATCGTCGCTAAGATTGCTCACTTCCTTGTCGTTCAGCACGTAGATCCCCGAAGTCGGCGTATCCAGGCATCCAAGGATGTTCATGAAAGTCGATTTACCCGATCCGGAGGGGCCCATGATGGCCACGTATTCGCCCTTCGCTATGTCCAGGTCGACGCCGGCGACCGCCTCGATCTTCTGAATCCCCACTTCGTAGATCTTCTTGACGTTCTTCACCCTGATCAACATCGGATTAATCCTCCAGACGGCCGCGCGCCGTACCTTCACAATACAATGGAGAACGGCTTTTATTCAAAATTTCTTTCCCCGGTGGCCCTCGCGAGGTCCGCGACTCCGACGAGATAGTCGCATTTGGCGTCGATCACGTCGGCCTTGGCCTGGGTCAGCGCCATCAGGGCGTCGATCGTCTCGAGCATCGTCCCGGCCCCGACCCTGTAACGCTCCTCGGCGAGCCTCACGTCCTCCATGGCCTGCTCTACAGTTTCCGTCGCGACGTCGATCCTTTCCATGGCCTCCCTTATGCCGAACTGCAGGCTCTTGATCTCCTTTATCGCGTCGAGCCTGCTTTTTTCGAGATTATATTCGGCTATCCGGTAGTCCGCCTTCGCGGACGCGAGGCTCGAACTGGTCTGGAAGCGGTCGAATATGTTGAGGCTGATGTATCCGGTGATATTCCAGGTGTACTCCTCCTTGAAGAAATTGAGGTTGTCCACCATCTGCCTGTCGTTCCAGTAGTATCCGAAATTGGCTCCGAGGACGGGGAACCAGCCGCTTCGCGCCTCGCTGACCATCGATTTCGCCGATTTCATCCCGTACTTCAGGCTCTTGAGATCGGGCCTGTTTTCCATCGCATATTCTATCTGCGCGTCGGCGTCGAACCGGTCGGGGACGTTGATCACGAGGGTCGTGTCGACTTCGACCGTCGTTGCGGATTTCATGTTGAGCAGGGCGAGCAGATCCTCCCTCGCCAGCTCGACCTGGTTCCTCGTGCCGATCATGGACAGCCTCGTGTTGGAGAGCCTGACCTTGGCCTTCAAAACGTCGGCCCTGGTGGCCGAGCCCACCTCGAGCAGCGCTTCGGTTCGTTCGAGATTCTGCCGGGCCTGCTCCATGCTCTCTTCCTGAACGTGCAGCAGCATCCTGTTTCTCACTAGGTTGTAATAGGCCCTGATGACGCTCGCCGCCATCATGTCCCTCGTGTACTCGTACCTCTCCCTCGCGGAATCCCTGTTGAATCTCGCCGCGTTGATCCGGCTTATATTGCCTCCGCCGTCGAAAAACACCATGTCGGACGTTATCCTGAAGGCGAAGTTGTCGTAATCGAATCCGCTGGTCTGAACCGGCCTCCCCTGCGAATCGAACTGGACGGACGAAGGGCCGTAGAAAACGTGCCCGCGCGAGAACCCGGCGGAAAGGCTCGGCATAAGATTCCCGTAGCTGTACTTGAGGCTGCTCTCGCCCTTTTTCACTCCCTGGGCCGCCACGTGGATTTCAGGATTGTTTTTGAGCGCCTCCCTGATGCACTCCTCCAGCGAGAGCACCTGCGCCTCGAGACTGCCCGCCTGAAGGGCGGGAAAAAGGACGGCAAGCGCCGCGACAAGCGCCTTCCGTGCCGTTCGATCGATTTTCATGCCGGGTTACCTTTCCTTTTGTTGCGGACTATCGTTACGGAAACGTTCCATCGTTATGTGTTACGACAAAGAACGCCCATTAGTTTCATTTAACGATACGGCGATGTCAACTTATTATATTTCAAGCCGTGATGCCTCGACGGCCGGCTGGAGATCGCCTCAATGGTGAGCCCTCCGCCGCCCGAAAAAAAAGGTCCGGAAATTTCCGGACCTTTTTCGATTTATCGATTTGCGGCCGGGCGTTTCATCGGCCGTGCAATTTGAACCTTATCGGCACCGCCATCGAGGCCCTGACGGGAACCGTTCTCTGCTTTGCCGGTTTGAAGAGGAACTTCTGAGCCGCCGCAAGGGCCGCCTTCTCCATCGCCGGCGTCACGTCCGAAGAGATCACGTTCGCCTGCTCCACCTTCCCGTCGACCCCGATGACCACCCTGATCACCACGGTGCCCTCGATACCGGCGTTTTGAGCCAGTTGCGGGTACTGGGGCGAGACCGATTTTACGAGCAGTGGCGGCTCATCGAAGGCGTAGAACTCCTGGGCCGACTCGGACGGCGGGGCAGGCGGGGGAGGAAGATTCTCTATCCTGTCGAAACTCGTGGGCGCTATCTCCGTGTCGTCGTCGACCTCCTCGCCCTCTTCTGCCGCCATGGGAATGACCGGCTGGTCCACCTCCGCGGGAGGCGGAGGCAGCTCGAAATCGTCGGCTGTCTGTACGACAACGAATTCCTGCTCCTTGAGAACATATGGCTTGAATTCGAAGGGAGGAGAAAAATATACAGTGACGAAATGAGCTACGAGAGAAACGTAGAGCGAATTGCGGACGTATCTTCCGTATCCCTGCTTGAATTCAACATTTGCGGTTGCTGAGGTTGCCACCATCTGCCCCTTGTTTTAAGAACTCTCTTCTCCCACCGAAACGAAGGTCACATTGACGGCATTGGCGTCCTTCAACTGTTCCATGATCTCGGACACTATTTTGTATTTTGTCCTTTGATCGACGTTGAATGCCACCACAAGCGCCGGATTTTCGGCGAAACTCGCCGCT
>JALOPX010000135.1 GCA_025453655.1 Candidatus Krumholzibacteriia bacterium
TTGCTATCAAGGATATTCTGGGGAATTGTTCGCCTCGAAAAGCCCCCCTCACCACACCCTGCAGGCCGCTCCCTTGAGATAGGCCGACTCGGGGAAGTTCAGCGCTACGGGGTGGTCGCCCGCCTGCCTCAGATGCCTTACGATCTGAACGTCGCGCCCCGCGTCCATCGCCGCGAAGGCGAGGATCCTCTCGAACATGTCGGCGCCGATATGCTGCGAACAGGAGAATGTGACGAGCAGCCCGCCCGGGGAGAGCAATTTCATCGCGAGAAGATTGATGTCCTTGTAGCCGCGGCTTGCCGCCTCCACCATGCCGCGCGAGCCGGCGAATTTGGGCGGATCGAGGATCACGGCGCCGAAGGTGCGCCCTTCGTCGCGGCAGCGGCGGAGATACACAAAAACGTTTTCCTCCTCGAACTGCACGCGCGAAAGATCGAGGCCGTTGAGAGCCGTGTTGCGCCGCGCGGTCTCTATCGCGTGAGGCGAGCTTTCGACCGCCGTCACCCAGGAGGCTCCTCCAGCGAGCGCGGCCACGGTGAACGATCCCGTGTAGGAGAAACAATCGAGGACGTCGCAGGAGCCCCGGAGGCTTTCGATCAGCCCGGCCGCCGCCATGCGGTTCTCGCGCTGGTCGAGATAGAAACCGGTCTTGTGCCCGTTCGCGATGTCGACGAGAAAACGGAAGCGCCCGTCATCGACCTCGACGAGCTCCGGCGGCTCGTCGCCCATAATCAGCCCCGAACGAGGTTCGAGCCCCTCCTTCTCCCTAGAATCGGCGTCGGACCTTTCGTAGATCGAAACGCCTGGTGCGAGCTCGGCGATCAGGCCGCAGATCGTCTCCCTCCAGAACTCGGCCCCCGCCGAAAGGAACTGGCAGACGACGAATCCGGCGTACCTGTCAACGACGATCCCCGGCAGGCCGTCCGCTTCGGCGTAGACGAGCCTGCCGCAGCCGTTGCCCCACGCGTCCTGAGCGGGCCTTCGCGCGGAGAAGGCGCGAACAAGGCGCCGGCGAAAGAACTCGGTGTCGATCTGTTCGCCCGGATCGAATGACCAGACGCGGGCCGAGATCTGCGAATGAGGCGACCAGGCCGCCCTGCCGAGGATCCTCCCGTCGTTTGCCCGGATCTCGACCGTCGCGCCCCGAACGGGTTCGTCCTCGACCCCGGCTATCGCCCCCGAGAAAACCCAGGGATGGCGCCGGAGGAGCGACTCCTCCCTTCCCTTTTTCAGGACTACCTTTGACATCTTTCCCGCGCTTTCATTCTTCGTTCCCGGCCGCGCCGAGCTTCGCCGCTATCGGCAGATCGGCGGGCAGGAACCGATACGATTCCAGCGCCCCGACCGGCGCCCACTCGGCCCGGTCATGCACGCTCAATGTGATGTCGCCCGATTCGATTTCGGTGCTGATCGCTATAAGGCGCACCGTGCCGTGGCCGTATTCATATTCGCTGACCGCGAATATTTCCCCGGCGCGCGTCCAGATACCGAGCTCTTCCTTCAGCTCGCGCTCGAGGCACGCCTGGGGCGTCTCGCCGGGGCCTGTCTTGCCGCCGGGAAATTCCCAGAAGCCGGCATGCCGCTCCCCGGGGCCCCGGCGCACGATGAGCACCCTGCCGTCGCGGACGATCACCGCCGCCGTAACATCGATTATTTCTTCCATGATTCCATCCGACCTGTCCCAAATCCCGTATTCGCTGCCGGATGGCATTGTAACCACTGCCGATCCCGGACGCAAGCACTGGCTCCCGGACAGGCCATATTTATCTTGATTTTACCTCCTGGACGTGTAAGAATCTGTTTACACATTGAGCGGCTCAAAAACATTCTGAAAATTGAAGAGGCGGGACGATGGTCGGCGGAACTGTATCCCATTACAGGATCGTTGAGAAGATCGGTGAAGGCGGCATGGGGGTCGTCTACAAGGCGATCGACACCCGGCTCGGCCGCGAAGTCGCCCTCAAATTCATTACATCCTCGATGATCTCCTCCAAACAGGCCAACGAGCATTTCATCAGGGAGGCAAGCTCCGCCGCCTCGCTCGACCATCAGAATATCTGCGCGGTCCACGAGATCGAGGAGTTCGAGGGGATCCCGTTCATCGTGATGGCCTACTGCGAAGGGCCGACGCTGAGGGAGATGATCAATGAAGGACCGCTGCCCCTCCCGAAAGCGATAAATATAATCGCCCAGGTCGCCGACGGCCTCCAGTGCGCGCACGAAAAGGGGATAATCCATCGCGACATCAAACCGTCCAATATCATTGTCGAGCGGGCGGGCCGAAGGCCGAAGATAACCGATTTCGGGCTCGCCCGTCAGATCGATTCCGGCGCGGCAAATACGACAACGAGCAGAACGGGAACGCTCGCTTATACCTCGCCCGAACAGATAGCGGGCGAAACGGCCGACACGAGGTCCGATATCTGGTCGGTGGGGGTCACGCTGTACGAGATGCTGACCGGCAGGCTTCAATTCGAAGGGGAATACGAGGCCTCAATCATGTACAACATCATGAACAACCCGCCCGATCTCGCAAAGCTTCCGGGCGGGGAGGCCGGCCGGTTCGTAGCGGGGATAATAGACAAAGCCCTGCAGAAGAATCCCGCGATGAGGTACCAGAAGATGAAGGAACTCTCCTACGACCTCAACATGGCGGAGGAGTTTATTGCGGGGGGCAAATCCGTTCCGCCCCCCGCGATCAAACGGCCCGTGATATTCAGAAGAGCCGGCGGCGAGCCTTTCGTCTCCCTCGGCGTCCGCCCGATGTTCCTGCTCATTCTCACTGTCATCGCGGTTCCATTCATCATATGGTCGGTAGCCAGGATAGAGCCGCCCGGCGATACCCGGGGATCCGTCTCGTTCGCGGCCGCCGACACGGTGAAGAGCGAGGCCGACATCGTTTTCGAAAGAGGGAAGGCCGCGTATGACGGAGGCGATCAGACCAAGGGGATCACCCTCATCGAGGAGAGCATCCGCATCGATCCTGAACATATCGAGGCGTTGAAGACCCTGAGGCTCGATCGACCTTCTCAAATGCAACATCGTCGAGGCGTACGTCTGGCACGACTGGGATATGGCGGTGCGCAACCTCGAGAGCCTTCTCGAAGAGACGCCTGGCGACATCAGGGCGCACGTCAACCTCGGTTACGTCCTGTCGAGATACAAGGGGGATTACGCCCGGGCCATAAAATATTTCGAGAAGGCCGTCAGCCTCGATCCGGGCAACGGGCACGGGCTGACAAACGCCGCCTGGAACCACATGGGGAACGCATTGCTTTATTCGGGGCGTTTCGACGAGGCGATGGAGGCTTTCGAAAAATACAGGGAACTTTCCCCCGGCTCCCCCGATCCCGTGAACAGCATCGCGGGGGCCTGCTGTTTCAGCGGCCGGTACGACGAGGCGATCCGGCTCGCCGAGGAAAGCATCGCCGGCAACAATCACAATTTCAAGTATTTCGAGATACTCGGCAGGTCGTACCTCGCCAGGGGGCAATGGAGGAAGGCCGCCGACGCCTTCAACAATTATATCGGGGCGGCTCCGTCGCAGGGGTACAAGACGGCGGGGCAGGTCTGCCTCGCGCAGCTCTACATGCTGCAGGGGGACAGGGCCGCCTTCGACGCGCAGATCTCGAACATGCTCTCGGCCGATCCGAATTCGATCAAGGCGATGTGGCTCTCGGGGCTTGCCGCCCTCCGCTTCGACAACGACACCGGCCTCGCGACGGCCTTCCTCGAGAAGATCCGCGCCGTAACGAGCGATCCCCTCGTGTACGACGAGACCCCGTGCGAGAGGCACCTCAATGGGGAGATCCTTATCGCCATGGGCAGGCACGGGGAGGCGATAGAGGAACTGTGCGCCGCGGCCGAATCATCCCGAAGGGAGTTCTGTTATTTCGGCAGGGAACTTGCCGCGGCGCTCGTATCGGCGGGCCGCGCCGACGAGGCGGAAAAGAGGTGCGCGAAGCTTCTCCAATACAACGGGAACGACTACGCGCTGCTGATGCTCATGGACAGGATCTATTCGATGAAGAACGACGCGGCAGGCGCCCGCCTGTACCGCGACAGGGCGCTCGCTGTTCTCGGCAAGGCCGAGCCCGGTTTCGTTCCTCTCGATTCCTATATATCTAAATCAACGCTGTGACGGCCTTGATATTTCGGGGCGACGGAGGAATAAAGATGAATGAAATTCTATTCAAGGGCTGGTCGATCACGCTGGAGCAGCTCGAGGCCATGATCATGCTGTGCAGGCAGGCCAAGAAGAAGGAACTGGGGTTCGGGGTGGGATGCCTCGACGGGAAAAAGGTGAAGGAATTCATTGATCCCAAACGTCCGGGGAATTACAACTACGGCAAGTACAAGCTGTACGTCAAGGGATGTTCCTTCACGATGACTGTGTCCACACTTTCATTCCCGATCGTGTCCGATGCCATTTTCGACGAGTTCCCCCCCATCCCGCCGGAACCGATAAAGGATCCCGGTGGCGGTTGAGATAGGCGCCGGGTCCGCGAAGCCTGCGGGACCGGGTATACGCGAATAATGAACCCGGGGTCGCGACGGCATCGCGGCCCCGGTCGTTTTCACCGCTCCGCGGCGACCCTTCGACCAAAAACGGAGGAACGCGGCCCCCAGGACTCAACCGATAACCCATTATCCAGTAATTAGTTGTGGATTACTATTTAAAATTTTCATTCCCCCCCCTTGACAACAGGGTGTGTGTAGTATATACTACACACAGAGCTTGAAAGACAGGGGGTGGAAGAGATGAACCTTTTTGGAGATCACATACGGCAGAGACGCGAGGAGCTGAAGGCTCAAAACCGCGATTTTTCGGTAAGGAAGGTCGCGGCGAAGGTCGGACTCGAGCCGTCATACCTCAGCAAGATCGAGCGCGGAGAGCAGGCGCCGCCCTCCGAGGAAAAGATCAAGGTCCTGGCCGAGGTGCTCGGCGAGGACCGCGACGTTCTGCTCGCTCTTGCCGGAAAGGTTTCGAGCGATCTGCAGGAAGCGATCCGCAGACGCCCGCTGCTCTTTGCCGAGCTTATAAGAGAGATCAAGGACATGCCGGATCACGCAGTGCTTCGCCTTGTGCGCGAGGTCCGCGACGGCGACTGGTAACAGGAGGGGATCATGATAGAACTTAAAAAGGACAGCCTGTGTTTCACCTTCCCGGAGGTGCATCCCGAGGCGAAATTGTACATCGACTTTCAGAGGACGCTGCGCATCCCTGACGACGGGAACAACCACTTTCTGCCGCCGGGTCTCGGGAAATTCCCGCTGCGGCACGTCGACGACTTCGCGGGTTCAGCTCCTCCGGAGTGGAGCAGGCACGGCGGGGTGATGCTGCCAATGTATCAGTCCGAGGCGATGTGGCTTAATTTCCACTCGGCATTCATCAGCGAGCATGGGACGAATTATCCCTTCGCCGTGAGGATCGCCGCGGGCAAGATCGACGCGCTGACCGGCGAGGAGTGGACAAACGGGATTCACGGCGTGCCGCAGGACTACCTCGTGATCCCGGAGCAGCCATGGCTCGACGGTTTCTGCGTCGGGAAGGGGATCATTCGCCAGTTCATAGCTATGCCCATGGGCGAAGGGTACACCGCCGAGGAGCAGATCACCGGTTCGGCCGAGCACGGCGGCCTTCAGATCATCGTCTACCCGATGAAGCGATCGGCCTTCGAACGGCGCTTCCCGAAGCGCGAAGTGTTCATGGACCGCGAGGCCCCCGACGCCTGCATCTGTCCCTCGATGATGTCTTCCGAGATGGGCCTCGCCCCGGGCGGCAAGATGCGCCAGGAGATCTACGAGGATCCGTTCGATTTCGAGGACTGGAACAGGAAGACGTTCAGCAGGTGCTTCGTTCATATCGCCAATTCCCTGATCTGGCGTGCGATCACCGGCGAGCAGCCTCCCACGATGCCGCCGACAGCGGCCGAGTACTCGAGAGCCGGCATGCCCTGGTTCGATTACTACAGCGAGGGATCGGAGGCGATCGAAGGCTCCGAGATCCTCGAGAAGCTGAAGAGCGTCATCAGGATGGGCCGCGAGAAGGGCGAATCCCGCGGGCGCGGCGAGGGGCGGATCGATCCGCGCCACGTCATAAGGATCAGGAAGAGTTCACAGATCAGGCGGGTCCGCGAGGGCAAATTCTAATCTGATTATTAAAAACTTCACCGGAGGGGATCTCCGTCGGCCGCCGGGCGCATCGCTTCTGAGTGGGGGCAGCGTTCGGCGGCCGTTTTCATGCCATGCGGGGCCGGCAGGTTCCGCGGGATGCCGAACCCCCCGCCGCGCCGTCCGCCGCTTAAAATTCCGCGCTGTTCGGGGTCCTCGGGAAGGGTATGACGTCGCGGATGTTCTTCATTCCCGTTATGTACATCAGCACCCGTTCGAGACCGAGGCCGAAACCGGCGTGCTTGACCGAACCGTAGCGCCGGAGGTCGAGGTACCACCAATAGTCCTTCTCGTCGAGCTTGAATGTCTCGATCGATTTGCGAAGAACGTCGAGACGCTCCTCCCTCTGGCTCCCCCCGATTATCTCCCCTACGCCCGGGACGAGCAGGTCCATCGCCGCCACCGTTTTCCCGTCGTCGTTCAGCCTCATGTAGAAGGCCTTGATCTCGCGGGGATAGTCGGTGACGAAGACCGGCTTCTTGTAGACGTCCTCGGTGATGTAGCGCTCGTGCTCGCTCTGCATGTCGATCCCCCACTTCACGGGGAACTCGAAGGTTTTTCCCGATTTCTCGAGGATATCGATCGCCTCGGTGTATGTGATGTGGGCGAACTTCGAGTCGATGATGTTGCGAAGCCTCGCCGTCAGGCCGTCGTCGATGAACTTGTTGAAGAACTCCATCTCCTCCGGGGCGTGCTCCAGGACGTAGCTGCAGATGTATTTCATCATGTCCTCGGCGAGATTCATGTCGTCGCCGAGGTCGGCGAAGGCGATCTCCGGCTCGATCATCCAGAACTCGGAGGCGTGCCGCGCCGTGTTGGAGTTCTCGGCCCTGAAGGTCGGCCCGAAGGTGTAGACGTTGCGGAAGGTCATGCAGTAGTTCTCCACGGCGAGCTGGCCCGACACTGTGAGATTCGTCTCCTTGCCGAAGAAATCCTGTTTGAAGTCGACATGCCCGCTCTCGTCGAGGGGCGGCTTCGCCGCGTCGAGGGTCGTCACCCTGAACATCTGGCCGGCCCCCTCGGCGTCGCTGCCCGTGATGATCGGCGTGTGCACGTAAACGAATCCGCGGTCGTTGAAAAACTTGTGGATGGCGTACGAAAGAAGGCTCCGCACGCGAAAGACCGCCATGTAGGTGTTCGTTCTCGGCCTGAGATGAGAGATAGTCCTTAAGTATTCGAAGGTGTGCCGTTTCTTCTGTATCGGGAAATCGGGGTCGGCTGCGTTCAATATCTCTATCCTGCCCGCCCTGACCTCGAACTCCTGCCCCTTCCCCTGCGACTCCACGACCTCGCCGTCGACGACGATCGACGAGCCGAGCGTCAGCCGGCAGAGGTCGGCGAACCCCTCGATCTTGTCGTCGAAGACGACCTGGACGCTGCTGAAGCAGGAGCCGTCGCTCAGCATGATGAATCCGAGAACCTTCGAATCCCTCACGCTCTTGACCCAGCCGCCTAGCCTCACCTCGCGCCCGATATATTTTTTGTGATCCGCGAACAGATCCTTCACAAGGTCCAACGAATTACCTCGCTTGCGTTTGTGCCGGTGGCGGATTATCCGTCCCGCCGAATACAGGGTAGGTTAATGCATTCCGGGCGCGATTTCAAACGATTTCGGCGGTTTCCCTGCTTATGTGTCCCCACGGAATGTAATGAAAATACGGTCGGACCTGTCCTGGCCGAATTGCCCTTGTATTCACAGTTGCGAATCGAGCCCCATCTTTCTCAGCATCCTCTGGAACCGCGGGTCGGGGAGCATCTCCCGCGCGGTGTAGATGTGCCTCGTGAAAAGACTCCAGTGGTCGCGCTCATCGAACCCCGTCCCGAACCACTCGAGCGCCGATTCACGCTCCCCGAGAGCCAGATGCACGGCGGCGATCAGGTGCGCCGAGACATATCTCGTTTCCCGCATCCCGATCATCCTGCCCAGCACCTCGCGCGCCTCTTCATGCCGCCCGCTTCGCGCGAAGTTGTACCCGGTGAGGCCGGTGACAAGAGTTGGTTCCTCTCCGGCGAGCCTGGTCGCGTTTCGGAGGGCCTCCTCGGCCTCGGCGAACCTGCCGAGTTCCGTCAGAACGCTCGCCGTGATGGTCCATGAGCAGAAAAGATCCGGATCGAACTCCAGCAGGGCGGTGCAGCGTTCCATCGCCTCGTCGAACCTGCCGGCCAGGTACAGGATGAAGGCGTGCGTCGTGCGGATGATGGGTTGAATCGGATCCAGCTCCATCGCCCGCTCCGACTCGGAGAGGGCCTCGTCGAAGCCTCCCCTGACGGCGAGGAAGAGGGAATAGAGGTGATGAGCGGTCGCGTAGTTGGGATTCAGGCTGATTGCCCTCTTGAAACTGGCCTCTGCGACAGGCCAGTCCCAGTCGGCGTACTGGAAGGCCGTCGCGAGCGAGGTGTACGCCTCGGCGAGCTCCGGATCCATCTCGAGGGCCTTGAGCGCCATCATCTTGGCTTTCCCGAACGCCTCCTTCGGCGCCAGGAAATCGAACCAGCCGAGGTCGTAGTAGCAATCGGCGATCCCCGAATAAGGCAGGGCGTATCTCGGATCGATCTCGATGGCTTTCTGGAAGCTCTCTATCCCCTTCTGAAGCCCCCCCTCGTATCGGCGGTTCCAGAAGTACCGCCCCTGGAGATAGAGCCTGTACGCCTCCTCGTTCTCCGTGTGCCGCTTGACGAGCTTCGCCTCCTCCCCCTTCATAAGCCTGACCTTGAGCCTGTCGACGATGGCGAGCGAGATCTCGTCCTGGATGACGAAGATGTCGTCGGCAGCGCGGTCGTACTTCTCGGAAAAAAGATGGTACCCGTTCTCGACGTCGATAAGCTGCGCCGTGATCCTCAGCTTGTCGCCGGCTTTGCGAACGCTTCCTTCGAGGACGTTTTCCACGCCCAGTTCCCTGCCGATCGCGCGAACATCCATGCTCCTGCCCTTGAACTGCTCGCTCGAGGTGCGCGCCGCGACGCGCAGCCCTTCGATCTGCACGAGGGCGTTGAGCAGCTCCTCGGCGATCCCCTCGCAGAAATACTCCTGGTCCTGCTGCGGGCTCATGTCCTTGAACGGCAGAACGGCGATCGACGG
>JALOPX010000136.1 GCA_025453655.1 Candidatus Krumholzibacteriia bacterium
CCTGGTGCTAGAATGTATCACCATGATTACACTGCGCGGGTTGATGACGATATTGCCGGCGGCCGCTTTTCTCGTTGGGGCTGGAGCGGGGGCGGCGGCCGGCCAGCAGGCGCAACCGTCGATGGATGACAACTCCAGAGCCGCCGCGATAGAGCGTCTCTCGGAGGAGACGATCTCCCATTACGAGGCCGGCAGGTACGCGGAAGCCCTTTCGGCGGCCGTGAAGGCGCTGGGCCTCGCCGAAACGACCCTCGGAAGGCGCCACCCGGTCACGGCGAAAACGATCGGAAACCTCGCCCAGGTCCGCGCCGCCCTCGGCGGGAGCGCCGAGGCTGAGCGGCTTTTCCTCGAATCGATCGACATCACCGAAGAGGCGGGCGGGAAATACAACCACGATCTCGTTCCCGCGCTGAGGGGTCTTGCCGCCCTTTATTCGGCCTCATCGAGATCAGGGGAGGCGGAGGAATATTACCGCAGGCTGATCGAAGTGGAGGAAAAATCCCTCGGCAGGAATCACGCCGGCCTCGCGGCCCCGCTCGAATCGCTCGCCGGCCTCCTCGAAGCGCGGGAGGAATTCACCGGAGCGATGGGGCTTCGCGAAAGGGCCCTCGCGATCAGGAGGAAAACGGCCGGGCAGGGCGACCCCGCGCCGGCTCGCGCGCTTGAAGCCATCGCCGAGCTTCGCGACAACATCGCCGCATCGCTCAACAACCTCGCCGTCTCGAAAATCGGCGAAGGCAGGTACGACGAGGCCGAGGCTCCCCTCAGGGAGGCGCTCGCCATGAGGGAAAAGAATCTCGGGCCCGGCGACCCGAGAACGATCTCTACATTGAAGAACCTCTCCATCCTCTACACACGACAGGAAAAATTTGCCGAGGCGGAGCCGCTCCTCCTTCGCCTCCTCGCCGTATCCGAGGATTCGCTCAGGCCCGGGAGCGAGGAACTCGCCGTGGAATACCTCAAGATGGCGAAGCTCTACCAGAGGCTCAAACGTCCCGGCGACACCGTCTCGATGTACGAAAAGGCGATCGCGGTTCTGGAGAGCGATCCACGGAGAAACGCCCGCCCCCTCGCGACGCACCTCAATAATCTCGCCGCCATATACATGGGCCGCGAAAGTTACTATGACGCCGTCCCTCTTTACTCGAGGGCCGTCGCGGTGATCAGGGAGGCGGGGATCGCCCGCGAGAAGGAACCGGTCGCGATCCTTGGAAACGCCCTGCAGCTTTTTCAGATGATGAACGACGCCGAAAGGGCCGCGGAGGTCATGAAGCTGCTCGGGATCGCGCCTGCGCCTGCCAAATGATTCCGGAGTTGCGCGTCATTATACTTCCTGCCCCGGGGGCCGGCAAACGGCCTTACCTCTTATATTTCATAGAGTTACATTCCGGGCGCCCGCCGGATCGCCGATATCGCGGGGTCCGGAGCCCTCCCTGCCGCCCGCCTGCCCCTCCGGTTGACAATGTCGCGCCATTTGGGGTACATTTATTGTCCGACGTTCAAACGGCGGATGCCGGATCATCGGGTGGTTCCGCGCGCAGCGGAAACTTGGGATTTAACCAGGAGGCTCTGTCTTGACGGAAAAAGCATCCCTGAAGAAACTAAGCTTCGGACCGAGGCGCGCCTACTACGCGCAGATAGGCCCGAACAACAAATTCTACAAGGCTCCGGCCAAGACCTTGAAGATGTTCGACGACTACGACCTGATCTACCGCACCCTCTGCGGCATCCTTTACAACTACGTGCCCAAGTCGGGCCATCCGGGAGGATCGATCTCGTCGGGCAAGATAGTCGAGGGCCTTCTTTTCCACACGATGAACTACAGGATCTCCGACCCCGATTGCCTCGAAGCCGACATCCTCTCATACGCCGCGGGCCACAAGGCGATGGGCCTCTACGCGATGTGGGCGCTGCGCAACGAATGCGCCAGGGTCGCCGACCCGTCGATGCTCCCGAAGGAGGAAAAGAAACAGCTGAGGCTCGAGGACCTGCTGGGATTCAGAAGAAATCCCACACAGGAGACCCCGCTCTTCAAAAAATACAGGGCAAAGGCTCTCGACGGCCATCCGACGCCGACGACCCCCTTCGTCAGGCTATCGACCGGGGCTTCCGGCGTGGGCGTGACGACGAGTTTCGGCCTCGGCTTCGGCGCCCTCGACACCTTCGGCAAGAAGGCCCCCTTCGTGCACGTCCTCGAGGGCGAGGGCGGCATGACCCCCGGTCGCGTTTCCGAGGCCCTCGCGACGGCCGGTTCCGCGCAGTTCTACAACGTCATGCTGCACGTCGACTGGAACCAGGCCTCGATCGACTCGGACAAGGTCTGCCGCGACGGCAAGACGCCGGGCGACTACGTCCAGTGGAACCCGGCCGAGATGTGCTACCTGCACGACTGGAACGTCATACTCGTCAAGGACGGCAAGGACATGGGACAGGTTCTCGCGGCGCAGGAATTCGCCATGAAGAACAGGAACTCCCAGCCGACGGCCATCGTCTACAGGACGGTCAAGGGGTGGCAGTACGGCATAACGGGCGCGAAATCTCACGGCGCGGGCCACGATTTCTGCTCGCCGGAATATTACGAGACGCTTCGTCCGTTCGAGGAGAGATTCGGCGTGAAGTTCGGCCCGTTCGCCTGCGCCGACAAGTCGGCGGCCAGCGTCGAGTCCGCGTTCTTCGACGCCCTGATGACGGTGAGGAAGGTCCTGGAGGACAACAGGCCGATCGCGGAATTTTTCGGCAAGGCACTTGCGAGCTCCGAGAAGCGCCTCGCCAGGATGGCAAGGAGGAAACGTCCCGACGCCCCGAACCTCGGCGCGATCTACGGCAACGACATCGACCCGGAGAAGATCCCGGCCGAATGCTCCTACAAGCCGGGCGACTCCGAGACGCTGAGGGGCGCCCTCGGCAAATCGCTCAACTACCTTAATAAAAAATCGGGCGGCGCGATCGTCGCGGCCGCGGCCGACCTTCTCGGATCGACCTCGATCCTCACGGCCGGCAAGGGGCTCGGCGAGGGCTTCTTCAACGCGATCTCCAATCCGAAATCGAGGATCCTTCTCACGGGCGGCATATGCGAGGACAACATGGGCGGCATCATGGCCGGCATGTCGACCTACGGGCAGCATCTCGGGGCGGGTTCCTCGTACGGGGCGTTCATCGCGGCGCTTCAGCACATCACGTGCCGGCTTCACGGCATCGGGCAGCAGGCAAGAAGCGGATATGACGGCAAGCCGTACAACCCGTTCATCCTCGTCTGCGCGCACGCGGGCCTCAAGACCGGCGAGGACGGCCCGACGCACGCCGATCCCCAGGCGCTGCAGCTTCTCCAGGAAAACTTCCCGGAGAAGATCATGATCACGCTGACCCCGTGGGATCCGCAGGAGCTCTATCCGCTCGTCATCGCCGCGCTGAAGAAGCGCCCGGCCGTCATCGCCCCCTTCGTCACGAGGCCGAACGAAAAGGTGTTCGACCGCGCCAAACTCGGGCTGGCGCCGGCCACGGCGTCGATCAAGGGGCTTTACGCGCTCCGCAAGGCGGATCCCGCGAAAAAGCCGTACCACGGCACCCTGGTCCTGCAGGAAAGCGGAGTGACGAACACCTTCGTCGAGGAGGTTCTGCCGAAGATCGACGGAGCCGCGCTCAACATGAACATATTCTACGTCGCCAGCGCGGAGCTCTTCGACCTGCTGCCGGAGGCCGAGCGGAAAAACATCTTCCCCGAGAAGCTCGCCATGGAGGCGATGGCGATCACAGGGTTCACCATGCCGCCGATGCACAGATGGATCACCTCGGAGGCGGGCAGGGACCACAGCGTCAACGCCTTCAGCAAGGGGCACTATCTCGGGAGCGGCCAGGCTCACAAGGTGCTCGAGGAAGCCGGGCTTCACGGAGCCGGGCAGTGGGAGGCCGTCAGCAAATACGCCGCGTTCATGGCCGCGAAGGGCTAGACCGCGAAGGGTTATAAAAGAACGGCTGGAACGAAAACGGGCCGGGCTTTCAAGCCCGGCCCGTTCAATTCCGGCGGACACTTCCGCCATTCGATGCGCTTTCCCTCTAACGTTTCTCTATCGAAGTGTCGTAATTGAGATCGCGCGGATCCTTCGCGATGGCGTCGATCAGGAATTCCACCGCCTTGTCGAGCTGCACGTCCTTTCCCGCCTTTTCCATCTCGGGCGGGCTTTCGACGATGATGTCGGGGATGGCGCCCCTGCTCTCAAGCAGCGCGCCGGTGCTCTGTTCCCATATTCCTATGAAGGTCTTGCGTATCGTGCCGCCGTCGATCAGTTCGTGCGGCGTGACCGCGATCACGAATCCGAGGGTCGGGACGCCGATAACGGTGCCCAGCCCGCGCTCCTTGACCGCGCTGGGGAACACTTCGGCGTCCGAATAGGAATACTCGTTGCAGAGGACCACGACCTTGCCGGTGAAACAGTCATCGGGACGCTCGACCGCCGATTCGCCGCGGGCCTGAGTGTAATGGTAGGGCCGCCTTTCGAGGTAGTCGATCACGCGCGTGTCGATCGATCCCCCGCCGTTATACCGGACGTCGATTATGATCGCGTCCTTGTAGCGGTACTGCTCGAACTTTTCCCTGAACTCGGTCCATCCCGCGCCGGACATGTCGGCAAGATGCATGTACCCTATCCTGCCTCCGCTCGCCTCGTCCACCTTAGCTTCGTTGGTGTCGACCCAGTCCTTGTACAGGAGAGCCCCGTCGCTGTAGATCGGCATTAACTTCGTCTCTACCGCGCCCTTGAGCTCCGGCTTGTCGTTGGTCAGTATCGATATCTTGTTCCTCGTCTTCGACACGAGGTACTTGTAGAAATTCTCGCCCGGTTCGAGCTCGTGCCCGTCGATGGCCAGGAGATAGTCCCCCGGCTTCACGTTCACGAATTCGTTGTCGAGCGGGGCGGCCTCCCTCAGCGAGAGTTTGTCGCCCTTGTAAATCTTCTCGAATCTCGGATAGCCCGATTTTTCGTCGAGAACGATCTTCGCGCCGAGGTACGCCATCGAGGTTCTCGGAACGGCAACGCCGTCGCCCCCGCTGACGCCCTGGTGCGACGCGTTCAGTTCGCCGACCATCTCCGACATGAGGATGTTCAGCTCCTGGCGGGTGCGAACGTAAGGAAGGAGGCTGGAATAGTATTCCCTCATGTAGTCCCAGTCCACGCCGTGCGTGTTCTCGTCGTAGAAGTGATACTTGATGAGCCTCCACCCTTCGTGGAATATCTGGTTCCACTCGGCCTTCCGGTCGAGGGCCAGCCTCGTCTGCCTGCGGATGTCGGCTCCCGGCTCGTCGTCGTCCGACGCGGCTTCGCCGGGCTTGTTCGTCTTCGCCTTGCTCCCCACCTTCAGTATCTCGAACTTGCTTCCGTCATAGACGCATATGTGCTCCTTGTCGGCAGCGAGCCCGTAGGCGGCGATCGTCGAAGCTATCTTCGTCACCTTGATCTTCTTCACGTCGAAATCGTACAGATCCCACGTGACGCGCATCATGATCCTTCTGGCGCTCACCGTGACGTAGAAATAATGATTTTCGGCGGCCTGGATGTTGTGCAGATGCATTCCGCCGGTTTTCGGGACCTTCCTTATCCTGTTCTCGATCCCGTTGAAATCGATTTTTACGACGACCGGTTCCTTCTTCCTGATCTCCTTTTTGCCGCCCTTGCCGGGTTTTTCCACGGCGGTGCTGTCTTCCTCGTCCTCCGCCGGCTCGCCGGTCTCCTCGTCATCGGGGAAAAGGAAGGGTTCCTCCTTCTCGGGAAGAAGGCTGACCCTGCACATGGATATGGCGCCGTTGTACCTGTCCGTTATGAGGAGAAGGTACTTGCCGTCGGGAGTGAATGTCGGTTCGGTGTCGTCGGCGAGGTCTTTCGTTATCTGGTGGTGCTTCTTATCCCTGGTGTCGTAGAAATAGATGTCCCTCGCCCTGTTCTTCTCCGAATAGTCGTACGCCACCCAGCGGCTGTCCGGGGACCAGCCGTATGTCGTGATGTCGTTGTGCTCGTTTCTAACGATGAGCTGCTCGTCGCCGGAGGAGGCGTCCAGAAGGTAGAGCGCGTTGGCCTCGTTCGAAAAGAGCATCGATTTGCTGTCGGGCGACCACGCGAGTCCCGTCTTGAAATGTCCCGAAGAGGTCAGTTTTTTCTCCGGGTTCTTTCCCATCTGGTCGACCAGGTAGATTTCCTCCTCGCCGCTCTTGTCGGAAACGTACGCGATCCATTTGCCGTCGGGCGACCAGCTCGGCGACGTATCGCGGCTGCCGGAGGAATTGGTGAGGTTCCTGACGTCGCCGTGCTTCGCGGGCGCGGAGAACAGCTCGCCGCGCGCGTCGAAGATGATGCGTTTGGCGTTCGGAGTATACGACGACTTCCCTGTATTTTTCGGTTTCGGTGTCGAAAACGTAGAGCCGCGCCTCGCGTTCGAAAACGATCTTCTTCCCGTCGCTGCTGATCGACGGCCAGGTGACGCCGTGTTTCTCGAAGCGGGTGAGCTGCCGGTCCGTTCCCGCGCCGAGATCGTGGACCCAGAGGTTCGCGATGTCGCCCTCGCGGTCGGAGACGTAGTATACGCTGTTGCCGGTCCACATCGGCCAGGAATCGTTCCCTTCCCAGCTCGTTATCCTCGTGAAGGTGTCCTTCGTGAAATCGTATATCCAGACGTCGTTGTTCTGGCTGCCCTTGTAACGTTTCCACCACCAGAAGGTCCCCGGGTGGCGATTGTAGGCGATCTTCGTCCCGTCGGGCGAGAACGAGCCGAAGCTCGCCTTGCCGATGCCGATGTCGACGGGCAGCCCGCCGTCGGCGGGCACCTTGAAGAACTGGTCGAAAAAGCGGACGAACGATTCGCGCGCGGAGGAAAATACGACGTACCTGCCGTCGCGCGTCCAGGTGACCGGCTCGGCCGACGCCGAATGAAACGTCAGCTCGAGCGGAACGCCGCCGTTCGAAGGGATCACAAAAAGCGAGTTGAGCCTCTCGTTGTAGTCGCCGCAAAAGGCTATCCTGGTCCCGTCAGGCGAGAATTTGGGGTAATCCTCCGTTCCCTCGTGGACGGTGAGCCGCCTGGCGAGCCCGCCCTCCTCGGAAACTACCCAGAGATCGCTCTGGTAGCTGAACACAATCCTTCCCTGGTTGATATCGGGACGGCGCATCAGCCTCACAGGATCTCCCATGAAACTGTCGGCCGACACCGCGTCTGCGATCCCCGTCAGGACGACCGCGGCAAGCAGCGTCGAAACAAAGACGCTTCTCTTCATGATAATTCCTTCCTCCCTTGTCCTTTCAGATCCTCAGAAAACAAACCGGATTTTCGAACGGGGAACTTCCAGACCTCGATGTCGTCGATGCGGATGATTCTGCCGTGGCCTGCGCATTCTTGAAATTGCCGTCCGTTTCGGGGGGCGGCTTCGAGCCGCCCCCCTCCCGGAATATAACACAGGACGATACTAGCGTAGAACGATCATTTTCCTGACCTGTTCGTTGCCGTCCGTCTTCAGCCTGTAGAAATAAACGCCCGAGGACAGGCCTTTCGCGCTGAAGCTCAGCGAGTAATCTCCGGCGCTCATCTCCTTGTTCAACACTTCGGCCACGAGCCTTCCCGCAACGTCATAGACGTTGAGGGACACGAATCCGTCCTTCCCGAGGGAGAAACTGATCGTGGTCGCCGGGTTGAACGGGTTGGGATAATTCTGATGAAGGGCGAAGGGCAGGGCGATCGGATCGTCGTCGCCCGAAACCGCGTCGGCTCTCACCAGAATGTCGTTGTAGTCGCAGCCGATGAACAGCTTGCCCGTCGTGCCCTGCAGATAGACCGCGTTGACGTCCTTGGTCGACGGAACGAGGGTCGCACCGGCGCTCGTCCACGAGCTCCCGCCGTTGTTCGTATAGTATACGAGCCCGTCGTCGCCGCATATCCATCCGAAGTTGTCGTGGTTGAAATAGACGTCCATCAGGGTCAGCGCAGGGAGACCGGCCTGCTGCGTCCAAACGGCGCCGCCGTTGGTCGTGACGGCGAAGGTGCCGGCGTCGCCCACCGTCCACGCCGTCGTCGCGTTGACCATGTGAACCTCTTCGAGATCGTTGGTCGTCGAGAGGATGTTCTCCGTCCCGGCCGTCCAGTTCGCGCCGCCGTTCGAGGTGTAGTACATCGCGATGTTGTCGCAGACGAAGACACCGTGGAGATTGTCGGGAGCGAAGCTGATGCTGTTGATCTGCTCGCTCTTAACGTTGCTCCAGACAAGCGTCCTGGTCAGCCCGCCGTCGTCGGTCGTGTAGATGGCGTCGTCGCCGTTGTATTCGCCGGCGAGGATGCCGTTCTCGGCATCGAACCAGTGCATGCCGTAAATTGCCGAGGACAGGGCGAGGGCGTGACTCAGCTCGGTCCAGGTCTCCCCGCCGTCGGTCGATTTGGCCATGTAATCGCGCGCGCCGCATACGTACATGACGTAGCCGTCGAGGGGATTCACCTCAGGGACGATCCATATGTCGTGGAGGGTCTCCGCCCAATAGTTGGTCGAGATGATGCCGAGTGTCCAGTCGCCGTCCCCTTCCTTGGTCATGAAAAGGCCGGCGTCGCCCACGGCGAATACCTTGGGGCCGTAGGAGGCGAACTTCAGCACGCCGCCGAAACCGTTGTCGACCTTGAAATACTGGCTCCAGGTGTAGCCGCGGTCGTCGGATGTCGCTATGCATCCGCCGTCGCCGACCGCGATGACCCTGTCCGTGCCGGGAACGATCCCGACGCCCCTCAGGGTGTTGCCGTAGAACGGTTCGGATGGCAGCCAGTCGGAATAATCGCCCGAGCTGTGAACGATCGGAGCGGCCGAATAGGAGCCGCCTCCGACCAGGATCACGTGGCCGTCGGGGAACTTGGCAAAGTTGTAACCGTAGCAGTAAATGGCCCACGGATACGTCTCGTCGGGGCAGGTCCAGGTAAGGCCCTTGTCCTTCGTGACGAGTATGATCATCGGCTGGGCGCCGGCTGCGGTGGAGCCCCAGCCCGTTGCCACTGCCGTCGTGTCGTCGATCACGAGAAGCGCTTCAATATCGTCCCTGCTGTACGGAGCGGGGCCGAGGTTGACCGACGCGCCGGTCCAGTTGAGTCCGCCGTCAAGCGTGTACTCGATCCCGTCGCCGTCCGCCGCTGCGATTCCGACCAGAGAATCGAACATCCTCACGCAGTTCACGTCGTCAACGTAGGGTTTCGACACGGCGGCCGTCCAGGTCGCCCCGCCGTCTGTCGTGTACCACAGAAGACCCGTGTCCGCACCCAGGACGCCGTTGAGACCGTTGATCTCGATGCTGTTGATGTCCTGCGTCGAGGTCAGAACGCCGCTCTGCGCGTGAAGGCTCCAGTCCGTGCCGTTGGTCGTGTAGGCTATGACGCCCGCGTCTCCGACGGCCCATCCATTTGTGGTGGAGGTGAAGAAAACATCGAAGAAAGAAAGTGTCGTTGGAGAGGTCTGGGATACCCAGGTATCCCCGCCGTCGACGGACTTGTAGATGACTCCGCCGGCGCCCACTATGTAACCGATGTCGGAGGAGGGGAAGGTCACATCGTAGAAGGCTATTCCGTTATCCGCCGTGTAATCCGTCGTCCACTGGGCG
>JALOPX010000137.1 GCA_025453655.1 Candidatus Krumholzibacteriia bacterium
TCATCCCTTGGAACCAGCAATTCCTGGTTCGGGAATATCAGGTCAGGATCGCTGATCTTGTCCCTGTTGGCCTCGAAAAGGAGCGGCCATTTGCGGTAATTGCCGTATATTTCCCAATATCCGGCAATCTTTGCAAGCCACTCGTCCTGGGATACCCTGTGCTTCCTCGGCCATTCCCTCGGGATCTTGAGGGTCCAGCCGGCCAGAACCCAGTCCGGATCCTCGATCATCTCGTAATTGGCTCTCCATATCCTGGTCCACTTCAGGGGATCGCCGTAAACATCTTCATATCCGGCCAGAGTCCAGAGGCATTCGCCGTACACGAGCTTCCATTCCTTGGGAAGAGCCTCGAGAGCGGCGATCTGCCCGGTAAGATCATCCAGGCTCGTCATAAGAGCCGAATGTTCCATCTCCGCGTCACGGAGCTCCTTCGTGAGCCTCGTGATATCTTCCTTGTTCTTTTCGAGCGATGCCTGCGCCGTGTCGGATCTTTGCTGAAGCGATTCGAGCTCGACGGCCAGCTTCTCGCAATAAGCCTCCCTGTCCTTCTTGCTCAGCTTCTGATACTCCTCGTCCTCGTAATATTCGCCCTTCGAGATATCCACAGGTCTCGGAGTGTATCTGCTGCAGCCTGCCGCAAAAACGACCACGGCGGGGATCAACATCGCCAGATAAACCGCTTTTTTATTGAGCATTCCAGTAACTCCCCTTCGCTGACCTGATCTTTATTCCCTGCCGCTTCCTTTTTTCAACTCGTGAAGTTTTTTCTCGAGTCTGGCAGGTTCGTCTTTTATCGCGTTCAGCTCGCCCTGTTTCTTCGACAATTTGCTGCTCAGATCCGCCACCTTATCCCCTGTCTCCGCCGCTTCCTGTTCATAGGTGTTGGCATCGAGCCTCGTCTCGTCGAGAGTAATAAGGCTCGTGACACAAGGTTTGGCGGGGCCGCATCCGTATGCAATCCCCGCAAGGAGGCCGAAGAGCGCCAATATCAGAAACCTTTTACCAGCTGGTCTCATAACTTTAAATCCTCCCTGCAATTATATTCAGCATCGACTATCGATACGTTAATATCGCCGTACTCTCATGTCAAGCAAAAAGCCCGGTACATGATTCTCTGCAAAAGACATGCCTGAACGTTTCCATTTATTGCCTGAACTTCCCTTCCTCGACACGGATATGCAGCTCGTCCAGGATGGCGTCCTCCACCCCGGAAGGCGCTCCATCCATAAGTGACGTCGCGCTTTGGGTTTTCGGGAACGCGATGAAATCCCTGATCGAACTTTCGCCGCAGAGAATCATCGACAGCCTGTCGACCCCGATGGCAATTCCTCCATGGGGGGGCGCTCCGTATTCGAAGGCTTCGAGAAGAAATCCGAATTTGTTTTCGGCTTCTTCTTTGCCGATTCCTATCACACCGAACAGCTTTTCCTGAAGGTTGCGGTCGTGAACCCTGATCGACCCCGAACCGAGCTCCGTGCCGTTGCACACGAGATCGTAAAGGTGCCCCCTCGCGCGTCCCGGATCGGAGTCGAGAAAGGGAATATCCTCCTCGAGAGGCATCGAGAAGATGTGGTGGGCGCTCTCCCAACCCTTCTCTCCCTCGACGAAAAGCGGGAACCTGTTGACCCAGAGGAATCTGAATCCTTCCGTGCCGTCGAGAAGATGCGCGGTGCCAAGCTGAGTCCTGAGCGTTCCCAGCGATCGTTCCACTATCTGCCTCTTCCCGGCCACGATCAGCACGAGCGATCCAGTGGATTCATCGATACCGAAAATCCGCGCAAGCCCGTCGGTCTCCGGCTTCGTGAGAAATCTTGCGACAGGCGATTCGATCGCCCCCCCCTGGAACCTTATCCAGGCAAGCCCTTTCGCGCCGGCATCCCTTGCGACGCTTTCCAGTTTCTTGATCTGGCTGCCCGAGAAGGCAACCCCCTTCTCGAAGGAGATCCCCCTGACGGCTCCTCCCTCCTTCACCGCGGAGGAGAAGGCCTGGAATCCGCTGCCCGCGAACAGCTCCGTCAGGTCCCTTATCTCCAGCCCGAAGCGAAGGTCCGGCTTGTCGCTTCCATACCTCATCATCGCCTCGTCGTAATCGATCCGGGGGAACGGGGTCCCGGGATCGGCCCCCTTTATCCTGGAGAAAAGATCGCCGATCATCGCCTCCGCGACCTCGAAAACCTCTTCTTCGGAAATGAAACTCATCTCGATATCGATCTGCGTATGTTCCGGCTGGCGGTCCGCCCGAAGGTCCTCGTCCCTGAGGCACCTAGCAAGCTGGAAATACCTGTCGAATCCCGACACCATGAGTATCTGCTTGTAAAGCTGCGGGCTCTGGGGGAGCGCGTAGAATTTCCCCGGGTGCAGCCTGCTCGGGACGAGATAATCCCGGGCGCCCTCGGGGGTCCTCTTTACGAGCAGCGGGGTTTCGATCTCGAGGAATCCCCTCGACGAGAGGAAATTTCTCACAGCGAGCGCGAGATCGTGCCTGAATCCGATGTTTCTCTGCATCGAGTCGCGCCTCAGGTCCAGGTACCGGTACCTCATGCGCAGATCGTCGTTCGCCTTCGACTTGTCGGTCACGTTGAAGGGCGGAACCTTGCTTCTGTTGAATATCTCGGCGTCCCCGAGCTCCACCTCGACGCGCCCGGTCTTCATGCCGGCGTTGACCATGTCGGGCGGGCGAAGGCGCACCCTGCCGGCGGCGGCGATCACGTCCTCGGCCTTGAGGGATCCGGCAAGCGCGTGAAGATCGGGATTGCCCGCGTCGACCACGAGCTGTACGATCCCTGTCCTGTCCCAGAGATCGACGAAGGTAAGATCCCCGAATTCCCTGACCTTCTTCACCCATCCGGCTAGCCGCACCTGCTCGCCCTCCGACCGTGCTTCCAGCTCCCCGCACCTGTGGGTCCGTTTCCATTTCCGGTCGAAATGATACCTGTTCGATCCGCTCAAGATTTTATTCCCTTTCTTTTTCAAGAAACGCCGCCAGATCCGCGAAGGGCACCCGGCACTGCTCGCCCGACCCGAGATTCTTAACGGCAGCCGCGTTTTCCCGCAGCTCCTCTATGCCGGTGAAAACGGCGTGGCTCGCCCCCGATTCGGAGGCGGCCTTTATCTGCTTCTTTATCGCGCGCCCGCTGAGGTCCACCTCGACCCGCATTCCGCGGTCCCTCAGCTGAGACGCCAGATTCATGGCCCGGGCATATCCTTCCTTCTGCGGGACGACGAAAAATATGTCCGCTTTGGAAAAATCGATTCCCACGACGGCCTTGTCCGGGATATTCTCAAGAAGGCGTTCTATCCCCGCCGAAAAACCGATGGCAGGAACGCGACCTGCGCCGCAGTCCTCGGCGAGGCCGTCATATCTGCCCCCTCCGCAAAGGGCGTTCTGCCCGCCGAGCCCCGGATGCAGGATCTCGAACGCGGTCCTCGTGTAGTAATCCAGCCCGCGGACGAGAAGAGGGTCGTGGACGAAGGAAATCCCCATCTCCCTCAATATCCGCTGAAGCGAGGCAAAATGCTCCGAACAATCCGCGCAGAGATGATCGGTCATGACCGGAAGCCTCGCCTTGACCGGACCGCATTCCTTGCAATCGAATATCCTCATTGGATTGACCGCGTACCTCTGCGCGCAGTCATCGCACAGTTCTCCCTTAAGATTCTCGAGGCTCGAACCGAGGATCTGCCTGTAGGCGGGCCGGCACGCCGGGCAGCCTACGCTGTTGAGCCTTATCTCCAGCCCCTGGAATTCGAAGGTCCTGTAGATCTTCAGGCTCATGTCTATTATCTCGGCGTCGACCGCCGGATTGTCAGACCCGATGGCCTCGGCTCCGAACTGGTGAAACTGCCTGTATCTGCCGGCCTGCGGGCGATCGTACCTGAACATCGGCCCGATATAGAAGAAACGGCTGACGCCGCCCGATCTCTGCAGCCCGTTTTCGATGAAAGCCCTCATGACGGGGGCCGTGTTTTCCGGGCGCAGGGTCAGATCCCTGCCCTTCCTGTCCTTGAACGCGTACATTTCCTTCGTGACGATGTCGGTCGCTTCGCCCACGGTCCTTATGAAAAGATCGGACATCTCGAAGATCGGAGTCCGGATCTCGGAATAACCATAGCTCGCGGCGAGGCGGGCGAGCTTATCCTCAACCCACCTCCAGCGAACCATGCTGTCGCCGAAAAGGTCCTGGGTCCCTCTTGGCCTCGTGTATTTCATCAGTCACGATCCCTTCCGATATCTCTCTTCCTCCTGGCGGCGTACAGGAGGGATCCTGTAAGGACCCCTGCGATGTCCGCGGCAAGGTCGAAATAACTCGAATCGCGTCCCGCGACCCGGCTCTGGTAGAGTTCGTCCATATATCCGACGCCGGCCCCGGTCAGGATGGCCGCGATCACCAGCGACCTGCTCAGCCTTTTATGCTCGTAGCTCAAGCCTCTCAGGAACAGAATCGCCAGAATGCCGTACTCGATGAAATGAACCGCCTTGTCGCTGCCCGCAGGCAGCTTCATGTCTCCCGGGGTGACATCCGGAATCGAGGAAAGAGCGAAGATCAGCACTATCCATGCGAAAAGGGGAGACCATCGTTTAAGTATTGCCGACAAATACCCGTCCTTTCCTCTGTAATCATCCTTCCCGGTCATACCGTTCGGATAATATACCTTTACCCGGCCGGCCTATCAAGGGAGATGATCGATCATTTTCAACAGGAGGGAATCGGGAAAATTCCCGAGGGGATCCGGCGTCCGGGAACCGGGACGCATGAAATTTCCGATGCCCAGGGACTCCAGGTCGTGCATGAGCAGAGGCGGGGCGGAGGATACGATGCCGGGCAGCCTTTCCGTGAATCCTTTGTACTTCCACGATTCGACGCCGATATCCGCCGCGAGTACGACTTCGGCGACTGGCATCCCCCTGTACCTCACTTCGAGATCGCCCTCTTTAAAAAGACCCCTCGATTCGAGTGATCGGAAACTTTCGAGACTGATTCCTCCGGCCGCATAATCCCCGGCCAGCACCCCGAAAACGACGCTCTCATCGGATTTTCCGCAATCGGGGAAATGAAACCTCTCCCGGGAACTCCCGGATACGAGGCCCTCCTGGAACAGGGCGAAAAAGGGGGAAAGGAATCCCGCGGGGGACGTGCGGGCGGAGAAAATCAGATTCCCTTCCCTGATCTCCTCCGTTGTCGTCCCGGGCCTTGTTATGACCACCCCCCTCGCATAACATCGCTCATGCCTTTCGCAGACGAGGAAAGAAAGCTTCATCCGCCCCCCGGTGATGTACGGATATGCCTGAATGGGGGTCAGCAGGTAGAAATCACATCCCGAGGGAGTCCGCGACTCCCCGAAATAGATCCATCGTATGTCCCCTCCCCCCTTCTCCCTGACATGGCCGGCCAGGGCTTCGAGAACATGCGCGGCGTCCGCGGAATCAAAGGCGGATATTCCTATCGTCACGGGGACATGCGCAGGATAATCGGGCCCGAGAAAACTCGCCGAGGCGGCAAGGAGGATTATCACCGCGTATATCACGATCGTGACAGCCGTGTTGCCGGAAGATCGGCGGTTGCAAGGCTCCGGAATTTTCTTTTCCATCCTGATACGATTCCTATCCCACCCGTTTCGGCGCTTTCCCCGCGCCGCTGTTTTTCAGTATCTTTATTTCGAAAATCTCCGTATCCAGGAAATACTTCTCGACGCCCCCCGGAACGATGACCTCGGGCTCGAGCTTGTAGGTGCCCTGCTTTTTCGCCGTTATGTTGACGATTACCGACACGTCGGAGGCCTTGATCGCCTTGATGATCTCTTCGGGGCCTTCGAGCGTGATCGACACCACCTTCGGGGAGTATTCGACGGCGCCGGAATTGTCGTCCCTTACAAGGGTAGGCGGTATGTTGGACAGGGTGCGGACCATCCTCCTGTGTATCTCCATCTCAACCAGAACCTTTTCTGGGGTGGCCGCAATATTCCTGCCTTCGAGGGACAACCCGGTCTCTTCGGTAATTTTCCCCCTTCTGTTGCGGACATCCATCTCCTGCGTGGAAATGAAATCGATAGTCTTCACCACACTGGACGCTCCGCTTACCTTGACCCTTGCCGGGATGATGACCGGTCCGGCGCCCAACATGAGATCCTCCGGCATCCCGCCCTTGAACGCGACCTGAACCGGCACGGACCTGGTGACCACCTGTTCGAAATTCAGGCTCAGGGATTTGGGCTCGTCGATCGTGACGTCCCTCGGGTCGAAGGCATCCGAGAGATTCAGGATATCGGGTGAAAGAGTGATATTCGCCAT
>JALOPX010000025.1 GCA_025453655.1 Candidatus Krumholzibacteriia bacterium
AAGTCTTCCCAAAGATTCATACGACCTGCATCATAAACGAAAAAATGCCGTGTTGAAAACAATTATTTTAACGCGGGGGGCCGATTTCCGCATTCGGCGGTTTCGTTCTCCGATACCGCGGCCCCGGGGTCCGTCGCACGGGCGGCCGCAGGCGAATCTCAGATCTCAGCGCAGATCCCCCAGCGGCGACCATGACGCCGTTTCCCCCTCCGCCAGCCTTCTCAGGTTGCCCGTCTCGACGTCGATGATCACGATCCACGGCTTCCCCCCGTACTTCACCGTGGCGGCGATGTGCCTTCCATCCGGAGCCCAGGATGGATCCTCGCAGCTCATTTGATTCTCGAAAACCGTATCCTCCCACTTTCCGTCGGGCGCGATGAGGCTCAGCTGGAAGATCCCCCCGACCCTGGAGACATATGCGATCATGTCCCCCGACGGGGACCACGCGGGGGATGTGTTGTACGTGCCGTTGAAGGTGAGCCGCCTCGTGTTGCCTCCGTAGTTGTCCATTATGTAAAGCTGCGGCCCCCCCGTCCTGTCCGAGACGAAAACGAGCTCCCTGCCGTTCGGAGCCCATGAGGGGGAACAGTCTATCGCGCGGTTGTCGGTGAGCCTCCTCACAATCTCCCCGTCCGGCTTTATCAGGTATATCTCGCTGTTGCCCTTGAGGCTCAGCGTCATCGCCAGCTCGCCGCTTCCCTGGAACCAGCTCCCGGCGATATTGATCCCCTGGCGGTGGGAGATGTTCGTCCTCGTGTTCGCCGCGAGATCCATGAGATAGCAGTCGGGATTTTCCCTCCTGTACGACGTGAAACAGAACCTTTGCGCGTCGAGCCATTCCGGCGAGACAACAAGCTCGCCGCCCGTTATCTTCCTCTCCGCGAACCCGTCGTAGTCCGCCACGTGCAGGTTCTTGTGCCGCCCGTCCCTTCGAGTGAAGAGGATCCGCGTCGTGGCGACTCCCTTCTCGCCCATCAGGAAGAAAAGTATCTCGTCGCTGAGATGATGCGCGACGGTCCTCTTCGCGGCCTCCACGAAACTGTACCTCTTGGAGAAGATCACCTCCCTGCTCGTGTAATCGAGCAGCTTCGCGTCGAGATAATACCTCTCCCCCTCGGCCGACACGGTTCCCTCGACTATCGCAGTGGCCGTCCTCCCGCCGGACAGGCCGTCGGTCCCGCTTTCGAACCTGAGCGGGTCGAAAATGCTGGTGTACAGGAGGTCCTTGAGCAGCACGCCGGTCATGTACGAGGCGGTGCCGGCCAGCTTCTCGTTCGTCGAGCCCAGGTCTCTCACGACTATGGGAACCAGCCCCCCTCCCGGCTTCTCGGTGCTGAGATGGATATCGGTCTGGCCCGCGGCGGGACCGGCCTGGACGATGGCGGCGAGCAGGGCCGCCGCGTATGCCGTCTTCTTAATTTTATCGATCATTTCCCGATCTTTCCGGATCAATCCTTCTGTATGAATGTGAAATGGATCCCCAGCCAGGGATCCTCGAACGCCCTGGGCAGCGGGGGGAACGGCGCCGAGCTTCTCACGGCTCTCTGCGCGGACCTGTCGAAAAACTGGTTCCCCGAGCTCTTTTCCACGCTGACGTCGCCCACGGATCCGTCCCTCGCGAGCCTGAAGTACACGACGCAGGAATATCCCTCCCCCCTGCCGGACTCCGATGAGAACCAGTTCTGTGACACCTTCCTCTCGACCGCCGAGAGATAGTAGGAAAACGGGAAGCGCGGGGCGTCGATCGCCATCGAGGTCAGCCCCGAGGGGTCGCCGGAGACGCTGACGTCCATCCCCTTCCCCTCCTTCGCGGCATCGGCCTTATTTTCCTTCACGACCTCCGGTTTCTTCTCAGGTTCCTTCTTCTTCTCATTTTTCGGCTTCGGTACGGCCGGTTCGGCCGCCTTCGCCTTTGCTTCCGGCGTGCCCGATTTTCCCTGCTCGGTCTTGAGCACGGCCGGCTGAAATATCTTCACCGAATATATGTTCTGCGGAAGGCGCATCTCCGGCACGGTCTTCGCCACGAAAAAGAGGGCGGCGAGAACCAGCACATGAGCGATGACGGAAATGATAAATGACTGCCTCATCCTCCCGGACCCTCCGCTTCGCGATCAGCGTTCCTCTTCCTGCTCCGCTATCAGCCCGAGATCCTCGATCCCCAGCATCTTCACGCGCGCGATGACCCTCATCACCGAACCGTACCTCGCGTCCTTGTCGGCCCTCAAGAACACCCTCGGTTCGTCCGTTTCAAGAGCCTTGCGAAGCTTCGAGGCGAAATCCTCCCACTTTACCTGTTCCTTCCCGATGAATATCATCCCTTCCCTGTCTATGGAAATCGTCACTCCCTCGCGCTCTTCTATGACCTTGGCCTCGGCCTTCGGGAGACTCAGCCTGACCCCCGCCTGAAGGAAGGGGGCGGTGAGCATGAACACTATCAGCAGCACCATCATGACGTCCACCAGGTTGGTTATGTTGATTTCCGCCATCGATGAATAGCGATCGCGCTTCATCATTTCCTCCTGAGGTGATTGGCTGCGGCCCGCTCCCCGGCCGCCGCGGCGGCGCCGGGCCGCCTAGCTTTTTTCGAGTTCAGAGTACCTGCGTTCGAGGATGCGCGTCTTGAGGCGGACCGAGAAGGAGGACAGCTCGTCGCTCCTTCTCCTGACGACTCTCAGGATCGCGTTGTATCCGATGACGGCGGGAATCGCGGCCCCGAGGCCGAATATCGTGGTGATGAGGGCGTCCGCGATCCCCGGCCCTATCACGTAGAGATCGGCCGAGCCCTTCTCCCCCATGCTCATGAAGGAGCTCATGATGCCCCATACCGTGCCGAGAAGCCCCAGAAAAGGCGAGACTGTCGCCGTCGTCGAAAGGAATATCAGATAGGATTCCCATTCCGAGAGAAGGGTGCCGATCCTGGACTCCATGACCGCGTCGAGATTGGACAGGTCCCTCAATTCTCCGTCGGCGATTTCCTTTCCCAGGGAGTGTGTCAATCTGGCTTCGAGGGAATCGGGAAAGGTCCCGGCCACCACGGTGATCTGCTTGAGGGATCTTTCGCCCCTGAAAAGGTTGAGGAACGCGGCGCTCTGCCTGCCGGCTCTGGCGAACAACCTGACCTTCTCGAACATTATCGTCCACGACACGACCGAGAGAAGGACAAGAACGATCAGGATGACCATTGCCAGCGCGCCTGTATTGAAAACCAGCTCCGCGAAGCTGCCGGACGTCTGCATGAAAATCGGCGACCCGTCGAACCCCATAAACATCCTCCTTTTGCAATGCCACAGCGCACCTTACCATTGTACATATCCAGGGTCAAGTTAGTTTCATCGGGGACGCCGCCCGGGGGCCCCGAAACGGTTCCCGAACCGAAACTTCGGGCGCGCTCGAACGTATAAGGAGCATGGGGCGAACAGGCTGGACGCGCCACTCAGGAGCCTGAGGGGCGGGATGACGGGGAGGGGCCGGGTTTGCCTTGTAATAATCGCCGAATATCACTATACTATTAGTGATGAGGGGTTCCCGGGCCGCCGGCCGGCGGAGGCGCGGGACACTTCACGGCTTAACAACCCCTGGAGGGAGTGAGTGTGATGAAACCAAGGCTGTTGCTCTTCCTTCTGGTCGTTTTCGCGATACATGCGGGCACCGCAACCGCTTCCCCCGTCGAGATCACGACGAATTCCTCCGCCTCCTATTCCCCGGCGCCCGGCGACGTGGAGCTTTCGCTTCGCCTCATAGGGGGCAAGGGATCGGTATTCATGCCCGGGCGGGAGATCAACCTTACCTTCCAGACCAGCAGGGACGCCTACGTCATCGTCTACGGCATAGACAGCGAAGGCGTCGTTCAGCTCCTCTTCCCGAACGGCGGGGCCCCGAAGAAGGTCGAGGGGAACAAGGTTCATTTCCTCCCCGAAAGGGACGGAGGGATAAGGTGGCTCGCGGGCGGCAGGACCGGCGTAGAATACATCCACGCCGTCGCCGTCACCGGCGCGAACAGGATCGACACCGAGGAGTTGCTTCATCTGGCGAGAAACGCCGGCGCACCCGAAGACGGCCGCCTCGTGATCGATTCCGATCCGCTCCTCGCGTTCAACATGATAGACGAGGCTCTGATCGAAGACGCCCCGGATTTTCCGCCGGCGACCGATTACACATATTTCTACATCAATAAAAAGGTCGACTATCCCCGCTATCTCTGTTCGAAATGCCACGGCGAGGGGAAAATCAGCGATCCATACGCCATGGAATGCCCGGAGATATACATAGAAAGGTTCGAATTCGAGAACGAGGACGACCTTCGTTACCCGTACCCGGCGCTCTACGCCGTCAGGCACGTGGATGAAGAGGACGGTTATTCCACCTCCTCAGGCTACACGGACAACATCTCTGGCGGCTGGGACGACGAGGATTATTACGGAGACGACGATTCGAACGTATACCTCTCGATTTATTACACAAATTACGACTACCCCTACAGGTTCTACTATCCGGCCTACAGAAGCTGGTATTTCTCCTCCTACGACCCATGGGGATGGGACTACGATCCATGGGGATGGGGATTTTACTCCACGTGGGGCTGGGACGATTATTATTACCATCGCTGGCCGTACCATTCCTGGTACGCATACCGCTACGACTGGTACAACTGGAACTGCATGTACGGCTACAACTACTGTTACACCGGATGGTGGTTCTCGCCCTGGCACCACCACAATTATTTCCACGATTATTACGACTACGATAACGACCGCGACCGCAGATCGATATACGCCGGCAGGAGCTTCACGAAGCGAAGCATGGACTACAACGCCTCCGCGGTCAGGTCGTCCAGGACCAAGACGATCGCCGACAGCAGGCTGGGCGAGACGAAGACCGCGGCTGCGTCCGCAAGGAGACAGGAACGGGTGAGAAGCACCGCCGAAAACATCGCGGCGCGAAGAAGCGCGCCGGAGCGGTCGTCCCTGCAGGGAACGGAGAACAACACCACCCGCAGGAGGGTCATTTACGGCAGCGACGGCAGGACCGGATCGTCCGCAGGATCCGGAGAGACGCGGCGGAGCAGGGCCGTCGACAATCCGGCGCCGACCTCCGACTCCGGCACGAGGCGCATGTACAGGGAGACCGGGAAATCTTCCGGCGCGGAGAAGAATTCGAGAAGCCGCATATGGAAGAGCAGGGACGCGGACCGCTCCGATCCGGCGAGGGAAAGAGCCGTCTCTCCCGGGAAGGCCAGGGAAACCGAGACCAGGAGAAGGGAATCCGAGCCGAGGAAAAGGACGGAAAGGGTTTCGTCTCCGGAGCGGACGGTCAGGAAATCCGACACTCCTTCGCGCGAGACCCGCAGCGACGGCGGCAACGACTCGGTGAGGAGATATAATTCCTCATCCAACCCGTCCCCCTCGCGTTCGCCGTCCAGCCCGAGCAACGGCGGCGGCAGAAGCGGCTCCTCTTCGACTGGCGGGAACGGCGACTCCGGGCGGGCTAAGAAACGCTGAGTAATTCAATACGATGAATGCATGAGGGGATGCGGACCGCATCCCCTTTTTTTTGTAGCCCCGGACCGATTTTACTGGGACGGGGGCCAGTGATCCGTCCGCATCTGCCCACGCTTCCGGCGGCCCCGCATCTCATCGGCAGACGGAAGGGCCGCCTTTGAAAGGGTCGAGCATGAACCTGTACCTGGACCATCCCGCCGTGTTGACGAGGACGACCCTGTCGGACGGGTCGACGCGGCCCGACCCGAGGAGGGAAATCAGGCCGGCGAGGGCGGCGGCCCCTTCGGGGGACGGGAAAACGCCGCTTGATGCGGCCATCATCCCCGCGGCCGAGATGATATCCCCGTCAGCCACCGCCACGGCCGTGCCGCCGGTGTCGCGCAGACCCTCGAGGATCTGCCTGCCTGCCCTGGAGCCAGGAACCCTGATCCCCGCGGCGATCGTCTCCGGGTTGCGCCATGTCTCGATCTCCGCCGCCCCCGACTCGATCGCCCTGACCACGGGGGCGCAGCCGGCCGATTGGACTGCGATCATGCCCGGGCGTTTTCCGCGAAGCCATCCGAGCTCCTCCATTTCCCTGTACGCTTTCCATATCGCCACGATGCCGGTCCCGCCTCCTGTCGGGAAGATGATCCAGTCGGGGGAATCGCCGCCGAGCTGGTCCTCGATCTCGAACGCGATCGTCTTCTTCCCCTCGACGCGGCATGGCTCCCTGAAGGTTCCGAGATCGACTTCGCCGCCGCCCGTCATGTCGGAGCGCATCCGGGCGGCCGCGTCGGGCAGGACGCCCGGGCAGACCACCACCTCGGCCCCGTACGCCCTGCATTCCTCCGCGACGCCCGGCGGCGTGGACTCCGGCACATAGATCCTCGCCGCAAGGCCGCATGAAGCGGCATAGGCGGAAAGCGCGAGGCCGGCGTTGCCCGCGGAAGGCATCCATGCGCGGCGTATCCCCAGGTCCACGGCCCTCGTTACGGCCGCCGCCATACCTCGCGCCTTGAAGGATCCGGTGGGGTTGGCGGACTCGTCCTTGATGAAAAGCCGTTTCATGCCCGTTTTCCCGGCCAGCCTGCGGGCGTCGATCATCGGCGTGCTCCCCTCGCCGAGAGAAATCTCCCGCCTGAATGGAGGGAGCAGTTCCCTGAACCTCCAGATACCGGCCCCCGCCGAGAGAAACTCCTCCCTCGTCACGCTGCCGCGGAGCATCGCGAGATCGTATCTTCCGAGAAGCGGGCCCGAACATGACGGGCACTCCCCCGCGAGCGACCCTTCGGGGACCTCCCTTTCGCAATTGCCGCATCTGTACCCTTCGAAAAAGCTCATAATATTCCTCCCGGCATGTTATCATCGTTTCCCATGACAGGTTATCACCCAACCGTGCTCTGTTGTCAACCGGTCTCGAAGGCGTGACATGCACTGGACCGAAAAGAATGGATTGAAGCTGGGCGGTTTCGCTTCGCTCGGGATACTCGCGCCGGAGCTCGCCCTCGTTTTCTGCTCGAGGGCCGGAGGATTCAGCGAGCCTCCCTTCGATTCGCTCAATCTCGGCGAGGGCATCGGCGACGATCCGGAGGCGGTGCGGCTCAACCGGGCGAAACTGCTCGATTCGATCGGGTTCCCGCCGGAATCGGTCGCGAGGGGGCGGCAGGTGCATGGAACGCGCATCGAGACGGTCGACTCGGGGGGCCTCTGCGACGGCACCGACGGCCTGATAACGACGCGAAGGGGGCTCGCCCTCGCGATCAGCACGGCGGACTGCTACCCGGTGTTCATATACTCGCCCACGGAAAAGGTGCTCGCCGCCCTTCACGTCGGGCGAAACGGGGCGAAGGCCGGCATCATCGGCAAGGCCTTCGGCATCCTTTACGGCACGCATCATATCGATCCGTATACGGCGATCGCCGTGGCCGGGCCCGGGATCTGCGGGGACTGTTACACGGTGAGCGGCGGCGACGCGGCCGGATTCCCCCCGGAAACGATCCGCACGGAAGACGGCGCGCATCGCCTCGATCTCCTTCGCTTCTGCGAGCTGGAACTGCTGAAGGCGGGGGTGAGGCGGGAGAACATCAAGAGCGCAGGCCTCTGCACTTCGTGCAGCGCTGACCTTTGCTTTTCTTACCGCAGGGACGGCGGAAGGACCGGAAGGCACTGGACGATCGCCGCCATCGGCCCTTCTCCATGACGATATGTTTGACTTGTTCCCGCGCAGGGATTATTTTGCTTAAGGGCTTTGCGGAAAAGAGTGCGATCGGATGGACAGGACCGTCATCGAATCGATAAAACCCTTCATGGTAATGGAAGTCCTCGAACGGGCCCTCGAGCTCGAGAAAAAGGGCCGGTCGATAATTCACATGGAGATCGGCGAACCCGATTTCCCCACTCCGCGAAAAATAGTCCAGGCCGGGATCGAATCCCTCCTGGCGGGGGACACGCACTACACGGACAGCAGGGGCATTTCCGAACTTCGACTCGCCATATCGGAATACTGCGGGAAACGGTACGGTGCCGCCGTCGATCCCGACAGGGTCATCGTGACGATGGGGGTCTCCCCCGCCCTGCTTCTCGTTCTTTCGTCCCTCGTGGAAAATGACGGCGACGAGATCATCATGGGCAATCCATGCTACCCCTGTTATCCCAACTTCACGAGGTACGTCGGAGCGAGGCCGAAATTCATCCCGACAAGGGAGGAGGAGGGATTTCAGCTGAAACCCGCGGACGTGGAAAAGGCTATCGGGCCGGCGACCAGGGCCGTCATGATCAATTCCCCGGCAAACCCGACGGGGACCCTGATTCCTCCGGAAGACATCGAGGCGATCGTGTCGCTGGGCGTGCCCGTCATAAGCGACGAGATATATCACGGACTCGTATACGGCGAGAGGGAACACTCGGCGCTCGAATTCAGCGACGAATGCTACGTCCTCAACGGCTTCTCGAAGCTTTTCGCGATGACCGGATGGCGCCTCGGATACGCCATACTGCCCGAGGGCGCCCTGAGAAGGATTCAGATCCTTCAGCAGAATTTTTTCATCTGCCCCGGATCGTTCGTTCAAAGAGCCGCAGTCGCGGCGCTCCGGCAGAGCCATCCCGAAATCGGCGAAATGGTGGCGCTGTACGACGAGCGCCGGCTCTTTCTTCTCGGCCGCCTCGATTCGCTCGGCCTGCGCTGCGCCGCCGAACCGAAGGGAGCCTTCTACATATTCGTAAGGGCCGGGCACCTGGACAACGACTCGCACCGTCTCGCCTTCGATATCCTGGAGAAGGCGGGGGTCGCCCTTACCCCGGGAATAGATTTCGGAGAGAGGGGCGAAGGGTATCTCAGGATCTCGTACGCCAATTCGCTGGAAAACCTGAAGGAAGGGATGGACAGGCTAGAGGGATATCTCGAGGGCCGGCGCGCCGTCTGATGCGGCGACGCGGCTGTTTCAACGAAAGGAGACCATGGTGAAAAGAAGTCTCGGAACACTGGTTGTCGTATCGATCCTGGCCGCCGCGACCGGCTGCCACGCCGGAAAGGTGCCCGTCAGTTTCTCGGCCAGGGGGGGGATAGGCCAGGCTTACGTATCGATGGGAGAGCTCAACGATCATTTCAGCCTGCTCAGGGAGAACCTCGGCACCGATCTCGTCTCCATCGACAACGGATTCCAGGTCTGCCTCGAGGGGAGGATCTGGTTTTACGACCGCGTGGCCGCCGTCGCGGGCTGGGAGCACTACTGGATAGAGGCGTCGATAGACGCCGGATCCTACGGGCTCCTCTTCAAGGCTCCCACGAACACGCTCATTCTCGGAGCGGCGGTGAAGGTTTATGAGGTTCCCGAACTTCTCGACGTCAATCTCTCCGCCCGGGGCCTCTTCGGCAGCACGGTCTACGGCTCCAACGAATTCACGCTCAACTCGTCGCTCGAGGAATACAAGAACAACGCCTATGGATGGGATCTTTTCGCGGAGGCGACATCGACCTTCATCCGTCCCGTCGAAGTGGGATTCATGCTCGGATACCGGAGCCTGGAGATTTCCGAATTGAAGAACAAGTTCGACGAGATCGCCGAGCATTCCATCTCCGGGGATCCCGTGGTTCTCGATTTCAGCGGAGTGTATTATTACATAACGGCCGGTTTCAGGCTGTGGTGACCGCCCGCCCCTATTTCATCTCCTGGAATTCCTCGGTGGAGAGGATCGAGATGACGTCGTACCTTCCCTTTTCGTTGCGCGCCACCCTGCACGCGGCGACGGCGGGGTCGTGCTCGAAGAAAAGGATCCATCCCCCGTCCGCGGCCCTCGCGAGAAGCTCCTTCTTTTCAGCCAGCGTGTAAAGCGGGAAATGATCGTAAGCCATTATCCACGGCAGATTGACGTGTGAAACCAGCGGGATCAGGTCGGCGCAGTACATGAGCGTCCGGCCTTCCGACTCCACGAGGGCCACCTGGTGCCCCGGAGTATGCCCTTCGGTGGGGATCAGGCGGACCCCCTCGAAAATCTCCTTCTCGCCGTCGACGAGGTCGAGCCGCCCCCCGTCCCTGATCGGGAGGAAATCGACCGGGAAAAAGCTCGCCCTGTCCTTTTCGTTCGGCTCCAGAGCCGCCTCCCACTGCCGTCTCTGGATGTGGTGGACGGCGTTGGGGAAGGTCAGCCTGACCCTGCCGTCCCCGTCGAAATAGGTGTACCCCCCGCCGTGGTCGAAATGAAGATGGGTGACGATGACGTCCGTCACGGCCTTCGGATCGATCCCCTTCGACAGAAGCAGCTCTCCGAGCGGGCCGCATTCGATTTCGTAATTCTTCCTCATCTTCTCGTCGAGTTTCGTCCCCGCCCCGCTGTCCACGGCGAACCTGCGGTTCCCCTTCTCGCCGTAAAGCATTCTCATGTGCATAGAGATGCGGTTGCCGGCGTCCGCGGGATTCGTCTTCTCCCACAGGGCCTTCGGAACCACGCCGAACATCGCCCCGCCGTCGAGCCTGAACGAACCGGTCTCGACAGCCTGAAGCCTGAATCCTCCCAATATCATTTATCGTCCTCCACGACCACCCCCGTGCCGTAAACGAGCAGCTCGGCGGCGCCTTCCATCATCGACGCCGTCGCGAACCTGCACGCGACGATCGCGTTCGCCCCCATCTCCTCCGCTTCGGCGACCATCCTGTCGAGGGATTGCTCGCGCGATTCGGCGAGCATCTTGGTGTACTCCACGATCTCGCCGCCGGCGACATTCCTCAGAAAAGCCATGACATCCCTGCCGATGTTGCGGGCCCGCACGGTATTTCCCTTCACGAGGCCCAGCACGCGGACGATTTTCTTCCCGGGTACGCCGTCTGTCGTGACGATAAGCATGGAATGACACCTCTCGGTAAAAGATACTCCGTCGCTAACGTATTATATCCCTGTACTTGTCGGTTTTCTTCTGATGAACCCGTTCCCTGACAACGGAAACGAGCAGCAGCGCGAAGCCGGCCGCCAGAACCGCGGCGGCCACCTTGACGAAGGTCACGGGACCGAAATTCCGGCCTATCTCGAAGATCCCGAACAGCGCGGTCGCGGCCGCTCCCGCGACGATAAGGATCCACGCCGTCCTGCGTTCGCCCCTCTTGTATATCGATTTCCAGTATCCTTCCCAGAAAACATCCATCGGATCGCCTATGCGCATCCTGCCGGCCAAGGAGTCCACCCTTCCGAGTTCGGCGATCGAGCGCCTGCATGTTTCGCACCCTGCGAGATGCTTCTCGAATTCGGCCGCCTGCGCCGGCGTCATCTCGCCGTCGATGTAGCGCATCCCGTCGTTTTCCATTCTGTCACAACTCATCATCCTACCTTCTCATTGCCGCCGTTTCAGATCCTGTCCTTCAGGGCTTCGTAAAGGGCTTTCCTCGCGTAGAACAACCTCGACATCACGGTCCCTTCCGAGATGTCTAGGGCTTCGGAGAGTTCCCTGTAGGAGAGGCCCTGGAAATTGCGCAGCACGATTATCTCCCTGTGTTCCTCGGACAGGCCGAACAGCGCCTTCCACAGGGCGTTCGAATCCTCCCTGTTCATTACGACCGCGTCGGGCCGCGGCCGCCCGCATTCCTTCTCGACGAGGACGTCCATCGAGATCTCGCCGCGTTTCGACCTGGTTCGGATGAAATTCAGGCACCTGTTCCTCAGGATCCTGTAGAACCAGGGGAAGAACGGGCGTTCGGGATCGAAGCTCCCCCTGGCCCGGTGGGCCGCCATGAACGCCTCCTGGGAAATGTCCCGCGCGTCCTCCACGTTTCCGACCAGCCCGAGAGCCATGGCGTACGCCTTTTTCATCGACGCCCTCACAATCTCTTCGAAAGCCTTCTGATCGCCCTTTTTCCAGGCGACCAGGGTTTCCTTCCTTATTCCCGCCGACTCGTCCGTCATCCTTACACCTGTACTACAGACTCCCTGTCGGATTTATTCATTAAAAAAATCCCCGAAGCCGGCCGGCCTCCGGGATCATCCGGCGGAATATTCACCGGACACGATTATTTCGAGCGACCTTTTCTCCGGCAGGCCGAGGCTCTGAAAGGCGTTCCCCCGGTTCACCGCTATCTCGAGGTAACCCCAGCTGTTTATCAGGGCCATCAGTTCGCCGCTTTCCCCCTGCTCGTAATACCTTTGTATGCCCCTGATCGATCTGCCGGAGAGCCTTATCGTGAGCTTTTCCGGGCTCCATCGCCCCGCGAAGGCCGAATCGATAAATTCCTCGCTTATGTTCGTAATGATATTGCCGAAGGTGTCGACATAGACCGCCCTGCCGGAGACGTCCCTGTTCCTGTTGAGGTACGGCATCACGGCAGGCACGGTGAGAACGGATTTGACTTCCGTGCCCATGGCCGCGGGGGGCACGCCCAGCGACAGGTGCGCCGCTATCGGGGCGAACAGATCCCTTCCGTGGAATGTCGAGCCGTGCGGGGCCAGGGTGTATTCGCCAGGCGAGAACTCGAAAACGCTGCTTGCAGGCTCCTTCTCGAAGACGGAGCTTAGTATGCCGTTGTCCGGGGCGACGAAATAGTGTCTTCCCGTCTCGGCGATCAGGTTCCTTCGCTTCCCTCCCACGCCCGGATCGACGATGCAGAGAAATATCGTCCCTTCGGGGAAGTACCCGAAGCTGTTGCCCAGGATGAAACCGCCCTCCCTCACGTCGTGCAGGGAGACGTTATGGCACAGGTCTATTATGCGGGCCGACGGGTTTATCGAGCAGACGACCCCCTTCATCACGCCGATGTACCAGCTCGACCACCCGAAATCGGTCAGCAACGCTATGACCGGCGATTCTTTCCCGTTATTCCTTTCGTGCACCTGACCGCCCCCTTCACGGTTCGCCAGCGCCATGGAAATGCTGTGGCTGCCGGGACCGAGGTTAATCGAAAAGGCGGATGGATGTCAAAATGATTCGGACGGGCGCGCGCCGGGCCGGCGCGGCGGACGATCTTTTCCTGTGTAAAGAGCCGCCCGCCCCGTGTACAATCGGCCGGAACGGAAGGACCGGGCCTCAGGGCCTCGCGGCGGAAGCGCCTCGCCGAGGCCTGCCGCGCCATGAGAGCCTGGTCCCGGACCGGCCCGGCGGCGCCCCCCGGCCGGACGCCGCTGCCGGCGGGCGCCGCAAACGAAACAGGAGAGTTGGCAATGAAGATAGCGGTGATAAGCGATTCGCACGACCATGTCGAACACGTGGAGAAGGCGATAGACCTGATAAACCTGTCCGGCGCCGGCATCCTCGTTCATTGCGGGGACATCTGCTCTCCGTTCATGATAGAAAGGCTGGCCCGGTTCGCGGGGCAGGTTCACATCGTCTTCGGGAACAACGACGGCGACCGGGTCGCCATCATGAAGTTCGCCGCGGCGCGCTCCAACGTGACGGTGCATGGGGAGATGGGCGAAATCGAAACGGACGAGGGGACGATAGCCTTCACGCACCGGCCGGAGTTCGGAGGCGGCCTCGCGGCCACCGGGCGTTACCTGGCGGTCTTCTCGGGCCACACCCACAGGCGGCTCGCGGAGAGGGCGGGGGGCGCGATGCACATCAACCCCGGCGAGCTCATGGGAATTTTCGAAGAAGCGGGATTCGCCCTGTTCGATACAGTCAGCGGGGGCGTGGAGCACATCGACCTTTCGCGGTGATGCGCGGCGGGTCACGCAGCGCCGGTATCGAAGAGCGGCGCCCTCTCGCGGAGAAAGGACATGGCTTCCCCCAGATTCGGTATGCCCGCCCTTCCGCCCCGCTTCCTGCATTTAATCGCGGCCACGGCGTTGGAGAAAACCATCGTCCTTTCGACGTCCCATCCCCTGATCACCCCGTAGAGGAAGGCGCCGTGGAACACGTCCCCCGCTCCGGTCGTATCGACGGCGTCGACCGCGAAGGCGGCCGACTCGATCCTCGACCCGCCGGCCATCGCCACGCATCCTCCGCCGCCCAGGGTGATCACCGAGGCTTTCGGGCCGAAGCCGCTGATGATCTTCAAGGCGTCGTCGTTCGTGCCCCCGCGCGATATCTGCGAGGCGAACAGGGAACTGGCCACTATGTAATCGCAGAATGGCAGCATTTCCATCATTCCCTCCCTGAGCGTGCCGGCGTCGATGACGACCGGGACCCCGCTCTCCCTGGCGGTTTTAGCCGCGGCGAGAGCGGCGCGCGGCTCGAGGGAATCGATCAGCAGCCCCCGCGATCTCCTTATGATTCCGAAATCCGGCTCGTCCGGTCCGATCGGGGAGACGGAGCCGCGCGTCCAGAGAATCGTCCTCGAGGCCGTCGCGCGGTCGACCATTATGAACGAGATCTGTGACCTTCCGCCTTTTTCGACTATCGTGCCGGACACGTCGACCCCTTCGGATTCCAGCGAGCGCAGCATCATCGATCCGGCGATATCGTCCCCCACCTTGCCGGCGAACGCCGTCTTCAGGCCGAGACGGCTCATGGTGACGGCCGCCGTCGCCGCCGGGCCTCCCCCCTGTATATCGAGGGAGTCGATCTCCATCTTCGTGTCGGTTTCGGGGATCCCGGGCACCGTGGCGAGAAAATCGACCGCCGTATGCCCGAACGCCACCGCGTCGAACGATCTTTCCATGTCTCTTCCCGCCCCGCGTGGGCCCGGCCTTCGCCGGGGCCTTCGCGGCGATTTCACTCCCTTCTCCGTTGTCAGCCCGCCGGGATTTTACCCCGCCGGGGCCGGGTACGGCAACTTCAACCTTGCAGGCGGATGCCGATCGGCTGATATTACGTGAAGAGCCCGCGCCGCGCCCGTCAGGGCGCGCCGAACCGGAGGATAAGGTGAAGGAAAGATGGCAATACTGCCCCTTCTGCGGCAGGGAGCTTTCGAAGATGATGGACGAAGGCAGGGAACGCATCTTCTGCGTCCCGGAAAAACGTTTTATCTACGACAACCCCGTGCCCGCGTCCACGGCGGTCGTGTTCGACGACAAAGGGCGGATCCTTCTCGTGCTGCGCAACCGCGAACCGGGCTCCGGGCGCTGGGCCCTTCCAGGCGGATTTATCGAGATAGGCGAAAGCCCCGCCGCGGCCGCGGCGAGGGAGCTCGAGGAAGAGACGGGCGTCAGGGGTTGCGACCCGGTCCTCGTCGACGTCATACATGAGGAAAGTGAATTCTACGGGACCTCTCTCGTTATCACCGGATACCGGTTCGAAAAGAGCTCGGGAGCCCCGGTCGCGGGCGACGACGCCGACGACGCCGCATTCTTCGAGCTCGACGCCCTGCCCCCCCTCGCTTTCAGGAGCCATGAGCTGCTGATAAGGAAATCTTTGCGGCAGGGCTCTTAGATCCTCCACCGGTCCAGGTCGCCGTCCCCCGCGGGGGCCGCGTCGAACTCCCGCGCCACTCCTCCGCCCGAGACGATCACCTTCACCGAGGGCATCCCCTTGCCGTCCGAATACCTCGCGGTCACGGAAGCCGCGGCCTCGAGATCCGCCTCGTCGGGATCGCCGATTATCAGAACCGTCGGCCCCGGATGATCCGGCGTGGTGGCGAGCGGCCCGCGCGCCCACACGCTCTCCAGATATTCGTTCTCGCAGAGGTTCCTGCCGACGACGAGCAGTGTCCTGGGCGAGATCCTGAGGTGCCTTCCCATCGACATCAGAAACATATCCTCCGGACCGGGAGGCTCGGGCCCGGGATATCCCGTCCTGTCGAGATACCTTTTCGCGAAATTCTCGTCGGTCAGGGCGCACCCCCCGGCCGGCGCCCCATACCCGGTGACCCCGAGGAGCGGGGCGAGCTCGAGCTGCCTTTTCCTCGATCTCCCCTGGATATCGAGCAGTTTCGCCCGGTCCACGAGGCCCTTTTGCTCAGCCTCGGTCGGAGGCAGAAGCCGCGCGGAGAGGGGCCTGAGAAGGCGCCCGGCGAGGCCGCTCTCCCTTTCCACCGTTCTCAGGGCGTCCCTGTTCTGCGACATGGGGCGCTGCCCGAGCACCTCGCCGGTGAAGACGAAATCGGCGTTCAGGGCCTCCATCCGTTCCCTGGCCTTCCTCATCATGAATATCTTGCAGTCGATGCAGGGATTGATATTCCTGCCGTAACCGTGCCTCGGGTTTCGCAGGACTTCGAGGAATTCGCGCGAGAGATCGGGAGCCTCGACCGGGATGCCGAGGAGATCGGAGAACCGGCGGCTTTTTTCCTCCGCGATTTGCGCGGGCGGAACCCCTTCGCAAACCCTCCTTTTCATGTCTCCCTGCGAGAATCCTATGAGGACATGGATGCCGGCAAGCTCGATCCCCTGCTTTTTCAGCACGGCCACGGCCAGCAGCGAATCGAGGCCGCCCGATATCAGGCCTATCCCTTTGATCCTGGAAGCCAGATCGCCCCTCCTTCGACATCATCGCCCGGACCGGCCGCCGGAAGGAAGTGAGATCGCGCGCGGCGGCCCCGGCGGAAAGAACAAGCCGGCAGGCGCGCGAATCGCCCGCGCGTATCCCGACGGACGAAGGGTAATATTATTGCTCGCGAGGCGCAAGTGCTCGTTTGATCCCGTTTCCGACGAGATTGAACGAAAGGCAGATCATGAAAATCATGAGTCCGGGCGCGAACGCCGCGACCGGCGAGGACCTCAGCAGGGCCTGGGCGTTGCTCAGCATGTTCCCCCACGTCGGCATCGGGGGCTGTATCCCGAATCCGAGGAAGCTAAGCGAGCTCTCCATGAGCATGGCGTTGGCGAATCCGACCGTCGCCGAAACGGTCACGGGAAGCAGGGCCTGCGGCAGCAGGTGCCTGATGACGATCCCCGCGTTGTCGACGCCGAGCGACCTCGCCGCGTCGACGTATTCCTCGCCCTCGAGCTGCATCAGCCTCGACCTGACGAGCCTCGCCGTCTCCATCCACGATGTGGCGCCGATGACCATCGGAATGAACCAGAAGCTTCCCCTCGCCGCGGAGGCGGCCACGAGAAGCACGAGGAAAACGGGGATCGAGAGAAAAAGGTCGATGAGGCAGGATACGGCCGTATCGACCGCGCCCCTGAAATACCCCGCGAGGCTTCCGAGGGCGATCCCGATCGCCGCCCCGGTCAGCACCGAGAGAAAGGATACGAGAAGCGAGAATCTGCCGCCGTAGAGGAGCCTCGTGAAAAGATCCCGCCCCAGTTCGTCCGTGCCGAGGACGTGCTCCGGGGTCGGAGCCGAAGAGATGTTCCTGAGGTCTATGCCGTTCGCTCCGTACGGCGTGAAAAGCGGCGCGAGGACGGAAATGCCGGCCACGAGCAGTATCAGCATGAGGGCGATCGAGGCCGGCCTGTCATCGAAGAAACGTCGCCGCGGGCCGGCCTTTTCCCCTGCCGATACGGAGGGGAAAATCCCGCTCAACGCTCTTCCCGTGCCGAACGAAGCCGCTCTCATCGGATACTCCCCCGTTCCCTCACAATATCGCCGGTGACCTTTTTCGCGACCCTGCTCCCGGAAGGCCGGACCGTCCTTTGTCGATCCTCGGATCGATCGCCATGCCGAGAAGATCCCCGGCGAGATTGAACAAAATTATAAGCAGCGACGAGACCACGATTATGCCGAGCACCCTCGTGTGATCCTGCCTCTGCAGCCCCTCGAAGAAAAGCCGCCCCATCCCCGGCCACGAGAAGACCGTTTCCGTTATCACAGCCCCGGTAAAAAGCGTCGGGAGCTGCATGAACACCACGGTCGCGGCCGGCAAAACGGCGTTCTTCAGCGCGTGTTTCAATATCACGGCCCGTTCGCCTAACCCCTTGGCCCTCGCCGTCCTTATGAACTCCCCCTCGAAGGCTTCAAGCAGGCCGTCCCGGATATACCTCGCCCATGAGGAAAGGTAGACGAGGGAAAGCACCGAAGCCGGAAGAGCGAGATGCATGATGCGGTCGGCCGGCGAACCGCCGGTTCCGAGGGCCGATCTTCCGCCGGCCGGGAATATGCCGAGCTTGAGCGAAAACAGGTAGATGGCGACGAGGCCGAGCCAGAAGACCGGCACCGACATGCCGGTCATCGTCACGACCGAAAGAACCTGGTCGAGGAGGCTTCCCTTTTTCACCGCCGAAACCGTTCCGATCAGCCCGCCGGCGATGACCGCGAGGACGAAGGCGGAAAACATCAGCTCCAGGGTGGCCGGGAGCCGTTCGAGGATCATCGAGGAGACGCTCCGGCCGGTCACGTAGCTTCTGCCGAAATCGAAGCGAAGAAAGACCTGCCTGAACCAGCACAGGTACTGAACCGGCAGCGGCCTGTCGAGCCCGTAGTTCGACTCGATTCTTTCGAGGTCCTCGCCGGTCACCTTCGGGTTGCCCGTCATGACGCCGGCCGGTCCGCCCGGCGCGAGGTGAAGAAAAGCGAACCCCACGATGGAAACGAGCACCACGAGAGGCACCGTATAGGCAAGTCTTCTCAGCAGGAAACGTCTCATCGCTCTTCCTTTTCGGGCTCGCGCCCTGGAGCGCCGCCGCCTCGCGGCCGGCGCCCCGCTCCCTTCAGCGCAGCACGAAAGAACTGCCGCGCGCCGGCACCTCGGCTTCGAGGCCGAGATCGCTCCTTATCCTCGATCCGAGGGCCTCAGACTGGTCCCTCTCCCCGTGAACTATGAACACCTTCTTCAAGCCGTCGATATCGGAAAGCCAGTCGATCAGGCCCTCCTGGTCGGCATGGCTCGAGAACGAATTGAACCTTTCCACCCTTATCGCCGGGGCCACCCAGTCCTTCTCGATCGTCTTTCCCTCCTGATGGCGGACGAGAACCGGCGAACGGCCCTCCTGCAGCAGGCGGCCGGTCGAGCCCGGCGGCTGGTAGCCGACGAGGCAGAGCAGGTTCAGCGAGTCGGCGCACATCCGCATGAAATGCCTCGGCGAATTCGCGTGGCCGAGATCGCCGCTCGACGAGATGAAAACGACCGGTCTGTGTTTTCTCGAATGCACCTTCATCGATGTCTTGCTGCCCACTTCCCTCAGGCCGGGCGACCTCAGGATCCTTCCACCGTAAAAACCGTTCGCCCATTCCGAGAGATGAGAGGGAAAATTCCTGTAAATGTCGCTTATCTTCCCGGCCGTCGGGCTGTCGGTGAATATTTCCGTGCCGGGCGGTATCAGTCCTTTTCGCGAATAAAGATCGAGCGCGGCGATCACCTCCTGCGTTCTTCCCAGGGTGAACGCGGGGATGAGAACGTCCCCTCCCCTCCCCAGTGCCTCGGCGACCGCCGCTCCGAAGGCCGCGTGGCTGCCCGCGGGACCGCTCCCGGCGCCGGGCCTCGTCACCCCTCCGTAGGTCGATTCGATGATCACGTAATCGGCCCTCCCGCATCTCTCCATGGGCTGCAGCAGAAGGGACTCGTCCGTTCCGAGATCCCCCGAGAAAACGACCGTCCGCCCTCGCCCGCCGTCATCCACCGCTATCTCGACGAAGGCCGCCCCCAGCAGGTGGCCGGCCCTGCGGAACCTGAAGGCGACGTCTCCTGATCGCTTCCATTCCCCGAACGCGCATGTAGCGAAGTTCGTGATCGACGATTCGAACGATTCCTTGGAGACCCTGTCCTTCGAGAAATTCCGCGACATCCTCAGCATCACCGGAACGATCGCCGCGGTCGGCTCGGTGCAGTAGACCGGGCCTCTGAACCCGGACTCGAAAAGCTCCGGCAGAAGGCCGCAGTGGTCGCTGTGGCCGTGTGTGAGAATAACGAAGGAGAGGGTCGAGGGATCCTTCGGGAGCACTCCCGTGCCCTCCCTGCCGAGGGCGCCGCAATCGACGATGAAGCGCTGCGTTCCGGTTTCCACCATGTGGCAGGAGCCGCCTACCTCGCCGGCGCCGCCGAGAAAGGTCACGACGGTCCCGCCCGAAGCCCCCGACTGCGGGGACAGGAGGTAAAAGATCGCCGCCGCGAACGCGGCCGGCGCGATCCATTTCAGACGCCCGGTTCCCCCTGCCATCGGATTCATTCCTCCAGCCGCCACTCGGCCACGTTCCAGGTATCCCCCGACTGCGTCGGATTCGGCCTGTATCCCCTGAGGGACGAAGGCATCACGTCGAGCTGGGTCACCCACAGCAGCGGTATGATCGGGATCTCATCGGCGACGATCATCGCGACCTCGTCGTAGATCCTCTTCCTCCCGGCAAAATCGAAGGTTCTCCCGCCCCGCGTGAGAAGCTCGGTGAGCCTCGCGTTTCGTATGCGCGAATAGTTCTGCCCCGCCGGCGGTATGAACCGCTCCGAATAACTGCCGTCCTTCGTCGAAGGATCCGGCGGGGCGAGAAACGCGTAGAGGGCGAGGTCGAACCTGCCGGTCTTCAGTATCCCGCCCTCGTCGTAACTGCCGAACATGACGGTCGGGTGGTGGTTTCTTATCCGAAGGTCGACGCCCAGCGACCGGAACTGTTCCTGAAGGACCACCTCGGTCCTTTCGCGGTTCAGCGAGCCGGTCGTGGTCGAAATCCCGATGCTCAGCCTTTTCCCGTTCTTTTCCCTGATCCCGTCCCCGTCAGCGTCCACCCATCCCGCCTCGCCCAGCAGCCTCCGGGAGGCCGCGGGATCGAAGGTGAAATTTTTCCTTCCGGCGTCGCTGTAATATGGCGATGAGGGATGCTCATCCCCCCACGCCGGGATCCAGACGCCGTCATATATCCTTTCCGAAAGCTCCTCGCGATCTATCTATCTCATTTTCGAAATTGACGTCCAGGTGCTCGTTGAATAGGGCCGCGTTGCGATGGACCGTCACGCCGCTTATCCTCTCGGCTACCTTCAGAAGCTCGTTCGGAGCGTTGTCGACCGCCGTCACCTCCCCCGCCTCCAGCCGCATCAGCAGGGCGTTGGCGTCGGGGATGAAGACTATGACGATCTCGTCCAGCCCGGGCTCGCCCCCGTACCAGTCCCGGTTCGCCCTGACGGTGATGTGGGAGCCGGGGACCCATTCGCTGAATATGAACGGCCCCGACCCGACGGGGTTCCTGTGAAAATCGAGCCCCTGGAATTCCGGCCCGAGCTTCCCGTCGAGCAAATGTGCCGGCAGCACGGATTCGTCGTAGAAACAGTCCCCCGCGAAGTTCGCGTAGACCTCCCTCAGGTAGAAGACGACCGTATGCTCGTCCGGCGTGTCGACGCTGTCTATGATATCCCATCCCTGCCTTGTTTCGACGTTGACGTCCGGATGCATCATCAGCCGCCAGGTGAATTCGACGTCGGCCGATGTCAGCGGAACCCCGTCATGCCAGGCGGCGTTTTCCCTGAGATGATAGGTGTATGTGAGGTGGTCCGGCGATATGCCCCCGTTCTCCACGGTCGGGATGGCCGTTATAAGGTCGGGGACCAGTTCCATCCGGTCGTTGTGCCTGACGAATTTGCTGAAGATCATGTTGCAAACATAGATGCCGGCGACCATCGAGTTGACGGCTTCGTTGAGTATCTCCGGCTCCTGCTGCATCCCGATGACCAGCCTTCCGCCAGCCTTCCCCTCCGCCCCGGCCACTCCCCTTCCCCTGCGCTGTCCGCCCGCGCTTCCCCCATCACGGTCACAACTGCTTGCAAACAATAATATTACGGTCAACAATATCAGTATTTTGCGCGTCGCCGGCATCGATGCCTCCCGTGTATCGGCGTCTGGATATTCCAACCCGTCAGGAATTCATGCCAATTGCATGCCAGAAAAGTGATTCCGCGGGCGCGGGCCCGCATATTCACCGGGATAATTCGGATTGCGGCTGATATCCCCGCGCTGTATCATTAAATCATGAAGGATCAAGGCTCTTCCTCGAGGAAACGGAGATGACAGGGGATAATTTTCATTTTGAAAGCCCGCCGCACCCCCTGCCCCCCGGCCGGATGCGGTCCCGCGCTCGAAAGCGCGCGGCCTTTTCCCGGATGATACCCGTCCTTTGCGCCGCATGCATTCTTTCAGCCGTCTCCCCGTCGCCGCTTTACACGGCCGACGGATGGCAGGGCGACGCGAGGCTTACGAACGATCCTGAGAGCTCCTTCCCCCCGCCGAACAATTGCAAATATGTCGCCGTCGACGGAGCCGGGCGGGT
>JALOPX010000026.1:0-20798 GCA_025453655.1 Candidatus Krumholzibacteriia bacterium
GTCAACATGCCCTCGGGATGCGCTTTTCACCCGAGGTGCCCGCGCGCGATGCCGCGCTGCAGCGTCGAGAGGCCCGCACTCGTCTCCTCCGGCGCGCGCTCGGTAAGCTGCTGGCTTCACGTGTGAACGGCACGCGCAGGCATCTTTTCCTTCCGGAAAGACGGAGTTTATGGTACATTCGTTTCCCATTTGCGTTATGGGGATGACGACGATAGATTTCGGGGGTGTCCGGAGGTTTGACGCGGGAGAATGCGATGATCAGGGATCACCTTGAAGGGATTCGTTCGAAGGAATCGGAAGCGAAGAAGCTCATTCTGGACGCCCGGGCGCGGGCCGGCAGGATCGTCGAGGAGGCCCGGGAAGAGGGGGAGAAGCAGCTCGAGGACATGCAGATCGAGGGCCTCGAGCTGAGGAAGAAGATGGTGGCTGGCGCCGGCGACGCCGCGAAGGCGAGGATCGAAGAGCTTCGCGAAGCGGGCAGGCGGAACCTCGAACGGATCGAGGCTTCGGCCTCCGGCAAGAGGCCGGAGGCGATAGAGACGATAATGGAAGCGTTCCGCGGGGGATTGCGGAACGCCGCCGGCCGTTAGGCGGGAGGAATTCTCCTTGGGCATCAGCAGAATGCTGAAGATGCAGCTCCTGGGTCATTCGGCGATCAGGGACGAGGTGAAAAGGTACCTGAGGGAATCGGGCGTCCTAGAGGTCACCGAAGTCTCTTTCGACGCCGGAGCGTCAGGCGCCGCCCGGGATGATTCCGGCGATCCCGAATCGAGGCTCGAGACGGCCGGAACGGCCCTCGCGTTCCTCGAACCCTTCGCGCCCAGGCTTTCCTTTTTTCAGAAGATGTCCGCGTCCCCGCTGGTCGTTACGCCGGAGAGGATCGCCGATATCGAGAGGGAGACCCCGCTCTCCGCTATCGGCGGGAAATGCGCCGACCTCGCCGGGAAGATGCGCGCGCTCGGCGAGTCTCTCGAAAACAGCAGGGATCTGGCCTCCTCCCTCGAGCCATGGAGGGATCTCGACCTGCCCCTGGAAAACCTCTCGACGGAAGGGTACACGGCCCAGCTCTGGACCGTTCAGGACAAGGCGGCCGACAAACATCTCGAAGAGCTGGCCGCGAAATTCGAATATGGCCATTTCGAGGAGTTCCGGCGCGATGCCGGCAAGTCATATATAGCGTCGATAATAGCGATGGAGGATCAGCCGGCCCTGCTCGAGGCGATGAAGGAGGCGGGCTCGCTGCACCACGCCTTCGACCATCTCGCGGGAACGCCCGCGGAGGTGCTCGAATCGGAAAGGGCGAAGTGGCCCGGCATCGAAAAAGCCGTGGAGGAGGCGCGCGCCGAAGCGCTCTCCCTCGTGCCCTCCATCGACAATCTGCGGATACTCGCCGATCACTACAGGGAGCTGATCGGGCTCGCCGGCATCGAGGGAAAGATCGTTGGGACCGACAGCACCTTCGTGATCGAGGGCTGGATCAGGGCGATCGACAGGAAACGGATCGAGAAGGAGATGAGGGGGAGGTTCGACGAGATCGAACTTTCCTTCCGCGACCCCGTGGAAGGCGAGGAGCCCCCGATAGCCCTCGACAACGGCAGGCTGTCGGAACCGTACGAATTCGTGACGACCCTTTACGGTCAGCCGGTGTACGGCGAGGCCGATCCGACCCCGCTGCTGGCTCCTTTCTTCGTCCTCTTTTTCGCGATGATGCTCTCCGACGCCGGTTACGGGATCGCTCTTTCCTTATTGACCGGATTCATCCTGTGGAAACTGAAACCGGCCGGCGGCATCGGAAGGCTTATGAAAATCCTCTTCGCGGGAGGACTGTTCACGATCGTGGTCGGGGTGTTGACGGCGGGGATACTGGGGATCGACGCAAAATCGTTCCCGGGCTGGCTGCAGCAGTTTATTTTGATAAATCCGCTCCAGGAGCCGATGAAGATGCTGTACATCGCGTTCCTCATGGGCGTCGTTCACATACTTTTCGGGATAGGGATCAGGATGATCGCCCATTTCAGGGCCGGCATGTATCCCGAGGCCGTTCTGGACGATCTGGTATGGATACTTTTCATAATCGTCCTGGTCCCCATCGGATTCGTCGGAATCCTCGGCGGCGATGCCCCGGGGGGGCTGGTCGATGTCTGCAGGAAGTGCGCGATGGGTCTGGCGGCCGTCGTATTCCTCACGGGGGGGAGGCGTCACAAATCGTACATCAGGAAATTCTTCGCCGGGATCCTGAAGTTTTACAGCATCGTGGGATATTTCGGAGACGTGCTTTCATACGCGCGGTTGCTGGCGCTCGGCCTTGCGACCGCCGCGATCGCGATCGCCGTCAACGATATCGCGAAGATGGTGACGGGGCTGCCGTTCTACACGGGATATGTTTTAATGGCCGTGATCCTCGTCGGAGGCCACACGTTCAATCTTGCCATAAACACGCTCGGGGCTTACGTCCATTCGGGAAGGCTTCAGTATCTCGAGTTCTTTTCGAAGTTCTTCACCGGCGGGGGGAAGCCGTTCAGGCCTTTCAGGAGCGAAAGGCGGTATTCGGTTCTCAAGAAACGGATGACGGATCCTGAATCTCATGGAAGGAGTGGAATATGATAGGTTTCATGCTCGTTATCCTTGGCGCTGCATTGGCGACCGGACTGGCCGGCACGGGATCGGCGATCGGAACGGGGATCGCCGGGCAGGCTGCGAACGGGGTCACCAGCGAGGATCCCGGCAAATTCGGCATCCTGCTGCTCCTGCAGGCCCTTCCGGGAACGCAGGGAATCTACGGCCTGGTGGCGATGTTCATGATCATCAACAAGCTTCCCGCGGCCGATCAGTTCGCGAACATATCGGTCGGCTCGGGACTGGCGATGCTCGGCGCCGCGATGCCCGTCGGCCTGGTGGGTCTCATCTCCGCGGTCTACCAGGGGAAGGTCTGCGCATCCGCGATCAACATGGTCGCGAAAAGGCCGGGCGAGGTGGGGAAGGGGATGGTCTACGGAGTGGTCGTCGAAACCTACGCGGTGCTGGGACTGCTCAGCACGATCCTCCTTCTTCAGAGGATATCGCTTGGCTGATAACCCGGTCCGCCCGAAGGGACGGGGAGGTATGTCCGATTATGTCGATCGAGAAAATTTATGAACGGATCGAGACCCAGGCAGCCGCGTCCGCCGATGATATCATCAGGGAGGCCGAACGGCAGGCCGCGCGGATAAGGGGCGAATACGCGAAGCGCTCGGCGGAGCTCGCGGAAAGCCTCAGGGCGTACGCCGGGAAGAAGGCCGGGGAGGCCGGCAGGCGGCTCGTCGTGAACGAGCAGCTCGAGCTCAAAAAGGCGCTCCTCGCGAAAAAGAGGGAGATCCTCGCCGGGATATACGACGACGCCAGGAAGAGGATAGAAGGGCTCGGCGACGGGGAGAGCGCCGGCATCATAAGGGAGATGATCCTCGAAAACGCCGTCAGCGGGCGGGAGGAGATCGTGGTTTCGGGGCGGCAATCCCGCATCTTCGACGGTAAATTCCTCGATTCCCTCAACGCGGGATTCAAGGGGGGCGGCGCTTTCACCCTCGCCGACGAGAAGGGGCGGTTTCCCTGGGGAGTGGTCCTGAGGGAGGGGAATAGGGTCGTGGATCTTTCACTCGACGTGGTTTTTGAACAGCTCAGGGAGAAGGTGGAGCCGCGGATCGCGGCCCTGCTCTTCCCCGAAACAAGGCGGGAGTGACGCGGGTGTCGCAGGATTACACCTATATCGTCGCCAGGATGCGCGCCCTCGAGGCTTCGATGCCTGACAGGGCATGGTTCCAGAGGATCGCGCGTTCCCCGGTCGACTCGCTCCTCGCTTCGGTGAGGGAGTATTTCCACGGGTTCGAGTCCGTGGCCTCCCTGGATGATTTCGAGAGCGGGATCGAGGCCGGGAAGGGTGAGATCCTGGCGCTGCTCTGTTCGCTGGTGACCGATCCGGCGGTGGAATTGTTCCTCAGGGGCGTTTACGATTTCGACAATCTGCTTCACCGCAGGAAGGCTTCGATTCTCGGGAGAAAAGCCGCGTTCAACCCCTTCGGCATCCTCGACGAGGAAACGGTCGTAAAGGCGGAATCCGGGTCGGCCGCGGGCCTTCCCGCGCACATAAAGAGCTATATGGAGAAACTCGGGGCGGCCGACCTTTCGGCGGGCCTCGAAAAGGTCGAATACGCCGGAGAGTCGGCGAGGTGGGAGTTCCTGCTCGCCGCCTCCCCCTCCCCCGGAGCGCGCAGCTACGTCTCGTGCAGGATCGACCTCGCCAACATCATCACTTTCGCAAGGCTGAAAAGGACCTCGATGAGGGGCGATTCGCACGGCGGCGTCTGGATCGCCGGAGGGGAGATCGACAGGCAGACTCTCATGGCCATGTTCAAGGAGCCGGAGGACGCCTTTTACACCTACCTCGAGTTTACGAGCCACCGCTCCCTTCCGGCGAAGGGGCTCGGCGTCGGCACCCCGCTGTGGAAGGCGGAGGCGATGTGCAGGGCGGAGCTTCTCGAGAGGATAGGCGGCGCGAAATACAGGTTTTTCGACATTATGCCGGTCATTCACCACCTGGAGACGCGCGAGCGCGACGCGCATCTTCTGCGCGCCGTGATATTGGGCAGGCTGGCAGGCCTTCCCGAGAAGTCGATGCTTGAAACGATCGAGACAATGATGCCCTGAGGCCCGAAGGCCCGGGGCCGCGAGGAGAAATCGGATTGGCTGACAATATCGCAGTGGTGGGAAACCCGGATTTTATCGGATATTTCCGGGCGCTCGGATGCGAAATCTTCAAGGCCGCCGGCGGCGAGCTTTCGAAGGATGATTTCGACGAGGTGATGGGGGGAAGATTCAAGATGGTCCTCGTCACCGAAGAGGTCTACGGACGTTACAGGGATTTCATCAGGGACAGGTCGCAGAGGACGTTTCCCGTCATCACGGTCATTCCCGAGATTCGCGGGGTGAAGTGGGTGGACGGGGAACCCGTCCCGGGCGGCATGGCCTTTCAGGAACTGCGCGAGGCCGTGATAAAGGCCGTCGGGCAGGATATATCCGGAGCGGATGATTAACATGTTTATCGTCAAAGGAGAAGGAAGAACATGGGCGCTGGAAGGATAATCAAGGTGTCGGGCCCGCTCATCGTGGCCGAGGGGATGACCGAAGCGAGGATGTTCGAGGTCGCGAGGGTCAGCGAGAAAGAGCTCATCGGCGAGATCATCGAGCTTCACGGCGACCAGGCCTATATCCAGGTTTACGAGGACACGTCCGGGCTCGGCCCCGGCGAGAAGGTCGTGGGAACGGGGCAGTCCCTCAGCATAGAGCTCGGGCCGGGGCTGCTCGAATCGATATATGACGGGATCCAGCGCCCGCTGGACGGGATCTACCGCAGGGCCGGATCCTATATCACCAGGGGCATAAACATGCCGGGGCTGGATCACGCCCGGAAATTCGAATTCAAACCGAACGGGGAGCTCAAGGAAGGCCAGCAGGTCGAGCCGGGGGACCTGCTCGGGCAGGTCCGCGAGACCGAGCTGATCGACCACAGGATCATGGTGCCGCCGACGCTGAAGGCGGGCCGCCTGGTCAAGAAGCCCGTCGCGGGTACGTATACGATAGACGACGTGATCGCCCGGATAGACGCCGGGGGCGAGGTGCAGGACGTAAGGATGCATCACCGCTGGCCCGTCAGGACTCCGAGGCCGACCGCGAGGAAACTCGTGCCCGAGGTCCCGCTCGTCACCGGGCAGAGGGTGATCGACCTCTTTTTCCCGATCGCCAAGGGGGGCACGGCGACCGTCCCGGGTCCTTTCGGGGCCGGGAAGACCGTCGTCCAGCACCAGCTCGCGAAGTGGGCGGACGCAAATATCATCGTCTACGTCGGATGCGGTGAGCGCGGAAACGAGATGACCGACGTGCTACAGGAATTCCCCGAGCTGATCGATCCCGCCACGAACCGCCCGCTGATGGAAAGGACGGTCCTCATCGCCAACACATCGAACATGCCTGTGGCGGCGAGGGAGGCCTCGGTCTACACGGGGATAACGATCGCCGAGTATTTCAGGGACATGGGGTATGACGTCGCGGTGCTCGCCGATTCGACCTCGAGGTGGGCGGAGGCGATGAGGGAGATGTCGGGGCGCCTCGAGGAGATGCCGGGCGAGGAGGGGTATCCCGCCTATCTTCCCTCGAGGATAGCCGATTTCTACGAAAGGGCCGGAAGGACGATCTGTCAGGGAAGCGACGGAAGGATCGGAACGCTCAGCGTCATCGGGGCCGTATCGCCTCCCGGGGGCGATCTCTCGGATCCGGTCGTGCAGGCGACCCTTAAGGTCGTGAAGGTCTTCTGGGCCCTCGAGGACCAGCTTGCCTTCGAGAGGCATTTCCCCGCCATAGGATGGCTGACGAGCTATTCGCTCTACCATGACAATATTTCCGCTTACATCAGGAACGAGGTGGACGAGCGCTGGGCCGGGGTCAGGGTCGCGGCGATGGGGCTGCTGCAGAAGGAGGCGGAGCTCAAGGAGCTCGTGAGGCTCGTCGGGCTCGATTCGCTCTCCGACAACGACCGGATCATCCTGGAGACGACCAAGCATATACGCGAGGATTTCCTCCACCAGTCGGCCTTCGATCCGGATGACGCGTACACGAGACAGGTAAAACAGTTCAGGATGATTCAGGCGATCGTCGAGCTTCACCGCGCCTGCGAGAAGGCGATCGAGAGGAACATCCCCCTGAAGAAGCTGCTCGATCTGCCGGTAAGGGAAAAGATCGCGAGGATGCGGCACGTGAAGGAGGACGACATGGCGGTCTTCGACGGGCTGCTTGAAGAGATAAGGATCCAGACCGCCGAAGGCGCGGTCGAAACCGGAAAGGCCGAAGCATAATGGATTCAGTCCCCGGGCGGGACATCGGATTGAAAGAGGAAAGAAGGGGTCCCGAATGGTTACCGAATACACAACGATAAGAGAGATCGCCGGTCCGCTCGTACTGCTGGAGAATGTGGATCACGCCACATACGAGGAACTGGTCGAAGTGGAGCTCCCGAACGGAGAGCAGCGAAGGGGAAAGGTCCTCGAGGTGAACAGGGACCGCGTCCTGGTCCAGGTCTTCGAAGGGACGAGGGGGATCGATGTCGCCTCGACGAAGGTCCGTTTCCTCGGGAGAAGCCTCGAGCTCGCCGTCTCGCCCGACATACTGGGGAGGATTTTCAACGGCCTCGGGCGCCCAATCGACGACGGTCCGAAGATCATCCCCGAGAAGATGCTGGACATCAACGGAAGCCCCATCAACCCGTACGCAAGGGTTTATCCGCAGGAATTCATACAGACCGGGATCTCGGCGATCGACGGGCTCAACACCCTGGTTCGCGGGCAGAAGCTCCCGATCTTCTCCGGATTCGGCCTTCCGCATTCGGAACTCGCCGCGCAGATAGCGAGGCAGGCTTCGGTGCCGCGCTCCGAATCGCCTTTCGCGATCGTCTTCGCCGCGATGGGAATCACCTTCGAGGAGGCCAACTACTTCATCCGCGATTTTCAGGAGACCGGCGCCATGGAGAGGGTGGTCCTCTTCATCAACCTCGCCAACGATCCGACGATCGAACGCATCGCCACCCCGAGGGCGGCCCTGACGGCGGCGGAATATCTCGCCTTCGAGCGCGGGATGCACGTCCTCGTGATCCTGACCGACATGACGAACTACTGCGAGGCGCTTCGGGAGGTCTCCGTGGCGCGAAAGGAGATTCCCGGGCGCCGCGGCTATCCCGGCTATCTTTACACGGACCTTTCGACGATCTACGAGCGCGCCGGCCTCCTCAAGGGGGACAGGGAGGGGGAGGTGAGGGAAGGATCGATCACGCAGATCCCCGTTCTCTCGATGCCGGACGACGACAAGACGCATCCGATCCCCGACCTTACCGGCTACATCACCGAGGGCCAGATAATACTCGACAGGGTGCTTCACCGGAAGGGGATTTACCCGCCGATCAACGTGCTGCCGAGCCTTTCGAGGCTGAGGGACAAGGGGATCGGGGCGGGCCGCACCCGCGAGGATCACGCGCAGGTCGCGAACCAGCTCTTCTCCTCGTACGCCAGGAGCAAGGAGGTCGAGGAGCTGGCCGTGGTTCTCGGCGAGGCCGCCCTCACCGATACGGACAGGGCTTTCATGGCGCTCGGCCAGGCCTTCGAGGATAAATTCGTCAGGCAGGCCCTCGACGAGAACAGGACGATAGAGGAAACACTTTCGATAGGGTGGAAGCTGCTCGGCGGCATTCCGCGGCCGGAAATCAAGCGCATCAAGGACGAATTCATAGACAGGTACCTCTCGGGCGGAGCCGCCGGGGGTAAGAAGGCGGAGGAGCGGAAGTGAAGAGGAAGATAAATCCGAACAGGATGATGCTTCTTCGCCTGAAGCGAAGGCTCGAGCTCGCGCTTCGCGGGCACAAGCTTCTGAAAAACAAGCAGGAGAAACTGATGCAGAATTTCTTCGCGCTTGTCCGCGAGACGACGGGGCTTCGCGCCTCGGTGGAAAAGCGGCTCATCGAAACGGGGATGCATTACGTCAGGGGGCGGTCGATGACGGACCGCCAGTCTCTGGAGGACGCGCTGGAACTGAGCACGAAAAGGGGGAAGCTCGGGATCAAAACGCGCTACGAGATGAGCATTCCCATCCCTGAATTCTCCTTCGAAGTGCCGGCGGCGGAACCCGCGTACAAGCTCAGCTCCACATCCGCCGAGCTCGACCGGGCGTTCGAGCTGCTGCTCGCCTGTTTCCCCGACCTGATGGATCTCGCGGGAAAGGAAAACGCCCTTTTCAGGATGTCGGAGGAGCTGGAGAAAACGAGAAGGCGCGTGAACGCCCTCGAATATGTTCTCATCCCGGATCTGCGGGACACGATCAGGAATATAGAGAGCAAGCTCAGCGAGGCGGAAAGAAGCACGCAGACGCGCCTCATGAAGATAAAGGACATGGTCCAGGCGAGGGATGAAGACGTCTGATCTTCCCGGCGCCCCGCGGCCGCCACTCTTTTCAGGGATGCGGCGCGGAAGGCTGCCTGCCGAAACGAAAAATGTTAAACGCGGCCTTGACCCGCGGGCGTATCGCGGCTATATTTATATGCAGTTGGATTCAAGATTCGTCTGAGAGACCCCCACCTGGTTTCCTTTCCCACCTTGAAGGATTCCGATAAGTACCCTGGCGTCGCCGTTATCTGCCCAAGGAGCGTGATTATGGGTATAGTCTCGGTATCCGTATCCGGCTCGCCTCGTCGCAGGTACATCGCGTTGGATCCTTGCCGGGCCTGCAGGCGCTTTATTGCTTCTGCCCTTCTTCCCCTGCTGATTGCCGCCCTTGCTTCCGCCGCGCGGGCTGATTTCGCCCCCGGGGAGCTGCGCGACAAGATCGGGGACCCCGACGGGATCTGGGTCTACGACGGTTCGGGCATCCACAACGTCGGCAACCTCAACCTGCACGTGACCAACTGGGGATGTTTCGGCTCATATCCGGACGGGAACCAGGCCGTATCCCACCTTATTTCCGCGCAATGGCCCGCCAATTCGGGGGTGGAATACCTTTTCATAGCGGGGCTCTGGGTCGGGGCGAGAAAAGGGGGCGTCCCCGTCGTCTCGACTGCTGCCTTCGACCGGGAATTCAGGCCCGCGGGCAGCGAGGACCCCTTGTGCAGGATATACGAGACGACGGAGGGGGCGGCAGGCGGGAACAGGCTTCCCTCCCCGAACGACGACGACAAGGACGGCCGGGCCGACGAAGACTGGCAGAACGGGGTCGACGACGACGGCGACGGCCTCGTCGACGAGGATTTCGCCGCGATCGGCAAGCAGATGTTCTCCTGCTGGTACACCGACGATCACCCGCAGTCGGCCCTGCTCTTCCCCGAGCACACGCCGCTTCATCTTTTCGTGAGGCAGGAGAGCTACCAGTGGGACGACCGGCAGTTCTGGGATTTCGTGGGGGTCGAATTCACGATCAGGAATTACGGGCGCGACATCATAGAGGATCTTTACGTCGGGTTCTTCGCCGACGGCGACGTCGGCGTGAGGGGCTCGGACAACCTCGCCGGCGACGACAACACGGCGTTGTGGCAGGGAATCAGGTGCGCCCGGAGGGGGGAAACGGAGATCCCCGTCTACGTCAGCGTGGCCTATTTCTTCGACGCCGACGGGGATGATGGGCTGGCTCCCGGGTATTTCGGGATATTGTTCCTCGGGCACGACACCGATCCGCTCGGCGAGAACGCCCCCGCGGCGGTCGGGATCACATCGTACCAGAATTTCTCGGGGGGGCTGCCGTACGAGGACGGCGGAGACCCCACAAACGATTTCGAGCGCTACGAGTTGATGAGCTCGGGAAGGTACGACAGGCCCGGCGAGGTGCCCCGGGACTACAGGATGCTTATGTCCACAGGCCCGTTCAGGGAGCTTCTCCCCGACAGCACGATGAAGCTCCAGGTCGCCTTCGTGTGCGGGTACGGCCTCGATGGGATGCTCGACGCGGCCGCCGCGGCGGCCATGGTGTACGACGGGAACTGGTTCAACATCGACGGGGATCCGGGCACCGGGGTCGACGGCAGGGAAACACCCGTTTACGGTCCCGTGGCCGAGATCGATCCGGATACGTGCGATACGGATGGTGGATTTTTGTCCGCGATCAGGGGGGAGGTAATCTGGGTCAACGCCGATTGCTCGATGGAACGGGCGTTGTGGGAGGGAAGAGCGCTCTGCTTATCCGGGGGCGGCGACTTCTCCGAATATCAGACCGGGGTGAACGGGAAGGAGACGCAGGTCAAATGGCTCGTGGGAACCGCGCCCCCCTCTCCGCACCTGAGGGTCCTGCCCGGCAGCGGAAAGGTGACCCTTCTCTGGGACGATTTCAGCGAAACGACCCCCGATCCGAGCACCCAGGAGTTCGATTTCGAGGGGTACCGGATATGGAGGGCCGACAACTGGGACCGGCCTTACGGCACATCGGCCGAGACCGGCCCCCCGAGGGAGCTCTGGCAACTGATCGCGGAAAGGGACCTGGTGAACGGCGTGCTCGCCGATATAGACTTCACGAGCCCCTGTTCGCAGGGCGGATGGGAGTACGAGCCTCTCACCGGCCTTGAGGGCAAGGATGCGATCCTGAGGCTTTTCGAGGAGAGCGTGATCTATTCGCCGATGGATACGGTGCCCTGCCCCCCCGGGCTTTCAGACGGCCAGTGCGACACCCTGGAGGCGATCGCAAGGCGCAACATGGGATTCCAGGGGGGAATGCGATACTACAAGTACGTGGATGAGAACGTTCATGACGGGATGCACTATTTCTTCAGCGTAACCGCGTTCGATCACACGATAGTGAACGGGCAGCCTCTGGGGCCCGGAAAATACGGCGACCCGGCATCCAACTTCATATATATAAATCCCTTGAGTGAAGCGGCGACATCTTCGGACGGAGAGGGGATCTACGTCGTTCCCAACCCCGCGACCGAATCGTCCATGAGCCCCTGGAGGCTCGAGCCGAACATGGGCGATCCCACGGGTATCAAGGTCGAGTTCAGGAACCTCCCCGCGTGCAGGTCGACGGTGAGAATCTTCACCCTTTCGGGGGACCTGGTGGAGATCCTTTACCATGACGGTTCAGGAGGCTCGGGCACATTGGCATGGGACCTGGTTACCAGGAACGGGCAGGATATTACGAGCGGCGTATACCTGTTCGCCGTCGAGCCCGAGGGAGGGTTCGAACAGACGATAGGCAAATTCGTGGTGATAAGATGATCCGCGCGCCTCGAACGGACCGCCGCGCGGGCGGAGGAGGGTCGTTTCCGGCGAAACGCCGGGCCGCGGGATGCCCGGGAGACCGGCCCCGGCATTTTTCCCTGCGGGAGCCAAATTATTTGACACTTAAAGAATGTGCATTTATATTATCGGTGAGGAATAACGGAGAGTTGAGAACCCACCGCATCCATGGTTGCCCCCGGCACGCTCTCGCTGCGCCGGCGGTTGAATTCGGGCGAAGAGAACAAGTGAATCAGGCAAGGAGTCGCAAGATGAAATTCCGATCGGGTATGTTATTGATGGCAGTGATGCTGCTGCCCGCTCTCATCCTGTCCTTAAGCAGCACATGCGCGATGGCCCAGTCCGGAAGGATCACCGGAAAGGTTACCGTCGGCACGACCGGGGATCCCCTGCCATACGCGAACGTCGTTCTCCTGCAGGGCGGCGTGGGGACGAAGATGGGCGGAATGACTCTCACTGACGGCACCTTCCTGATCACCGGCGTTCCCGTCGGCACATATACGGTCAAGGTCATGATGATGGGTTACAAGATCGAGGAGAAGGACGGCATAAGGGTGGATGCGGGGCAGACGGCCAGGGCGGATTTCCAGCTCGTCGAACAGATCGTCGGCACGACGCAGGAAATCGTCGTCGAGGCCGAGGCGAAACAGATCGAGGTCAAGGACAGCGACGTCAGGCATGTCGTCACCAGCAACGATCTCCAGGAACTGCCCGTCGACGACGTGGTCGAGGCGATCGCGCTCAAGGGAGGGATCGTGAAGACGGGGGACGATCTGCACGTGCGCGGAGGGCGGTCCGGCGAGGTATCGTTCCAGATCGACGGCGTTCCGGTCGACGATCCCCTGAGCGGAAGCCAGATCTCCGTCGGCCTTCTCGGAACGGCCAACAGCGAGGTTATCACGGGCGGCATGGACGCCGAGTACGGGAACGCCCAGTCGGCGGTCGTGCAGCTTCGCACGAGGGAAGGCGGAAAGACCTTCGAGGGCCAGGTAAGGTTCATGACCGACGATTTCGGAAGGATGGACAAGACATACACCAACTACGACAGGCTCAGCCTCGGATTCGGAGGCCCCACGCCCCTGAGGGACCTGACCTTCTACGTTTCGGGGGAGGTTTCCTACAGCGACGGCGAGAACTGGATGAGGAACACGAAAGAGGAATATTCATTTTTGAACGATTTCATCAAGTTCTCGGAAAGGGCCAGCAGCGACTACAACATCCAGGGCAAACTCGCGTACAACCTCAAGCCGGGCATGAAGCTCATCGGCGAGGCCATATACTCCCACTCGGCCAACATCGGGTACGCCCACAACTGGAACATAGACGGTTACGTTCAGAAGATCTACAGGTTCATGACCCTGAGGGCCAGCAGGGAGAGCCTGGCCGACAACGCCAGGGCATTCGGGCAGTACGTGAGTTTCTATAACGGCGACTGGATCAACAAGGATCTGCCGAGGGTTTTCACCTATCCCGGCACGATCGAGGCGAGGCGCAAGGTGATCTACCCGATCGTCGTATACTCCAAGGTCAGGGATCCGAACAACCCCGAAGCGGGGGCGTTCATCATAGTGTACAACCACTTCTTCGCCCGCATAGCGACGAACATCTACGGCGAGGACGTCGAGATCATCTGGGACGAAGCCGTTCTGAACGAGAGCGGGACCGTGGAAAGGTACGAGTCGAAACTTCTTTTCGAGGGATTCCAGAATCCCGAGAGCAAGTTCAGCCATTTCAGGGACGATTCGAGCTACGTCTACTTCAACTCCGCCGACAGGACGACAACGGTGAAGAACGACAACCTTCAGCTCAAGGTCGCCCTTAACCACAACATCTCGGAGGACCTTCTCTACTCGATCAACCTCAGCCGCACCCAGTTCAACACGATGAACACCGTCGACGGGAAATCCCCGGAAGAGTTTTCGACGGCCGGCAACCCTGTCGTGCTCCCGAGCGGGACCTATCAGTTCGGCGGCGCGAGCAACGGTGTCTTTTACACCGACCCGGATTATCCTTACTACGTCACCTGTTACGACCAGCCGTTCTATCAGGACAGGAAAAGCATCACCTACATCCTCAAGAGCGACATCACGTCGCAGCGGTGGAATAACCATGTCTTCAAGACTGGCCTTCAGCTCCTTTACAACGATCTGAAAAACATATCGATCAACTGGCCGGGCAACCTGCGTCAGAACGAGGACGGCTCCTACACGCAGGGATTCAGCGACAACATCTTCCACAACTTCAACCCGGAGGCCTCCGACTATATCCAGGACAAGTGGGAGTACCAGGGGATGGTCGTGAACGGCGGGATCAGGGTCGATTATTTCTCGCCGGGCAACAACAACGAGATTCTCATCACGAACAGCGAAATCGATCCGAACGTCGAGGAGAACAAGTTCCAGATCAGCCCGCGCCTCGGGTTCGCATTCCCGATCACGGACAAGGACAAGTTCCATTTCCATTACGGGAGGTTCACGCAGTGGCCCGCAAGGACCTTCCTCTTCCAGTCCCAGAGCCTTATCGGCGGGGCCGCCATCCTCGGCAACCCGGATCTCAACGAGGAATTGACCGTCTCCTACCAGGCCGGTGTATCCCACCAGTTCACCGAGACGGTGGCCGCCAACTTCGTCGTTTTCAACAAGGATATCTACGGCCTCATATCGTCCACAAGGGTGACGGACGAGGATCTCGGCATCACGGGATACCGCTACATCAACAGGACCTACGCCAGTTCGAGAGGCCTCGAGATCGCCCTCGACAAGCGCCTGAGCCACTATATCGGCGGGGAAATATCGTACACCTTCTCCTACGCCGACGGTGTCGCCTCGAACGCGAACTTCGGCATATCGGCCGAGGGCCTCACCCACCTCCCGACGCAGGAGATGCCGCTCGACTGGGATCAGCGCCACACGCTCAACATCACGCTGCGTCTCCAGGACGAGAACAAATGGGGCGCGTCGATCATCTACATGTACGGCAGCGGGCTTCCCTGGACGCCTTTCGACCGTTTCGCCCGCAGGCAGGACCCCCTCGACGAGAACTCCCTGCGGCTTCCCAACACCCATGTGATAAACCTTCAGGGGAGAAAGAAATTCGATATATACGGGCAGGAGCTCACCCTCTTCTTCGAAGGCAGGAACCTGCTCGACGAGGATGTGCTCAATCCGTTCGGGACGGCTCCCGGGGTCTTCCCGGGCATGGTGAACGCCAGGATGGACGGGGGCTCGTATCTGACCGAAACGGGCCAGTACGGCGGCGCCTACCTTCAGGACCTGGACGAGGACGGGCTCGACGACTTCACGCCCGTCAACGATCCGACGATCTGGGGAGGGCGGCGCCAGTGGAGGATAGGATTCGGATTCGAATTCTAATGAATTCGCGGATGAATGCAATCAACGGAGCGGAGGTTGTAACATGATTCAGAAAGGGAGTCTGCTTCTGGCGCTGATCGCCCTTGCGGCCTCTCTGGTCCATTCCCCGGCGTCCGCGAGGAACGAGTCGGCCGAGTGGGCTGAGAAGCTCAAGACAATGGAGCAGATCTGGGTGTTCGACGGATCCGGTATTCACAATGTCGGAAACCTGCAGATGAATGTGACCAACTGGGGCTGTTTCGGCTCGTATCCAAGCTCCAACTGGCCCACGCAGGAGTACCCTTCGGCGCAGTGGCCGGCCAACTCGGGGGTCGAGTATATGTTCATCGCCGGGTTGTGGGTGGGCGCGAGGAAGGGCGGGGTGCCGGTCGTTTCGACATCCGCGTACGAGATAGAGTTCAGGCCTCCGGGCACGGAGGACCAGAACGCCAAAATCTACAGGGCCTTCGAAGGCATCCAGAACGGCTCGCGCCTTCCGAGCCCCGCCGACGACGACAAGGACGGCCTCGTCGACGAGGACTGGCATAACGGCGTCGACGACGACGGGGACGGCAAGATCGACGAGGATTTCGCCGCCATAGGCAAGCAGATGTTCACCTGCTGGACGACTGACGATCATCCAACGTCGACCCAGGTCAACCCTGAGCACACGCCTCTTCACCTCTTCGTACGCCAGGAAAGCTATCAGTGGGAAGAGAAGCAGTTCTACGATTTCGTCGGCGTCGAATACAAGATAAAAAACTACGGCACCGATATCATCGAGGACATATATGTCGGATTCTTCGCCGACGGCGACGCCGGCAAGAGGGACCGCGAGCAGTACTGGACCGATGACTGCACCGGGCTGTTCGAAGGGATACGTTGCGCGAAGAGGGGCTCGAACGAGGTGCCCGTGAGGCTGAGCGTCGCCTACTTCTACGACAAGGACGGCGACGAGGGCGAATGCCTCGGGTATTTCGGGATCATCTTCCTGGGCCACGACACCGATCCCCTGGGCGAGAACGCTCCCAAAAAGGTCGGGCTCACCTCGTACCAGAACTTTTCCGGGGACCAGCCCTACGAGAACGGCGGGGACCCGACCAACGACTTCGAGCGTTATGAGCTTATGAGCAAGAACCAGAAGGACCGCAACGCCGAGGTGCCGAGGGACTACAGGATGTTGATGGCCACGGGCCCCTTCAGGGAACTCCTGCCCGACAGCACGATGATTCTCCAGGTCGCCTTCGTCTGCGGCGAAGGCCTCGAAGGGATGCTCACCGCGGCGGCAAGCGCGTCGATGGCGTTTTCGGGCAACTGGTTCGATGTGGACGGGAATCCCCAGACCGGGATCGATGGAAGGGAAACCCCGGTTCCGGGCCCGGTATCGGGCGTGGTGGCCGATTCGTGCGCGGCGGGGGACGATCTGGAGCTTCTTTCGGCGGTCAGGGGCGAGGTCATCTGGGTCAACGCCGATTGCCGGGAGGAGGATGAGATATGGGCCAATACGCGGTGCAACAAGGGAGACGCCACATTCGCCGATTTCCAGACCGGCGTGAACGGCAAGGAAACCCAGGTGAACTGGCTGGTCGGATCGGCTCCGCCTCCGCCTAACATGCGGATCCTCCCCGGAGACAACAAGGTCGTGCTCCTGTGGGACAACTTCAGCGAGGTCACGCCCGACGTCAGCACTCTCGAATACGATTTCGAAGGGTACAGGATATGGAGGGCCGACGGCTGGGACAGGCCGGAGGGCACTTCGGTGCTGAGCGGCCCGGCGAGGGAGCTCTGGCAGCTCATCGAGGAGAGGGATCTCGTCAACGGGATCAACCCTGACATAGATTTCCTTTATCCGTATTCCGTCACAAAGGATGACAGGCGGGGATGGAAATACGAGCCTCTCGTGAATCTTCCCGGCAAGGATGCCGTCATAAAGCTGTTCGAGGAGGCCGTCTGGTATTCGCCTCTCGATACGGTTCCATGCCCCCCCGGCCTCTCCGATCGGGAGTGCGACACCCTGGAGGCCATGGCGAGGTACAACCTCGGATTCGAGGGCGGGCTTCAGTACTATAAATACGTGGATGAGAGCGTACACAACGGCATGCATTATTTCTACAGCATCACGGCGTACGATCACGCCACGGACAACGGCGTACCGGTATCTACGGGCAAGTACGGGGATCCTTCCTCGAACTTCCAGTACGTCAATCCCAAGTCGAATTCCCAGGATTCGGAGGATTTCGACGGGGAGAAAATCTATGTCGTCCCGAACCCGGCGACCTCCGAGTCGATGGCCCCGTGGGAGCTTTTCCCGAACATGGACGATCCGACCGGCATAAAGATCGAGTTCAGGAATCTTCCCAGATGCAGGTCGACCGTCAGGATATTCTCTCTGGCCGGCGATCTGGTGGAGATCCTGTATCACGACGGCAGCGACGGGGACGGCTCGCTTATGTGGGACCTGGTGTCGAGGAACGGGCAGAACGTCACGAGCGGCGTCTATCTGTTCGCGGTGGAGCCCGATGACGGCAAGTTCGAGAAGACGGTCGGAAAATTCGTTATTATCAGGTGATCGTGGCTATGGATTCATTTGGGGAGGTCTGTTGATGAAAACCAAGGTTTTTTCGGGGATTCTGATACTGGCTCTGGTGCCCGGTGTCGTTCTCGCGGGAACGCAGCCCTTCGAGAAGGTCGGGACCTATGCCGCTCAGTTTCTCAAGATAGGCACTTCGGCCCGCGCGAGCGGGATGGGGGGCGCCTTCACGGCTGTGGCCAACGACGCGACGGCGATGTACTGGAATCCGGCCGGCATGGTGGAGATTAACCGGACCCAGGTGACGCTGAATTCGGTGATGTGGCCCGCCGACGTGGATCTTTACTTCGCGGGAGCGGTCTTCACGACGCCGTACCTTCCGGGAACATTCGGAATCTCCGCGAGGGCTCTTACGATGGATCCGATGCTGGAACGCACCATCTACATGCCCGAGGGAACGAACAGGCACTTCGACGCCGGAGACATGTCGTTCGGACTGTCCTACGCGATGTATTTCACCGACAAGTTCTCCGCCGGTTTCACGTCCCATTTCATCCATATGGGGCTGGCCGACAAGAGCGTCGAATCGCTGGCCTTCGACTTCGGCCTTCTCTACAGGATAGGCATACAGGGCATGAAGCTCGGCATGATGATCCAGTCGCTCGGCGGAGAGGTCGATTACGACGACCGCGCTTCGAAGCTGCCCACCCTTTTCAAGGTCGGCCTTTCTATGGACGCCTACAGAAGGGGGGCGCACGCGCTTCTCGCCGCCGGCGAATTTTCGCATCCTTCGGACAACAAGGAGAGGATGAACGTCGGCATGGAGTACGCGTTCAACCAGTTGCTCTTCGTACGTTCGGGCTACAACATAGCGTACGACTCGCAGGGATTGGCCTGGGGACTCGGTTTCAGGGTGGATACGAGCCAGACCTCGGATCTGGGGTTCGACTATGCGTGGGAAGACCTCGGATACCTCGGGGCTGCGCACAGGGTTACCCTGAACTTCAGTTACTAGGCGGCGGTCGAGAGGATTTAAGGAGGCCCGGATCCCGATGAAAAAGGCGATTTTCCTGTTATCCGTCCTGTTCCTGATGATGACCTCCCCGGGGACGGGCATGGGACAGGTCTTCCGGGGGAACGGAGATTTCGAGTTCTTCCTGGATGCGGGATCCCTCCCTTTGAGAGATGGAAAGGTCCTCGAGATCTTCCAGGTGGCCGTACCCACTAGGGAAATCCGATACAAGGAAACGAACGGCAGCTACACGGCTGCCGTTTCCGTTTATATTCTGCTGGAGTCGCAGGAGGGAAAGGTTCACGAGAAGCGGCTCGTGATCCGGGATTCGAGGGCGCAGGCTCCGGTGGCGCAGGATCTGGCCGGCTTCATCTATATCGCGGACTCCTGCAGCGTGGCCCCCGGCGACTATTCGCTGAGCGCCAGGCTGGAGGATCTGAACAGGGGCAAGAAGACCCTGCTCGGCATGCTGAGGAAGAAGCACAACCATTCGGCCTTCGAGGCCCAGAGACTGGAAGTGCCGGTTTTCGAAGCGGACAGGCTGGCCATCGGCGGGCCTTTCCTCCTCTGGGGCAAAAACGCCGGCGGGCAGTACATCCCCAACCCCATCGGGATATACGGCCTGAAAAACGACACACTGTCCTTTTTCGTACACGCCATGGTTCCGGAGAATGTCGAGGCGGACTCGGTGGGCATTTTCGCATCGGTCATCGACGGCAACGGAGAGCGCATCGACTCGCTTGAGCTTGACTGCGCCGTGTCCGGGGGGAGCGCCTCGGTTTTCGGGGCCTTCGACGTGAACGCCTGGCCGGCGGGCAGCTACAATCTGGCGGTGGAGCTTTTCGGCGAGGGAATCCACGGCATCTCGGGGAAGGATTTCTCGGTCGCCTGGGAAATCATGAACTGGATCAGGCCTCAAAGGGATTTGATGCTCGAAGCCAGGATCATTTTCACCGATCCGGAATACGAAGACTTCAGGGATGCCAGCATCGGGCAGCAGGAGAAGATCATGAACCGGTTCTGGGAGGAGAACGACCCCACCCCCCATACCGCCGTGAACGAATCGTACGAGACCTTCATCCAGCGGGTCAATTACGCGAACGCCAATTTCGGCGACTTCAGGAAGGGCGCGGTCACCGACCGGGGGCAGATATTCATCCGGTTCGGATTCCCCGAGGAGATAATGTCCGAAAGCGTCCCCTTCAACAGGACCGACCTGAACCAGGCGATCGACAAGCTCGAGGATCAGTACAAGGTGGTCGTTCATAACACGATGAAGGGGCTCGGGACCGAAGAGGTCCAGATGTACGACCTGCTCAACAACCGGAGCAAACCCTACCGGGGCGGGGGCATGGACACCGGCGGGTACGAGATATGGATATACACGATAAAGGGAAAGCCGCTTTTCAAGCGCGATCAGCTTATGACGATAGATTCGGGCCTGAGATTCCTCTTCGTCGACAAGGACGGGGTGGGTAATTACGTCCTCGTGGGCACCTCCGAAGACTTTGATAAACAGTTCGAGGAGAGTTCCGGGGAATAGGTATTAGACTCCCCCCGCACCACGGGAATTTTTGATTGACAACGGTTTCAGCATAAACTATTTTACTTCGGTTACGGAGAGATTGGATTCGATCGGTCAGTCATCCAAGGAATAAGAAGTTCCGACGGATATACAGAGTGTCTTAATCCGTTTTCCGCAGAAGGAGCGCGAAGTATGGTACAGAGAAGGCTTTCGGCGAAGGCTCTTTGGTCAGCTTTTGCACTTTGTCTTGTTATCGTCTCCCCATCGGTCCTGTGTGCGCAGACGGGTGGAGCCGATGATGACGGTACAGTCGGCCCGGGATTCCATCGGCACGGCAGCCAACGATTCGATGGTGGTAGCCAATCAGGTCGAACTGATGGCCGAAAAGAAGAGGCTGGGAACGGTCCTTTACAATCTCAAGCACAGCGGCATCGGAAAGCAGTTCCTGGCCGGCGGTATTTTCATGTATCCCCTCCTTCTCGCTTCCATAATCGGAATAGTATTTATCATAGAGAGAGCGATCACCCTCGCCCGCGCCAGGATCAACGTCAGGAGGCTGATGAACGAGATTCTGGTCACGATGCGGTCAGAGGGC
>JALOPX010000026.1:20811-21733 GCA_025453655.1 Candidatus Krumholzibacteriia bacterium
GCGGTCAGAGGGCATAGACAGCGCATTGAAGGTATGCGAAAGGACCAGGGGCCCGATCGCGGCGGTTCTGCACTCAGGCCTTCTCAGGGCCGGTCGCGGTCCCGAAGCGGTTAAGGAGGCCATCGAGACGGCTGGAAGCATCGAGACCTCGTTCCTGGAGCGCGGGCTCGTCGCGATCGCGACGGTTTCGCAGGTCGCGCCCCTTCTCGGGTTCCTCGGGACGGTATCCGGTATGATCAGCGCCTTCGCCGCCATCGCGGCGGCAGAGCAGGTAAGCGCGAAGGTCGTGGCTTCCGGTATCCAGGAGGCCCTCATCACGACGGCCGCGGGCCTTATCATAGCGATCCCGGCAAGCCTCGGGCATTCCTTCTTCGTATCCAGGATCGACAGGTTCGTTCTCGAGATGGAAGAAGCCTCGGCCGAGCTGGTAAACGAACTTATAGAACTGGGCGTAACCAAGTAATAAATCGGAGCGTCGATAATGATCAAGAAAAGCGGAAAGGTATCGACCGAAATCAACAGCGCTCCGATGTCGGACATCAACTTCCTGCTTCTGATCTTCTTCCTTGTGACCACGATGTTCGCCGTCGAAGAGGGCCTTCCCATGGCCCTTCCGGGCCAGCAGTCGAAATCGGTCAAGCTGAGCAAGGATAACGTTCTCGTGCTTCAGGCCTATGCCAACGGTTCGATCGTCGCCAGAGGGTCCGGCCCGGTTGCAATCGAGGATCTCAAGGTGTTCATCGAGAACAAACTTATCCAGAACGACAAGCTGGTCGTCGTCATCGAGACGCATCCGGATGCCGAGTACGGGATCATGATAGACATCCTGGATGAGCTGAGGCTGGCCAGCGCGGAGCGCATATCGCTCAGAACAATGAAATCGGGATCGTAAGGGGAGACGGCTTTGAAGATAGAAAAGAAT
>JALOPX010000027.1 GCA_025453655.1 Candidatus Krumholzibacteriia bacterium
ATGCACTTGAAGCCGTGGCAGACGCCGGGCGGGATCTGAATCCTGACGGGGTTGTGATCTCCCGCGAAGAATTCGTTTACCTCGCCCCTGGTGGGCGAACCGTCACGGTTGTCGTAAAGAACGATCTTCATCATTCCCCTGACCACTGTCATATAATCGTGCTGCAGCCTGTGATAATGCCAGCCTTTCACGACCCCGCTGTAACAGGTCGTCACATAGACCTGGCCGAACTTGACGAATTCATCATCGTCGGCCCTTACCATCTCCATCAGCCTTCCCCGCTCGTCGGGAATGACCCTCAGTTGCCTTATCCTGACTCCTTCGATCATCTGTGGATTCCTCCGTCCTGATATTCGCCGGCAGGTTCAGACCACTTGAAAGACTCTATACGGTCGACTCTTCCGTGTCAAGGCGGCTGTCAGGCTCCGCCGCGGGTTTTTCTGAGGAAACTCTCTCCCGGCACCAATCCCGGATCTTCCCCGCCGCGCGAGGGCAGGTCCAGGAAGGAGGCGATCGAGGCGGCGATGTTGATGGAAGCGACCTTTTCCGCGGCGACCTCATATCCCTGCAAAGGTCCGGCGATCAGTACGCTGCTGCCGCGGTGCCCGCCGGAGATCTTTCTGTGTCTCGGATTGACCGTCACGAGCGGGAGGTGGAGGGACCAGTTCGTCCCGTACACCGGTCTCATCTCGAATAAAATGTCCGGGTAGCGTTCCAGGAACGGGCCGTCGAACATCTCCTCGCGCCTTCTGGCCCAGAGGAAGATATTCTCCCCGTCGCGTGATTCGGCTTCGAGGAGAAGCCTGATCACCCTGTCCCTGGTCTTCTCGTAATCGAGCCCTTCCTGAGAACACTTCGCGGCCGAGATTTCGACTCCCCCGAAAGGATTCGTGCCTCCGAAACCGGATGCCGTCGCGATATTTCTCGAAGGATTCGTCATGAAATCCTTTTTCTTCAGCTTTCTGGCAAGCGGAAAGATGTGGGCAAGCCTGTAGGAAACGTCCTCCAGATCGAACCTGTGAAGGGTTTCGAGGGCGAAGTTTTTCGCGTTCTCGAGGTGATACCTCGGGCTCAGGAATTTCGGTCCCCTGATCCTGCTTTCGAGAAGGCCGTTCTCCATCAGGTACTGGTTGAGGTTGAAAAATAACGGGGGTCTCATGGCGTGCCCGTGATCGGAGACGATCATGAATGTCGCGCCCTCGCCGGCCGCCTTCGCGAGCCGCCCGACGCAGCGGTCGATGAACCTGTGAAAATCGGGAATCACATCCGAGTGCTCGTTCGGCCCCGGCCATGTCGGGTCATCGGCGTCGAAATACCTCCAGAAGAAATGGCATACGCGGTCCATCGTGAGAAGGGTTACGAAGGTCAGGTCCCATTGCCGGGTTTCCATCAGCCCGGCGGTGAATTCCACTATCGCCGCCGTCTCGGCCTTCGTCTTTTCATAGAACCCGGCGAGTTCACGTTTTTCCGGAAAATCTACGATGCCGCCCAGAGGGGGGAGGGACGATTCCGCGGAAACCGATTGGGGATACACGGCGGTTTTGCCCGATATGAAGACGGGCCCAGACGCCATCACTCCGTTGACCTCCCAGGGAGGGTACGCCATCAGGGGATTGACGACTATGACCTTTTTCCCGGCCCTGGATGCCGCGTCCCAGAAGGTTTTTCCCGTGAATGCCCCAGTATCCACGGCAAAGTCCTTCGCGTCCTTTTTGAAATAGTCTATCGTTTCGAGGATCCCGTGCCTGCTCGGGTCGAGGCCTGTGAATATGCTGATCCAGGAAGGAATGCTGTCCGGTGGGAAGATCGAAGGCATCTCGCCCGCGAAGCCGGCTTTCGATATCCCGCGGATCGACGGCATCTCCGGCAGGAACCTTTCCGTCGTATTCCAGTCCATCCCGTCGATCCCTATGACGACCAGTTTCCCCATGAGTTCCTCCGCCTACTCCCGCTTTTCGAGAAGGGAGGACCGCCAGTCCCCGGTTTCATCCCAGATCCTGCCGGCGATCTCCTCCACGGAACCCCGCCCGTCGATGACGGCGGCACCCGTCAGCCGCGCCATCTCCAGATACAGTTCCCGCCTGTCCGCCAGGTACTCTTCGGGAGTGCCGTCCTTTTTGCGTTCAGCTCCCGTCCTTGGATCGATGTCGATGAGAATCGCCCTCGAAGGCACGGGAAAGAGATCGAGCAGGCGGTTTTCGCACAACTCGCGCAGAGCCTCCGGTCCCATCGAGAAATTAACGGCCATGTCGACAACGGTATCGTAGACGTACCTGTCGCAGATCACCCCGTGCGACCGGCACCTGTGGCGCGAAAGCCTTATGTTCACCTCGACGGCGTACTCGATCCAGACCATCGTCTGCCAGGCCGCCCGCTTCGCGGGGCTTCGCATCTTCTTTTTCTTTGACTCGGTGAAATTGCGGTAATCGGCGATCCTTGCGTCACTGACAGCGCTTAAACGCCGCCGGGCGAGATTAATCAACGGCGCGGTGGCGATCGGTTTCCACCGGTTCCACACAATGCCCGCCACTACGCCTTCCGAAGCGAGGCGCCCCGCCAGAATTTCGGCCTGCGTCGATTTGCCCGTGCCGTCGAGACCGCTCAGGACAAGTATGCGGCCCGTTCCCGCCGGGCCGGGTTTGAACACGCTCCGGATCATCGCGACTTCCTTTTGAATGAGGACACGGCCTCCCCGATGGCCGGCTCAAGATATTTGCCGAGAACCGCGTTCCATGAGAAATCTTCGCCGCCCGCTCCCGAGGCGGCGTGGTTATCCCTTATTTCGGCGATCAGCCCGGGGATTTCGGACCGGTCGTCGAAATACCTGAAACAGCCGGATTCATCCATCAGGCGGGGAAGAGCTCCGAAACGGGTCGTGACGACCGGCAGGCCGCACGCGGCCGCTTCGATCACGGACAAGGGAAAGTCCAGTGCTCCCTTCGATGACCGGACCGGGAAGAGGTAAAGGTCGCTCGCCTGGTAAAGTTCATGCACATCCTCGATGTACCCGTCCATCACCGCGACTCCGGCGTCCGAGAGCCTTTCCTTCCAGACGGGATCGACATAACCCGCCTTGACCAGCGCGAGGATGCCCGCGCCCCAGTCGCGGTATCCGAGGAAGATCCCGATGTTCCTGCTCTCCTTTATGTGCCCGACATGAAGGACGATAAAATTCTCCCGAGGAAGGCCGTATTTGACCCTCAGCTCCGATTTCCTCTCCCGCGAAACGGGGCGGAACAGGCGCTCGTCGATGCCCGGGATTATCCCGCCGGTCCTGATGCCGATCCTTTCGAGAGACTCGCGCAGAGCCCCGGAAGGCGAGAGGACCAGCCCCCGGAAACCGGCGCGCGAGATCAACCCATGAAGACTGCCGATCTTTCTGTCCTGCATGGCGAGGGTCATGACCGGCGCGCCCGAGAGCCTCTGCAAAACGATGGACCGCAACAATCCGAACGCGGTAAGCCCGGAGGAGGGAAGATAGATCACGAGGTCGGGAGAGGCTTCGCCGAAAAACGCGGCCAGTTTCCGGCTAAACGGGATTTTGCGCGGCAGGATCTTGATCGATTCGAGTTGCTTCTCCGGCTCCCCATTCCCGTGTATGACGGTCAGGTCGTGCCGGGCATCGAGGTATCTGCACAGGTGCATGGTGAATACCTGAAGCCCTTCCACGGGACTTGATGTGACTTCCTCGGAAACAAGGAAAATATTCATTGCACGCCGGTACCGGATCAAAAAGGCCGCCAGGGAGGCCGACATCCCGCGTCAGGCCTTTATGAGATCGGGAAACAGGGTTAAATCCTCATATTTCCGCATAGTATAAATGGTTTATGAAAATGATGGTAGTAATAATTTCCCGGAAATGTTATAATCTCAAGAACTCGGGTCAGGGCGTGAAACCGGCTAACGGAAAGGCGTATCGATGGAAAAGATTCCATTTTTCAATCTGACGGAACAGACGGGCCTGATAAGAGGGGAAATAGACAAGGCGATAGCGGAAGTCATTGATAATACCGCTTTTGTCCTTGGCCCCGGGCTTGACAGGTTTGAAGGCGAATTTGCCTCTTATTGCGGCACGAAGCACTGCGCCGGCACGAGCAGTGGAACCTCCGCCCTGGTGCTCGCCCTTCTCGGATACAAGATCGGACCGGGCGACGAAGTCATCACCGTGGCAAATACCTTTATAGCGACGGTGGAAGCGATCGTGATGGCCGGAGCCGCACCGGTACTGGTCGATGTTTGCGAAGATACCGCCCTGATGGATCCTTCGAAGCTGGAAGCCGCCATAACGAAGAGGACAAGGGCGATAATCCCCGTGCATCTTTTCGGGCAGACGTGCGACATGGATCCGATCATGAAGATCGCGGAAAAGCACGGAATCAAGGTGATCGAAGACTCCTGCCAGGCTCACGGCGCTTCGTACAAGGGGAAAAAGGCCGGCTCTCTGGGGCATGCCGCCGCCTTCTCATTTTACCCGAGCAAGAATCTCGGGGCTTTCGGAGAGGGCGGAGCCGTGACGACGGACTCGGAGGAGGTCGTGACGAGGATCAAGGGCCTGAGGCATCACGGGCAGATAATCAAGAACGAGCATTCCGTGATGGGATACAACTTCAGGCTGCACTCGCTTCAGGCGGCGGTGCTCAGCGCGAAGCTGAAATATCTGGACGGCTGGAACGACAGGAGAAGAGCCCTGGCGAAACGTTACCACGAGGGCCTGGGCGGATCGGGATACTGGATGGCGAGGGAACAGGATCAGTGCAGGCCGGTATATCATCTATTTGCGCTGGGGTGCAGGGACAGGAAAGCCGTGACCGATGCTCTGGATTCGTCCAACATAGGCTGGGGCCGGCACTATCCCGTTCCGATACACATGCAGCCCGCGTTCAGGAATCTCGGGCGGAACGAAGGCGATTTCCCCGTTTCCGAAAGGCTGATGCACTCGTGCATCACCCTTCCGATGTATCCGGAACTCGAACCGGAGAAAGTCGATTATGTCTGCAAGGTGCTGAGAACCGTGAAACAGACATGACGAATCCTTTGACCAAGGAGGGGGCTAGAGGATAAGAGTTAAAGACATAAGAAGGATCAGTAATTTAGACGGGACAGTTCAGCTATGAGAAAGTACACACTGGCACTGGACAGCGCACTGAAAGCTGATCAACGTACGGAGCATCTGGATGGCACCGTTCATTTCGCCATCAGGGAAAGAAGTTCGGTGCAGATGATGCTGAAACGGCTGATAGACATCGGCTCCTCGCTGACCGTATTGCTGCTCGGATTTCCGTTTTTACTCGCCATAGCGCTGCTGATAAAGCTAACGTCCAGAGGCCCCGTGTTCTTCAGGCAACGGCGGATAGGGGAAGAGGGACGTCCATTTTCTCTTTTCAAGTTCCGGACGATGAAAGCCGACGCCGACGACTGCATCCACCGCGAATTCGCCCAGAATTTCATACACGGCAAAATGTCGCAAACGACGCTTGACGGCAAATCCAACAACCTGTATAAGATAACGAACGATCCGCGCGAAACCTCCGTGGGCGGTTTTTTAAGGCGGACGAGCCTTGATGAGTTGCCGCAATTCATCAATATACTCAGGGGGGAGATGACCATCGTGGGGCCGCGGCCGCCCCTTGAGTACGAGTACGAGCATTACGATGAATGGCACAAGCTCAGGCTCAAGGTCAGGCCGGGCCTGACCGGGCTGTGGCAGGTCAGCGGAAGAAGCACGGTGCCGTTCCACGAGATGGTGAAACTCGATCTGTACTATATCGAGAACTGGTCGTTGATGATGGATCTGAAGATCATGGCAAGAACGATACCCGTCATGCTGGCGGGTACGGGCGGATATTAAACGGATGGAGGAAAATTGCTGAAAATAGGAGTGATCGGCTGCGGGTACTGGGGACCCAATCTCATCAGAAATTTCATCAACCTCAAGGATGCGCAGGTAAAGACGGCCAGCGACCTTTCGGAAAACCGCCTGAAGCACATGAACAGGCTGTATCCGTCCCTGGCGGTGACCGTCGATTACAAGGATATCATAAACGACCCTGAGATCGACGCAGTCGTGATCGCGACGCCCGTCTCAACGCACTACGAACTGGCCGTCGAAGCCATCAAGGCGGGAAAGCACGTATTCTGTGAAAAACCGCTTACCAGCAAGGTGGATGAGGGAATAAAGCTCGTAAGCCTGGCTGATAAAGCCGGGAAAACCCTGATGGTCGGCCACACGTTCGTCTATACGGCCGCCGTCAACAAGGTGAGGGACCTTATCAAATCCGGCGAACTCGGCGACGTCTATTACATCTCCACGTCCAGGGTCAACCTTGGGCTGTTCCAGGACGACATAAACGTCGTATGGGACCTCGCTCCGCACGACGTTTCCATCATGAATTATATCCTGGAGTCGCGGCCGGTTTCGGTCTCGGCGGTCGGATATTCGTACATTCAGCCTAAAATACAGGACGTCGCATTCGTGACGCTGAGATATCCCGGCTCGATTCTGGCCAACCTGCAGGTTTCGTGGCTGAACCCGAACAAGATTCGCGCCACGACGGTCGTCGGAAGCAGGAAGATGCTCGTCTACGACGATATCTCGAGCCTCGAGAAGATAAGAATATACGACAAGGGCGTCGATGTCATACCGCACTACGATACGTTCGGCGAATTCCAGCTCTCCTACAGGTACGGGGACATCTCCATACCGAAGCTGGACGACGCCGAGCCTCTCAAGATCGAGTGCCAGCACTTCCTCGATTGCATCAACGGGAAAACGCCGCGGAGCGGCGGGAAGCACGGGCTCGAGGTGCTGCTCGCGCTCGACGCGATCGACAGGTCGATGGCGGCCAACGGCGCCGAGATCAAGATCGAATATCCTGAATCTTTAGCCTAGAACGGGATGGGTGAGATGGAACCTGTGAAGATCACTGGGAAAACGGGCTTGGTGCGCCTTGGGAATGGAGCGGTCATCGATCCCGAGGCTATCGTCGGGTATCTTTCCCCGAGGCGCGGCGTCAGCGAGGAACTTGAGATAGGTTCCGGCGCGAGGATACGCAGCGGTTCGGTCATCTACGCCGGATCGAGGATCGGCGACCGTCTGGAGACCGGGCACAACGTCGTGATCAGGGAACAAAACACGATCGGAGACCATTTTTCGATATGGAACAACTCGGTCGTCGATTACGGCTGCGTGATAGGGAGCAACGTCAAGATACACTGCAATATTTACATAGCCCAGTTCACCGTCATCGAGGACGACGTCTTCATGGCTCCCGGAGTGACCATAGCCAACGACATTCATCCCGGATGCCCCGATTCGGGCGATTGCATGCGCGGTCCGGTTCTCCGGAAAGGGTGCCGTATCGGAGTGAACACAACGATCGTCCCATACGTGACGATAGGGGAGGAGACCCTGGTCGGCAGCGGATCCGTCGTCACGCGGGATCTTCCGCCGCGGGTTCTCGCGTACGGCAATCCGGCGAGGGTTCACGCCACGCTCGACGAGCTGAAGTGCAAAAAGGGCCGCAGAGAGGGACCTTACCTGTAAAAGGTTTCCGTTATGGATTCTCCCGTCTTCAGGCAAAGGGTCACAATACTGTGTTCGACGCTCGTGACCGGCGGCGCGGAAATGGTCGTGAGGGCGCTCGCGCTGGGATTGGCCGGGTACGGGATAATGCCCCGGATTGTCTGCATCAGGGAACCCGGAACTATCGGTGAGGAGATTAAAAACGGCGGGATAGCGGTGCTCTCCGGCATTTCAGGAGGCAGGCGCGACATCGGCGCGGTCGTGAAACTCGCCCGGATCCTGGCCGCCGAGAGGGATTCGATTCTACTGTGCCTCGACCATCACGATGCGATATTCGCCGGCGTGCTCGCCTCGCGCATGGCGGGGCAGAAGCACAGAGTGCTGTGCGTGCATTCTACCGGCCTGTGGAATAGAAAAGGGACTTTCAGTTTCACCGACAGAATGGCTCTCCCCCACTTCGAACGCGTCGTTGCTCTTGCGGAAAATCACGCGAGGTATCTCTGCGATGACGGGGGGATGGATCCCGGGAAGATTGTCCTGATAAGAAACGGCGTCGATACGCGGAAGTTCCGGCCCGAAAGCGACGCCTGCGCGAAAGCCTCGTTGAGGGAGGAGCTAGGAATTCCCCGCGACGACCTCGTGGTCACGATGGCCGCGGCGATGAGGCCTGAGAAGAATCACATGATGCTCGTCTGCGCCGCGTCAAGACTCCTTGGCGGCGATCCGGGATATACATTTCTGATGGCCGGCGACGGCGCCGAGGCGCCGGCGATACGGAAAAGGGCGGCCGGCCTTGGCATCGAAGGAAAGATCAGGTTTCTCGGGGTGCGCAGGGATATGGAAAGGATTTTCTCAGTGACGGACGTTTCCGTGCTATGCTCCCATCCGGTCGTTGAAACCCTCCCTCTTTCGATTCTGGAGGCGATGTCTTCGGGGGCGGCGGTAGTATCGACGCGGGTCGGATCGATTCCGGAGATGATGGAGGATGGAAGAGAAGGGATTCTTATAGAGAGCGGGGATGTCGAGGCTCTCGCGCGTTCGCTTCAATCCCTCAAAAAGGATCCGGGTCTGAGGATGGCGCTGGGGGAGAACGCCAGGAAAAGGGTCGAAAAGGATTTCTCTGAAAGCGGGATGTTAAAAGCTTACGCGGAGCTTTTCTCGCGTATCGCCGAAGGCGGGAAGGAAGGTCGGTAAATGTCGACTCCGATCGACGCCGTCGTTGCCGTGACCTACCGGTGCGATTCGAGATGCAACATGTGCAATATCTGGAAACTTCCGCCGGGGAAGGAACTGAGCGTCGAAGATATCGAAAAGTTGCCCGAAACGCTCAGGGACGTCAACATATCCGGCGGAGAGCCTTTTCTGAGGGAAGACATCGTAGAGTTCGTCTCGGCGATTTACAGGCGCTGCCGGGCTCCGAGGATAGTTATTTCAACAAACGGATTTCAAAATCGGAGGATCGCGCACGCGGCTCCCGATCTCATGAAGATAGGGAGAAAGGTTGGCATAGCGGTATCGCTCGACGGGATAGGCGATATGCACGACAGGATACGGGGGACCGAAGGCGGTTTCAACAAGGTTCTCGAGACCCTGACGCAGCTTCGCAAGATAGGATACCGGAACGTCCGCGTCGCCTTCACGGCCCAGAGGGAAAATGTCAGGCATCTGGGAGCTGTCTATGATCTCTCGAGGCAGTTCGGTTTCCAGTTCACCACTTCCGTCGCGCAGAATTCCGATTTCTATTTCTCCACCGGCGAGAACCAGAGCGTGGATCCGTTGGAACTGGAAAACGAGTTGAAATACGTCATGCGAAAGGAATTGCTCAGCCTGAGCCCGAAAAGATGGCTTCGCGCCTTTTTCTATTCAGGGGTACTCGAATACAACCGGCTGGGCCACAGGCCGATCGGCTGCAGGGCGGGGCGCGACTCGCTGTTTATAGATCCCCAGGGAAAGGTCTTTCCATGTCTCACCCTCGAAAAGCAGATGGGCGACCTTTCGACCGGCTCCTTCGACGGGATATGGCGGAGCGAAGAGGCCGACAAGGCGAGAAGAGCGGTGGACGGCTGTAAAATTCCCTGCTGGATGATATGTACGGTGCGATCCTCCATGAAACGAAGACCGTTTCAGGTGGCGGCCTGGATCGCGCGCAGCTGGATCAGAATTCTTTTCGGCAGGCAGCCGGCCGCATCCTGACCTCGGGGACTGGTGCCTTATGGGCGGAGACCGAAAAAACCTCCGGATCGCGATGATAGGCTCGAAGGGCCTTCCCGCCACTTACGGCGGGATCGAGAGGCACATCGAGGAAATCGGGCGCAGGCTCGCTTCTCGGGGCCACGATGTCACCGTCTTCGGGAGAAAGCCGTTCAGCCTCGACGGGACGCACCTCGGCATGCGGATAAGGGTGCTCCCTTCAATACCGACCAAGAACCTCGATACGGCTACCAGTTCATTGGCGGCCTGCATTCCGTCGTTGTCGAATGATTTCGATATCGTCCACTTTCACGGAATCGGTCCCTCGATCTTCGCGTGGATCCCCCGTCTCGCCCGGAAAAAAACGGTCGCCACGATTCACGCCCTGGATTACAGGCAGCGGAAATGGGGGGCTTTTGCGCGGATCATGCTCAAAATGGGGGAAAGGAGCGCCGTCAGGAATACGGACGCGGCGATCGCCGTCTCAAAATTGATGACGGGGCAGCTTTCCGCTCAATATTCCAGGAAGGTGCATTATATACCGAACGGCGCTAATCTTCGTTCCGTCCCGGATTTCAGGGATTCATCCTCGCTCGGCTTAAAAAGCGGCGGGTATATTCTGACCGTCGGGCGGTTCATCATGGAGAGGGAATTCCATACCCTTATCAGGGCGTTTTCGGGGATCGACACCGAAATGAAACTGGTGATCGCAGGCGACGAGAGATTCGAAGGCGAGTACGCGCGCCGGCTGCGCGAAATCGCGGATCCGCGTGTGATCTTCCCCGGTTATGTTTCCGGGGAGAGACTCGACGAGCTTTATGCCCACTGCCGGTTTTACGTTCTGCCCTCCCTTGTCGAGGGCCTGCCGATATCACTGATCGAGGCCATGTCCTTTTCGAAGCCGGTTCTCATAAGCGATATACCCGAGAACATCGAAGTCGCGGAAGGCGTCGCAAGGATCTTCGCGAAGGGGGACCGGTCCGATCTGGCCAGGGCTCTGAAAGAGATGATAGGGATGGGGGAGGATGAGAGAACCGCCATGGGAAGGAAGGGGCGCGACCGCGTCATCGGGGAATACGATTGGGATCGGATAACGGACAGTACGGAGAGCCTGTACCTGGATCTCATGCGGCGCGGCCGATGATGCGATAGATGCGCTGTTGCTGAAGGGATTCCCCGTGTCGATGCCGTTCGCCGGAGTCCGGGCGCGATGTTTTCACCTCGCCGCCCCACGGCCGTATTTCATTGACACTCAGCGCGAATTCTGGTAGTTAGTGGCGAGGTCATCGTAACAGTCCCCGGATGTGGAGGCGTCAAGAGATGAGAAAATCAGGCATTGTCTGCCTTTCGGCCCTCGCGGTGCCTTTAGTGACGATTCTTTTGCTGCAGACCGGATGTTCGCGAACTGAGATGAGCGGCGCGGCACAATCCGGGACGAAGGAACGCGAATCGGCTTTACCTGAAACACCGCCGGTCGTGAAACCCGGATCCCCGGGGGTTTCCGCCGATTCCGTTTATAATCTCGATGACGAAGTCCTGGTGGATGACGTTGTCGAGGGGGTGACCGAGAAGGTGGAGGATATCCGGCAGGTCCTTGCCGATTCCTTCATCGTAAGCGACACGGCGGCGGATCCGGCGGAAAAGCCGGGGTTCGAAATAGGGTACAGGGTGCAGATATTCGCCTCGGCCGATGTGGAAGCGGCGAAGGAACTGAGGAAAAAAGTTATGGCGGGTACGGGTCTTGCAGTATATATAGACCTTGAAGGCGGGCTTTACAAGGTCCGCGTGGGCGATTTCCCCGAGAGGGAAAGCGCCGCGAAAGCGAGGGCGGATCTGGTCGGTCAGTATCCCGATTGCTGGATAGTGAAGACAACGATTAAAAGGTAACACCATCCCGGAAGGAGTCGAGTGTCCGATGCCTGAGTTGCGAAAAAGTCCGATCTTCGAAGGCTGGGTGATCATTTCCACCGAGAGGGGAAAGAGACCCAACGATTTCAGAAGGGAGAAAAAACCCGCCCGCGGGGGATTCTGTCCCTTTTGCAACGGCAACGAAGACAAAACTCCGCCCGAAGTGCTGGCGTACAGGGATCCGATGTCCGCGCCCAACAGGGAAGGCTGGAAGGTCAGGGTCGTCCCGAACAAATTCCCGGCTCTGCAGATCGAGGGGGACCTGGACAAGCGCGGCGACGGGATATACGACATGATGAGGGGAGTAGGCGCCCACGAGGTCGTCATCGAGTCCCCCGATCATTCGAAAAACATCCAGTACCTTCCGCAGGAACACGTTGAAAGCATTTTCTGGGCCCTGAGGGAACGGAGCCTCGACCTCAAAAAGGACTCCAGGTTCCGCTACATCCTCATTTTCAAGAACTGGGGGGAGGAGGCGGGGGCATCCCTCGAGCATTCGCATATTCAGATTATCGCGACGCCGATAATCCCGAAGAGGGCCGTCGAGGAGATAAACGGATCCAAGTTCCACTACGACCTGAAGGAACGATGCATATTCTGCGATATCCTCATGCACGAGATAAAGGAGCAGAAAAGGGTCATTTATCAGAACGAGAATTTCATCGCCATCACTCCCTTCGCGTCGCGATTCCCCTTCGAATCCTGGATTCTTCCCCTGAAACACATCTCCGCTTTCGAAAAGACGCCGACGGAATGGTTTCCCAGTCTCGCCGACATACTCAAGAACACGCTCACGAGGATCGACATCGCCCTTGACGAGCCGCCTTTCAATTTCATAATACACACCTCGCCGTGCAATCAGCCGGACATGCCGTACTATCACTGGCACATCGAGATAATGCCGAAATTGACGCGCGTGGCGGGTTTCGAATGGGGAAGCGGATTTTACATAAACCCGACGCCGCCGGAGGAGGCGGCCGAGGTACTCAGGAACATCGATCTCACAAAATGCGGAAACGGCGCGGAAGAAGTCAGGAATGTGGAGGGACAATAATGGCGGGCAAAAAACTTGATGTGGTGATGGTGTCGACCGAGATGGTTCCCTTCTCGAAAGTGGGGGGGCTCGCCGATGTGGTCGGAGCGCTGCCCGACGAGCTCGAGAAACTCGGATGCTCCCTCGTGGTTTTTACGCCTCTCTATTCGGAAGTGAGCCGGGAGAAATTCGGCATAAGTGCCGAAAAGGACATCAAGCCCATCAGGGTCATGGTCGCCGGCAAGCCGCGCGAATTCACGCTCTGTTCCTGTCTGAAGCCGGGCACGGGGATAAAGGTCTATTTCATAGAAAATGATTATTATTACGGCCGAAAGGGCATCTATACGGTCCCCGAAACAGGGGAAGCGTTCAAGGACGAGGACGAGAGGATAATCTTCTTCAACAGGGCCGTGATGGAATCGATGAAAGCGCTGAAGCTCAGCCCCGGCGTGATCCACTGCAACGATTTTCATTCGGGGCTGCTGCCCGTCTATCTTTCCATCGAGGAATCCGACAACGAACTCCTGAAAAACACAGGCACTGTGTTCAGCGTGCATAATCTGGCTTACCAGGGCCTTTTCGAGCCGGATTTCCTGGAAAAGGCCGGGCTGGATCCGCAGCTGTTCCAGCCGATGAGCCCGTTCGAGTTCTGGGGGAGGGTCAACGTGATGAAGATGGCCCTGATGTTCTCCGGGTTGATCAATACGGTGAGCAGATCGTACGCCGAGGAGATATCGGAATCGGAGGAATACGGCTACGGGCTCGAAGGCGTCCTCAAATACAGGGGGAAGGATCTTATCGGCATTTTGAACGGGATAGATCCCGCGGCCTGGGATCCGGCCACAGACGAGCTGATTCCCCACAGATATTCGATCAACGACCTTTCGGGTAAAAAGTTGAACCGCGACGCCCTGCTCAGGGAATTCGGCCTGCCCTCGGGCGATGAGCCCGTCATCGGGATAGTGTCGAGGCTCGTCGACCAGAAGGGATTCGATATCCTTTCCGAAGCGTTCGAGGATTTGATGAAAATGAACCTGAAATTCGCGATCCTCGGGACGGGACAGAAAAAATATCACGATCTCTATACGGAATTGTCCGCGAAATACCCGGAGAAACTCGGGATAAGGCTTGGATTCAGCGACAAAACCGCACATCTCGTGGAGGCCGGCAGCGATTTCTTCCTGATGCCCTCACTTTACGAACCGTGCGGGCTCAACCAGATGTACAGCCTGAGATACGGGACCATTCCCATAGTGAGGTCGACAGGCGGCCTCAAGGACACGGTGTCGGAACTTTCGGCACGGGGAAACAGGGGAAACGGATTCACCTTCGAGGAATACAGCTCCAAAGCGCTGGCAGGGGCGATTGGAAGGGCCATGGATTTCTTCGCTGATTCATCCGCCGTGGAAAAGGCGATAAAGCGCATGATGAAGGAAGACCATTCTTGGGAGGCTTCGGCAAGGGAGTACATGAAAATGTACGAGAACGCCAGAGGCCGCACAGGAATCAGGTTGACAAGGCAATAAAGGAATAATTATAATTTAAAAAATTTCAGGCCGTGATGAAGAGCGGGAATAGCTCAGTTGGTAGAGCGCAACCTTGCCAAGGTTGAGGTCGCGGGTTCGAACCCCGTTTCCCGCTCCAGTTTTTAGGCGGCATAGCCAAGTGGTAAGGCAACGGTCTGCAAAATCGTTATCACCGGTTCGAATCCGGTTGCCGCCTCCAGGATGGGAGAAGCCAGGAATTGCCTGGCTTCTTTCGCGAAGGGCCCTTCCGATCTCCTCCCTTTTGCCTTGATGAATACGGGCTTTTAAGGTATAAATGGCCGCATGCCGGGGTGGCGGAACTGGTAGACGCAGCGGACTTAAAATCCGCTGGTGCTATGCATCATGCGGGTTCGATTCCCGCCCCCGGCACCAGTGAAACACGGGGGGTTGGCCGAAATGAGCCGGCCCCTTTCCAGTCTGCGTGTCGCGCAATCCACGGACAACATTGCTGTGGCCCGGGCCGGGCGGCCTTTTCGAGGGCGCCGGGGGGTTAAGCTATTGACCTTCGGGCCTTCCGTTGGATACAGTTGATCGCATGGATATGGAAGGAAGAATCGAATTGGGCAGGGAAATCCGCGAATGGGAGAAATCCGTCCTCGAAGAAGGGGATCTGGCCCTCGTCGGCGGCTCCGTCCGCGACATGCTGCTCGGTTCTTTCTCGAGCGCGGACGATCTTGATTACATCGTTTCCGGATTGAACGCGGAAAGGCTCGTCGCGATACTTGGAAGATACGGGAAGACCGACCTGGTGGGCAGATCCTTCGGGGTGATCAAGTTCGCCGCCGGAGGTGGGGAAACGGCGGATATATGCCTGCCGAGGAGGGAGATTTCCACCGGGACGGGTCACAGGGACTTTCTGGTGGATGCCGATCCGTCGATACCGGTGGAACAGGACCTGATAAGAAGGGACTTTACCGTCAATTCGATGGCCCTGAATCTCAGATCGATGGAACTCATCGATCCCCTGGGAGGGCTGAAGGATCTCGATCGGAGAATCCTGAGGGCCAACAGCGATAAATCCTTCACGGAAGATCCTTTGAGGATACTGCGTGGAGTTCAGTTCATGGGCCGCTTCGGGCTTCGCGTGGAGGAGCGGACCGCCGGGCTGATGAGAAGGGACGCCCCCCTCATAAGAACCGTTTCTCCGGAGAGGATCAGGATGGAACTGGACAAATTGCTCCTGCTCGCCTCCTCGCCCGGTGAAGGTTTCGTTTTCATGCACGAAAACGACATCCTTGAAATCGTTCTTCCAGAGCTCGAGGAAACATGGGGAGTCCCGCAGAACGAATTCCATCCTGACGACGTCTTCTTTCACAGCATCAGGAGCTGCGACATGGCGCCCCGGGTTCTTCACCTGAGGCTCGCGGCCCTGTTCCATGACCTCGGGAAGAAGAAGATGAAACGGGTCGTGGACGGAAGGACGGTCTTCTACAGGCACGAGGAAGAGAGCGCCAGGATTGCCGAATCGGTGATGGAGAGGTTGAAGTATTCGAATGACATGGTCGCAAAGGTGGTTCATCTTGTAAGAAACCACATGTTCTTCATGACGGATGACTGGTCCGATTCGGCCGTGCGCCGGTTTATCGCCCGGATAGGCCCGGACAATATCGAGGATATCCTGGCTTTGAGGCTTGCCGACGGAAGGTCGAGAAACGACGGGATGATCTTCGAAGAGGTCGAATCGGTCAGGGTCAGGGTGCAGAGGATTCTGGCGGAATCTTCGGCCTTCAGGCGGGAGGATCTTGCGGTCAGCGGCAGGGACGTGATGGAGGCGATGGGGATCGGACCCGGTAAAAAGGTCGGGCTGATACTTGAGAGCCTGGTGCAGGCGGTCCTTGATAACCCGGAGTACAACAACAGGGAGAAGCTGATCGAATTGATGAACAGGAAGGCGATGGAATAAAAAAAAGGAAAGTTCCTGTAACCTGGTGTCAGGGGTACCGCGGAACGTGAGTTCGGCTGGAATGGCGATCCGAATCACATCCTGCCCCGCAGGACCATTGGAAAGAAGGAATTACAGGAACCCTCCGTCGATGAACATAGGGCATTATACCCATGCTGTCAACAGGTTTTTACAATGAGATCCGGAAAAGAATCAATTTCAAATGAAAGAGGTGCCGGATGAAGGAACTGGAAAAACTTATTCGAGACATGAGAAAGCAGCTTTTCCCATATCATCACGAACACGACATAGAAAGAGGGCGCGAGAGATGGGGGGTAGGTGAAGCCGAATATATAGAATCCTGGCTGCTTGATCAGCTTCGCGCTTGCCACGCCAAAAACAGGTGCGAGAAGGACGGCAGATGCGTTTTTTATGAATATGGGGATCTGGCCAAGAGAAACTATGAGATATGCGCTGAAATGCAGCTCAGGATAGAAAACGGATCCATAAAATGCTCGATAAACGAGGGCGACGGAAAAGAGTCCTGACGCTGTCAATCAACCGCCACATACTGCCAAAGTGGCTGTTCTGTCAGTCTCTGTCATAAGATCTATTTCCCGCAATATATATACCCCGGCTTGTAGATGGCGTAATGCATTATATTGCAATGTATTAACAACGCAGCTCAAATGCACGATCTGGCATGTAACTTGTAATGGTATATTTAAGTTCATTTTGAGTATTTTTCTATGATTAACAGGGGGTTTGATATGAGCAAGATAATAGGAATCGATCTTGGAACTACAAATTCGTGTGTCGCGGTCATAGAGGGAGGCGAGCCGGTAATCATACCGAATCCTGAAGGAGGGCGCACGACACCGTCGATCATCGGGTTCAAGGACTCGAGCAAGCTTGTGGGGATGCTCGCCAAGAGGCAGGCCGTGACGAATCCCACCCAGACCGTCTATTCGATAAAGAGATTCATGGGAAGGAAATATTCCGAGGTCTCCAACGAGATATCCGAGGTCCCGTACAGGGTGATAGAAGGCCCGAACGGCGATGTGCGGGTAAAAGCGGGCGAGAGGGAATATTCGCCTCCCGAGATCTCCGCGATGGTTCTCCAGTACCTGAAGGAAGCCGCCGAAAAGTATCTCGGAGAGAAGGTCACGAAGGCCGTTATAACCGTGCCGGCGTATTTCAACGACAGCCAGCGCCAGGCCACGAAGGATGCGGGGAAGATAGCCGGCCTGGAGGTGGAAAGGATCATCAACGAGCCCACCGCCGCTTCGCTCGCATACGGGCTGGACAAGAAAGGCGAGAAGACGATAGCGGTTTTCGATCTCGGTGGCGGTACCTTCGACATTTCCATTCTCGAGCTCGGGGAGAGCGTGTTCGAGGTCAAGGCGACGAACGGGGACACTCATCTCGGGGGGGATGATTTCGACAAGAAGATCATCGACTGGCTCGTCGCGGAATTCAAGAAGGAACAGGGGATCGATCTATCCGCCGATCCGATGGCTCTTCAGAGGCTGCGGGAGGCCGCGGAAAAGGCCAAGTGCGAGCTCTCCACGGTTCCGCAGACGGACATCAACCTGCCCTTCATAACGGCGGACGCCGCCGGCCCGAAACACATGAACGTAAAGATGACCAGGGCGAAGCTGGAGGCTCTCACGGAGGATCTGATAGAGAGGACGGTGGGCCCCTGCAGGAAAGCCATAGCCGACGCCAAGATCTCGGTTTCCGAGATACAGGAGGTGATACTTGTCGGCGGTTCCACGAGGATTCCGGCGGTACAGGCGAAGGTCAGGGAGATTTTCGGGCGCGAACCGCACCAGGGGGTGAATCCCGACGAAGTGGTGGCTCTCGGGGCCGCCATTCAGGGAGGCGTTCTCGCCGGCGACGTTCACGACGTCCTCCTTCTCGACGTGACGCCGCTTTCCCTGGGCATAGAAACCCTCGGCGGAGTCATGACGAAGCTGATACAGCGCAACTCGACCATCCCGACGAGAAAAAGCGAGATATTCTCCACGGCCGCCGATAACCAGACTACCGTCGAGATCCATGTGCTGCAGGGAGAAAGGGAAATGGCGGCTTCCAACAAGTCGATCGGCCGCTTCCAGCTTGCGGGCCTCCCGCCGGCGCAGCGCGGCATTCCACAGATCGAGGTGACATTCGACATCGATGCCAACGGGATACTCAACGTCACGGCGAGGGACAAGGCGACGGGAAAGGAACAGAAGATAATAATACAGGCATCGAGCGGCCTTTCCGAGAGCGATATCGACCGGATGGTCCACGAGGCCGAGGATCATGCTGCGGAGGACAAGCTCAAGCGGGAGCTCATCGACCTGAAGAACCAGGCCGACCAGATAAGCTACCAGACGGAAAAACAGATGCTCGAGTACAAGGACAAGATACCTTCGGGCGACCTGGACGAAATACGGAAGGCCCTGGAGGATCTGAAAGAGGCGTCGAAGGGCGACGATCGCGACAGGATCAGGAAGGCGATCGACAGGCACAATTCGATCTGGCAGAAGGCCGCCCAGGCCATGTATCAAAGCGCCTCCGGGGAGGGGCCGAAGGCCGAGGAAGATACCTCCGGTGCGCGGCGGGAGGAGCCGAAGGAACAGAAACAGGACGACCGCGTCGTCGATGCGGAATACGAGGTCATCGACGATGACGACAAGAAATAACGGCCCGGCGCCATTATTTTGTTGCCCGGCATGAAATTATTTAATAAGATACACCAGGAAATCGGGGTGGGCGATTAGCTCAGCTGGTTAGAGTACCTGCTTGACATGCAGGGGGTCACTGGTTCAATTCCAGTATCGCCCACCATTTTTAACCCCTCTTCGCGGCAAGGTGGATAACCTCGACATGGTTTTGATCACATATCCCGATGGGGCGGGAAGGGAGTTTCCGGACGGCGCGCCCGTCAGGGATCTTCTTTCCGGCCTGCCACAGAGCGTCAGGAAAAAAGCGGTTGCGGTCCGGATCGGAAATGATCTTCACGATCTTCGCCAGCAGGTCATGCAGGGCGGCGATTTTCGCGTAATCACCGCCGATGATGAAGAGGGGCTGCATATTCTCAGGCACAGCGCGTCGCACCTGATGGCGCTCGCGGTGCAGGAGCTTTTCGAAAACGTGAAATTCGCGATCGGGCCTTCGATCGCCGACGGCTTCTACTACGATTTTCTGCTCAACAGATCTTTCACTCCCGAAGATCTCGAGAAGATAGAGAAACGTATGGCGGAAATACGCGAACGCGGGGACCTCGATTTCTCGAGGGAAGTCATGAGCAGGGAGGACGCGATCGCCCTGTTCGGGAAAATGGCCCAGCAGTTCAAGGTCGAGTTGATAACCGATCTCGATTGCCCCACGGTCTCGGTTTACAGGCTGGGAACCTTCACGGACCTCTGCACAGGGCCTCATGTCCCGGACATGAAGATGCTCCGGCACGTGAAGCTTCTGTCCCTGGCCGGCGCCTATTGGCGCGGCGACGAAAAACGCGAGATGCTCCAGAGGATTTACGGCACGGCCTTCTTTTCGGCGGAGGACCTTTCGCAGGACCTGGAAAGGCGCGAGGAGGCGAAGAAGAGGGATCACAGGAAACTCGGCCCTCAGCTTGGGCTTTTCGACATAAAGGATGAGGCGGGCGGAGGACTGGTTTTCTGGTATCCCAACGGATACATCCTGCGCGAGAAGATCGAGGAGTTCTGGAAAGCGGAACATCGAAAACACGGCTACGAGATGATAATGACCCCGCACATCGCGAAAAGCGATCTGTGGAAGACATCGGGACATTATGATTTCTACCGCGAGAATATGTTCATCATAAAAGCGGAGGACGATCAGGAATTCGTACTAAAGCCGATGAACTGCCCCGGGCACATCCTCATTTACAAGAGCGCGCTTCACAGCTACAGGGACCTTCCGATCCGTTACGCCGAGCTGGGGACGGTCTACAGGAACGAAAGGTCCGGCACCCTTCACGGGCTGCTCAGGGTGAGAGGATTCACGCAGGACGACGCGCATATCTTCTGCACCCCCGAGCAGCTGGACGCGGAGGTCGACGCCTGTTTCGACATGGCGGACCACATCCTGACGACATTCGGGTTCAGGGAATACAAGGTGGAATTAAGCGTGCACGACCCGAATAACATGGACAAGTACGCCGGGTCTGAAGAGGAATGGGAGATGGCCGAAAGTTCGCTTCTCAAGGCTATAGAGAAACGCGGCATCCCCTATAAAAAGATGCCGGGGGAAGCGGTGTTCTACGGACCGAAAATCGACCTGAAGCTTATCGACGCCATAGGCAGGGGCTGGCAGGCGACAACGATACAATTCGATTTCAA
>JALOPX010000028.1 GCA_025453655.1 Candidatus Krumholzibacteriia bacterium
TCCTTCGCCCTCGACAGGGCAGCGCCGAGGGTGGTGTACCCTTCGGTGAAGACGGCGTCCATGAATTCGCGCTGGAAATGGTGCGAGGGGCCGTTGGTAGTCCCCTCGGTGAACCAGCCGTAGCGCGAGTGGCATATGATCGCCGAGGCGAAGGTCCCGATGTTCACGATCCTTTCAGCTATGCAGTCGTCGGAGTCGAAGGCCCCGGCGTAACATCCGTACGTGTAGACGACCGGGAAATTGGCCGAGACGCCGTCGTTGGTGAAATTGATCCCGTTAACGTCGGAAAGCGAGAGCCTCATCGCGTAGACGGTGTTCGAATGCCCCGAGTGGCAAATCCAGCCGGTGCCCGCGCTGACCTCGCTGAAGACGGCGGTCTTGCTCCACGTGCCGAGGTCGCGGTCGTAGTACCTCGCGATATCGAAGGACGAATCGATCCCGGTCGTCGTGAAGCCGTGCAGGGCGCAGGTGCCGACGAGCTGGTCCATCTCGTCGCCGCCCCATGTAAGCGGGTCGTTGTAGAGCTTCTCGCCGAGGAGGAGCGCCTTCTCGAGGTCGCCCGCTACGGGGGACTCCTGGTACATCGAGGTCTTTTCGATGAAGATCGCCGCCTCCTCAGCCGATTCTATCGATGCCCTCCCGACGGCTATCTCCCCGAAGAAATCCTCCTCGCCCGGCTCCCCCCAGAGCCCGTCGCCGTCGCCGTTCCAGTTGCCGTCGAGGGCCGAGAAATAGATGTCTGACGGCATGTTCGAATCGGTGTAGAGGGTGGCCGACTGAACCGCGCAGTAGAGGCCCCTGAAGGGGACGCCGGCGGGGCTCGACGCGTCCCCGTCGCCGGCGAGAAGAAGATGCGTTATCCCGCGGCCGAGGTATTCGGCGATCACAGCGTTGCGGATGCGCTCCGCCGTGTCGACCCCCGCGAATCCCGAGTCGATCTCCTCGACCGTCATGATCCTCGTACGCATGCCGCGGCGGTCGTAGAATTCCTTGAGCGGCGCGAACGAGGCTTCGAATGCCGCCTTCGCCACGATCAGGTATTCGTACGCGTCCTCCGGCGGCGCCGGTGCCGCGGCCGTCCCGTAAAAAGCCGGATAGTCGGCGTCGTTGTCTATTATATCGAGGAGACGTTCAGCCGTCGCCGGATCGGTCCGCGGGGGAAGGACGCCGTCCGCGCCGCCGGCCGGCGAGGTGACGATCGTCACTTCCACCTCCGACCAGTATCCGGCCTCTCCCGTGGAGGGCCGGTAGGAGACCGGGGTGAAGCTTCCCGCCGCGATCGCGTGGCCGCGCATGTACTGCGTGCTGAACGCCGAGGCTTCCGGCTCGATCCATTCGTCCGCCGAATATGCGGAGGCTTTGTAGAGGAAGCCTCGCGAATCCCCGGCCCCGATCCCCGGGACCGGGTCCTGACGCGGATGAAGCCGTATCCCTTCGCCGATCCTTCTCCACCCGGCTCTTCTTATCCTGACGCCCGTCGAGCGCTCCCCTTCGGGGAGAAGGATGCAGGCTCCGCGGAACGGGTAGCTCGGTTCCCCCGCCTTCCCGGCCTGAATCGCGGAGGGGAAGACGATCAGGGAGAATCCATTCGTCGTATTTTCGATGACGGGCTCGGAGAAGCGATAGGTCGCGACGACCTCGCCGGCCGGTGCAGGGCGCGGAGCCGAAAGAATGAGTAGCGCGAGCAAGGATGCGGCCGCGGACTGTTTCATGCGAAGATTATAGCAGAATCGGCGCCTGTTGTTAAGAAGAGAATGGCCTGCATCGGGGAGGAATTGTCTGGATGCGGGGAGCGAGGGTAAGTTATAGTCACCGGTGTTTGTTCTGGTCGCGGGGGGACGTGCGCTGCGGGGCGGGGTTGATCGAACCGGAGAGGAGAATCATGAGGGAAGAGACGATCTTTGGAAAGGCCGGCCGCGCTGTCCGCCGGGGGGTGCTGTTTCTCGCGCTCGCCGCGGGGCTCTCGGCCGCCGTGGCGGCGCCCTTTTCGGCGGCCCGGGCGCAGGATGGGCCTGCCTTCACGTGGGGATTCGCGGAGAGGATAAGGCAGGAATACCTCGGCAACGTCTACGATCTCGACGCCGGGAACGGAGACGTCACGAACTATCTGAGGTTCCGCTCACAGCTTCAGGCGGGCTGGGTTCCCGCCCGGGGCTGGAAGGTCGGGGCGGTGCTGAACAACGAGCACCGGCGCTGGTTCAAATCGACGAAGGGGCTCGAGGACGAGGATTTCGAGATCGACGAATTCATCGTCGAGAACCTTTACGTCTCGGCCGACAGGATCGGGGGCTCGCCGTTCGGCTTCGTGGCGGGACGGCAGAACATAATGTACGGCGAAGGGTTCCTCTTCATGGACGGCGGCCCGCTCGACGGCTCGAGGACCGGGTATTTCAACGCGATAAGGCTCAGGGCCTCATGCGCGAAACGCTCGGTCGAGATGCATTTTCTTAAAAATCCCGAGTGGGACCATTACCTCCCCGTCGCCAACTGCCTGTACAAGCCTCTCGTCGAATACGAGGAGACGGGGGCGGGGCTCTACTACACGGACGATTCGTTCGCGGGGCGAAGGATCGAGGCCTATTATCTCTTCAAGAACGAGAAGGACGAGAAGGATGTCCTGCCTGAGAGCGACATACACACGATGGGCGCGAGGGTGAGCGGAAAACACGCCGAAAGGCTTGAATACGCAGCCGAGTTCGCGATCCAGGCGGGAGACAGGGGTGGGAAGCTGAGGAAGGCGACCGGAGGGTACGCCCGCGCAGCCTGGTCTTTTCCCATTCCCTTCGACCCGTCCGTCAGGGGGGGCGTCATCTACCTCTCCGGCGACGATCCGGCGACAGGGGATTACGAGGGATGGAACCCTCTCTACTCGAGATGGCCGAAATGGAGCGATCTCTACATCTATACCCTCGCGGCCCACGAGAACGGCGCCGCATACTGGGACAACCTCATGGCTCCGAACCTCGGCGTTTCGATCAAACCGGCGGGCTGGATCACCCTCGACGCCGCGGTCTATTTCATGATGGCTCCCGAGGACGATCCCGATTCGGCTCCCGGCGTCTCCTCTCTGGATCCGATATTCGGAGACGGCGATTACAGGGGGACCCTGTCGAACATCAGGCTGACCTGGTCGGCGGAGAAATATTTTTCCGGGCACCTGCAGTGGGAACGTTTCGCGCCCGGCGATTACTATTTCGGCGGGGCCGACGCGGCCGATTTCCTCAGGTGCGAATTCAATTTCCGTTACGATGGATAGAAAGGAAGGTGGAAGGTGGGTCCGTTCAACATGCCGTGGCTTACGTTCTCGGCCTTTCTCGTCGTCGGCCTGAGCGTCGTGCTCGCGGCGGCCTGGGCCGTTCACGACATCAGAAACAGCAATGAAAACAAGCGTTAACCTTGGGGAGGAGTTACGGTGAGTCTTTTCAACGCGTGTCTGACGGTATTGATCCTCTATGTCGCGGCCCTCGTCGGCATCGGGATCTGGAGCGCGAAAAAGGCGCGGACCGCGGACGATTTCGTCATCGGCGGCCGGAAACTCGGCCCCTGGGTCACCGCCCTGTCATTCATAGCGGTCTATTTCAGCTCCGTGCTGATCATCGGAGGGGGCGGGTTCGGGTACAAGTTCGGGATGAGCACTGTCTGGATCGGGGCGATAAACGTCCTCGTCGGGTGCACCCTTTGCTGGATCGTTCTCGGCAAGAGGGTGCGGATCCTGACCGAGAGGATGGGAGTGAACACGATCTCCGGGTTTTTCATGAAGAGGTACGGATCGCCGGAAGCGGGGATCTTCTCGGCGCTCGTGATCTTTCTCTTCCTTATCATCTATAATGTCAGCGTGGTGAAGGGGATGGCCCATGCCTTCGAGGTCCTGATGGGCCTGCCCTACTGGGGCGGGGTCCTCATTTCGGGGCTCGTCATCATCTTTTACGTGGTCCTCGGAGGTTACCAGGCGGTCGTATGGACGGGGCTCGCGCAGGCCTGGGTGATGATATTCAGCCTCCTTCTTCTCACCTTCAGCACGCTGAACGCCGTCGGGGGCCTGGGCGAGGGGATGCGAAGGCTCGCCGAGGCGGGCCCCGGGTACGTCGACACCCCCGGGACATGGGGCTGGGCAGGGCTCGTCAGCTACTGCCTCGTGGTGAGCTTCGGCGTGTGGGGGATGCCCCAGCTCCTCATCCGCTTCTATTCGATAAAGGACGCCAAGACCTTCCGCCTCGGGACGATCATCGTCACGGTGGGGGCGGCGATCGCCGTCCTTCCGTACCTCAACGGGGCGCTCGCGCGCGTCCTCCTTCCGAATCTCGAAAATCCCGATCTCGCGATACCGTCCCTCTCGCGCATCGTCCTCTCGCCCTGGGGATCGGCGGTGCTTCTCGCAGGCGTCGTGGCGGCCGGGATGTCGACCTTCGCGGGAGTGCTGATAATAATCTCGAGCTCGCTCGTCAGGGACGTCTACATCAACGGCCTGAAGAGAAAGTTGACGGGCCCGCAGGAGGTTCTGGCCAACCGCGTGATAACGGCGGTCGTCGGTGTGATCGGGCTTCTCATGGCCCTGAAGCCGCCCGCGCTGATCCTCGTCCTGACCGCATTCTCCTGGGCCGTCATAGCGTCGACGAATCTCTGGCCCCTCCTCTTCGGGATCTACTGGCGGGGGGCGAGCCGCGCCGGCGCCTTCGCGTCGATGCTCGCGGGCTCCCTCACCGCGGTCGCGTGGACATGGCGGGGCAATCCCTTCGGCATTCACGGCTTCATCGCGGGCTCCGTGGCCGGCCTCGTCGTGCTTGTCGCGGTCAGCCTCGTGAAGCGTTCGGCTGCTCCGCCGGCTCTCCTGGAGAAGGGCTGAGGCGGGCTCCTCCCCTCGAACGAAACGGAAATAGAAAAGGCCCCTCCATGGCGGAGGGGCCTTTTTCAAGCGGGCTTCCGATGCTGCTCTGCCGGAGCCCTTCGCAGCGTTGCCGATCCTGCTGCCTAACTCTTGTCCGGATCCTTCGGGACCCCGGGCAGTTTCGGGGGATCCTTTTTGATCTGTTCCATCAGGTATTCCAGCGCTTTTTCAAGCTGGGGGTCGCCGCCTTCGACGACGAGGTCGGGCCTGTTGTCGATCTCGATGTCGGGCGCCACGCCGACCCTCTCGACGTCGTACTCTCCCTCGAGGTTGATGAAGCCGATCGAAGGCATCGAGATGAAGCCGCCGTCCATCAATGGTATCCCGCGGTCGTATCCGACGAGCCCGCCCCACGTCTTCGTGCCGATGAGGGGGCCGAGGCCCGCCTGCTTGAAATAGTATGGGAAGGCGTCCCCGCCCGATCCGGCGTACCCGTTGATTATGCAGGCGAGGTGCCCGGTCACGGCTGTCGGCGGGACCTTCAGCGGCTTGTAATCGCGGCGCTTGAATGTGTTGGTCAGCTTCGCCCCGAGCTTTTCGATGAAAAAGTTCGGCAGCCAGCCGCCGCTGTTGTAGCGAACGTCGACTATGATCCCGTCCATGTTCGACTGCGGGTAGAAATATTTCGCGAACTCCATGAGGCCCCAGACGTTCGTATTGGGAACGTGCAGGTATCCGATCCGGCCGCCGCTCGCCTCGAAGACCTTCTTGCGGTTCGTCTCGACCCAGTCGGCGTAGCGAAGGTTCGTGTCGTCGCCGATCGTCTCCACCGTGCAATCCCTCGCGTCCTTGCCGGAGGGATCTCCGCACACGCTGATTACGACCTGGCGCCCCGCCGTATTCTCGAGAAGCTCCTCGGGAGTCGCCGGCCAGGCCAGATCGCGGCCGTCGACGGCGATCAGGAATTCCCCTTCTTTAACATCAATGCCGGGCTGAGTGAGCGGGGCCGCAAACTGGCCGTCCCAGTTTCTGCCCGTGTAGATCTTCGAGAAGCGGTAGCGGCCCGATTTCTGATCCAGCTCGAAATCGCAACCGAGATATCCGCCTCCGACGACGGGGGGGCGCGGCCCCGGGGCTATCCCGCCGCCGATATAGGCGTGGCCGACGTTGAGCTCGGCCTGCATCTCGCCTATTATGTAATTCAGGTCGGCGCGGCTCGTGAGATAGGGAAGAAGCACTTCGTAGCGGTTCCTTATCCCCTTCCAGTCGACGCCGTGCATGTTGTCCACGTAGAAGAAGTCGCGTTCGAGCCTCCATGCCTCGTGGAACATCTGTGTCCATTCGGCCACCGGGTCGACCTTCGTCTCGAGGCGCGTCTTGATGTTGCCGTCGCCGACGTTCTTCCCGGGAGCTATGTCGATGATCCCGAAGATGCCGCCGAAGGCGCCGTACATCAGCTTGTCCCCGCCCGGGGCGAGGGTGTAATTGTTTACCCCGGAGATGATCGTCTTCTCCTCGCGCTTGGCGAGATCGAAATATTTAAGGTCGCCGGAAACCGGGGCCCCGTCGTCAAGCGATATCACGCGGGTGTCCATCGCGCGCTCGGCATAGAGGACCTTGCCGGAAATGGCGTTGACCATCCCGAAGTTCCCCGAACCGACGGGAAGGGAGACTATTCTGGCCTCGAGGCCTTCGATATCGATCTTCAGAGGCTCGTCCTTCTTCTTTTCGTCCTTCTTATCGGCGTCCTCTTTTTTCTTGTCGTCCTCCTTGCCGTTCTTCTTCTCCTCGTCCTTCTTCTCCTCCTTCGCCTCTACCTCGTCGCTCTCGGGGGCCAGGGGGGACGGGATATCGGATCTCAGCGTGACCAGGCATACGTTCGTCGGCGAGACGAATTCCCAGCCCATCTCGAAAGCCCTGAACATGATGTTGATCGTCCGGTCGCTGAGGAAGTAGAGGTACTTGCCGTCCGGATCGAAGGAGGGGCTGTAATCGTTGTAGAGATCGCTCGTCGCCCGGTACGATTTTTCCTCGGGGATGCTGTAGAGGAATAACGATCTGAACCCGTTGTCGGCGGTCTTCGAATAGGCGATCCAGTTGCTGTCGGACGACCAGGAGAAATCGGCGAGATCCTGGTATTCGTCGCGGTCGACCTTCTTTATGCTTTTCGATTCGACCGTGACCACGTAAAGGGTTCCGGTCTGGTCGAAAGCGGCGATCTTTTTGCTGTCGGGCGAGAACCTGAGGGCGAAGGGAAATTCGCCGAGCCCGCTGGTGAGCTGCTGCTCCCCGCCCTTCCCGTCGGTTTTCGCCAGGTATATCTCGTACTCTCCGGTTCTATCGGAGAGGTACGCGACCTGCTTGCCGTCCGGTGAAAACGCCGGGCTGCGTTCGCGTATCCCCGGGGTCCTCGTCAGGTTGCGTACCTCCCCCTTTTCAGCCGGGACGGTGAAGATGTCGCCCCGGGCCTCGAATGCGGCTCTTTTGCCGGCCGGCGAGAGATCGAATGCCGCTATGAGGTTCCCGGCATCCATGTATTCCGGCCGCTTGAGATTCTGCTCCGAAGGAGCGAATATGTCGATCTTCCTCGTTTTTTCCGTTTTCAGATCGAGAACGTAGAGATATCCGGCGTTCTCGTATACGATGGCGTCGCCTCCGAGGCTGGGCCATTTAACGTCGTATTCCTTATGGTTCGTTATCTGCCGAATCTGCTTGGTGACCGTGTTGTAGCAGTGGATGTTCATGACGTCGTCGCGGTCAGAAGCGAAGTAGATCGATTCGCCGTGCCACATCGGGAAGGCTTCGGTCCCTTCGAAATCGGATATCTTCTCGGACTTGTTGTTCTCGAGGTCGTATATCCAGACGTTCTGCTGCATCCCGCCCCGGTAGCGTTTCCAGGTGCGGAACTCGAGGGACATCCTGTTGTATGCTATCTTCTTCCCGTCGGGTGAATAGGATGTCAACTCTCCCTCGAAGAGCGGCAGAGCCTCCGGGTATCCCCCTTCGGCGTCCACCGTGTAGAGCCTGCTGTATCTGGGCCCCGGATTGGTTTTCGCGTCCTTGTTGCTCCTGAAGAGTATCTTCTTTCCGCCCGGGTGCCAGTCGAGGACCATGTCGCCCTTGGGGTGGAAGGTGATTCTTCTGGGGATCCCGCCCAGCGCGGGGATCGTGTAGACGTCGAGATTGCCGTCATACCCTCCGGAGAAGGCTATGGTCTTTCCGTCGGGGGAGAACTTGGCGAAACCTTCGCCGCCGATATGCGATGTGAGCCGCGTGGCCGTTCCTCCAGTCGAGGGGACCAGCCACAGGTCTCCTCCGTAGGAGAAAACGATCCTGTCCCCGTGGATGTCGGGGTAACGCATGAGTCTGCTCTCATCCGCCGCGTTCAGCGATCCCGCCGCCAGCGCGATGGAAAGCACGAGGGCGAGGAGTACTCGGGTGCCCATATTTCAGGCTCCTTTCAGGGGTTGAAGAACAGTGGGACCTCGATTCGATAATAAAAAGCGCGGTTAGTCCCGTATCAGTTAATACTGCCGCCGGGGCGTATTAGTTTCAAAATATTCGCGCTTTAACGGTTTTTATGGTCCGTAGCCCGGGTCTCGCCGGGACGGGGCAGGGGGGCCAGAAGTGTGAAGGGCGCCCAGCCTTCGATATCGGCGGAGAGATCCCCCGCTTCCCGGGCCTCCGATATCGCCTTCATCCGCGCGCATCGCACTGCTCCGGCCGCGTCCGCGCCGCCCGCGAGCTCGTCGAGAAACCGGCAGACGAAGGACTGTGCCGCTTCGTCGCCGATCCGCCAGAGGGACGAGAGGACGACGGGCGCGCCGGCGCGAGAGAAGGCTTCCGAAAGGCCGGGCCCGCCGGCGTTCGAGCCCATCCTGCCGCAGGCCGATTCGCAGGCCGCGAGCACGACGAGTTTCGAGCCGGAAAGATCCATCCCCCCTATCTCATCCGCCGTCAGGATGGCGCGCGAGACGTCCATCTCGCTTCTCGCTCCCGTCGCGGGGGAGAAAAGGAGCGCCGTTTCCCCTGAAAAGACCGGGTATTCGATCGTGTGCGTCGATATCAGCACGAGATCCGCTCCGGGCGCACGCAGGATGAACTCCTCCTTCGTGGCGTCCCGGCCGTCGAGCAGCGTCTCTCCGTCGAGAAGCCGCGCCGCCCGCTCGATCTCCGACGCGCTCCCCGGAAGATCGACGACCTCGGGGAAGATCCTTTTCGCGAGGGGGGAATACTCCAGGGCTCCGACAAGAAGCGGATGCCTGAACCCATCGCCCGGCGCTGCGCCGGTTCCCGGCGCCGTGCGGCGGCGAAGTCCGGCAAGGCTGCCCGATGTCGTGACATCGAGCCTTTCGGCGAGAAACCGCGGCGCCCCGCGCCCGTCGATCAGGGCGTGAAACGGCAGGTAATGAAGCGGACCGTCGGGAATGAAACAGACGATGCTCTTTCCGTCGAGAGATTCCGATACGGGTCGGACGAGGATGTCGTAAAGATCCGAAGCCGCCTCCTCCAGGGTCGGGCGGGGCCCTGGGGCGCCGGCCGGCTTTTCGCAATGCGGCGAGCAGAGGGAAAGGAAACGGGAGGTCGACTCGCGAAGAACGGCGGAGGAAATGTCGACGGGGACGAGGACGCGCCCCCCCGCGACGGACGCCACGACGTACAATTTCCCCGGCGTCACCACATACTGTATAACCGCGGCTTCCGGCGGGATCCAGGAAAGGTCGCCGATCTCCCATCCCGCCGTTCCGTCGGCGCCGAAGCCCGCTGCGCCGGGCCCGGAGGCGGCAGCCCCCCGCCTTTTCTCCGCCCACCACAGCAGCGAGTCGACATTGTTGAATTCTTCCGCCTGCAGGGCGAATATGTCGCAATATATCCCGTTCAGGTCCGACTCCATGGCCCTTTTTCCCGCGGCGACGTTTCTCGACGCGTATCCGTTTTCGAAAATTGCGACGGCGGATCTGAGAAGATCGTATCCTTCGGCGGCGCGCCCCTTCCCGATTTCCACGAGGCCCGAGGCGTGAAGGGCGGCGCTGCGAGCCGCCCAGTCCCCCGAACCGGAGGCCTGCCGGACCGCTTCCAGCGCGCTTTCCTCCGCCTTGTCCATGTCCCCCGTTTCAAGGTGGAGGAGCGTAAGCGCGGTGAGGTGCCCCGCGATTTCCCTGCTCTCGCCGAGCCGGCGCGACGTCTCGATGGCGCGGGCGTAGAAACGCCTCGCGTCGCCGAACCTTCCCGCGGCCGTGTAAACGTCTCCGAGCTGCCTTTCAAGCTCCGCCTCCATGTGCCGGTCGAGGCCCCTGTCGATCAGGGGGAGGGTCGCTTCCATCGTTTTCACGGCACCTTCGAACTCGCCCCTGCCCATGAGGATCCTCGTTTTCAGGGACAGGCAGGTTCCGAGCGAGGAGGAGGCGGAATTTTCGAGATAGACATCGTGCGTCGGGGAGTACGATTCCCGGATGCCGCGCCGGATCGTCTCGATCTCCCCCATCGCGAGCTCGAGGTAGTATTCGGACAGGCCCGGCTGCCCGAAGTCGTAGTAAAGCCGGGCCAGCGAGATATACTGAGATTTTCTGCAGTCGATCCGGGTCGAGCGCTCGCAGCAGGCGAGGGACTGGGTGAAGAGCGATTCCGCCTCGAAGAAAAATCCCTGGTCCCTTCTCATCGATCCGAGAAACGAATAGGCCCTCGCGGCGTAGTAGGGCTCGTCCATCCCGAGCGCAATGGCGAGAGACTGCATCAGGTATTCTTCGGCCTTTTCCGGCTTTCCCTTGCGCTTGAAATACTCGCCCATCCTTCCAGTGAACTGGGCCATGGCCGCCTTGTTCCCGCACCGGGAAAAAATTTCCCCGGCGCGGCAAAGACTCTCGAAGGCTCTCGCGTCGTCCTTCATGGCGAAATAATAGGTCGCCATGAGGTCGAGGTAATGCCCGTTCTCGCAGTCGGCGCCCTCCCTCAACATCAGCCCGATATCCCCTTCGAGTATGGCGGGGATTTCGGGGGAAAGGTCGCCGCCGTATATCCGGCGCGCGCATTTTGCGAACCTCTCGTCCCCCTCGAGCTTCATGCGGATGAGTTTTCTCGGCCATGCCGCCTGCCTCTGAAACGCCTCGAACCTGTGGGGGGTGTCGAAGGCTTCCGAGATCATCTGCGCGATACGCCCGGTTTCGTCCTCCAGGACGGTGCAGCGCTCCTCGGCCTCCGCGAGCCTTTTCATGAAATAGATTTCGGTGAATGTGTTCAGGATCTTCGAGCAGTCGTCGTAATCGGCCCCGCGGAAAACCTCGAGAGCCTCGTCGCCGGGCATGAGCAGAAATGACATCTCGCCGGGATCGGCGCGGTAGATCGATGCGGGATTGATCATGTACCGGCGGTCCGTTCCGGTTCTGGAAACGGTCGAAAACTGGAGAAGGACCGCGGCGGCGAGAAAAAGGAGGGCCGTGGCCGCCGATCGTCTTTTCACCGGCCCCACGGGTAGGATTTCCTGGGAACGCAATATTCACCCTCTGTCGGAAGGAGCAGATCCACGGTGAACTCGATGGCCTCGTCGCCTTCACCGGGGTAAGGTTCGGAAAACCTGATCGTCCAGAGGCCGGGCTCGATGTTTTTCGCGACGAAACAAAGGTCGAAAAGGCACAGGCAGTCGCAAAGGCCTCCCTCGGGGTCCTCCGCCTCAGTGACTGTTATCGCCATGCCCTCTATCGAAATAGAGGCGTATATCCTGTCCTGGCAGCAGTTGAACCCGGCGTCGATGTGTTCGAAAAAGAGATTGCCGTCTCCGTCATACCGGTACGTTACGCAGGAGCTTTCCGAAGCGTCTCCTTCGCCGGCGGGAAGCGCCGCGCCTGTCTTGCACCCGGTGAACGAGACGAGCGAGCAGGAAGGGCCGCCCGAAGCGGCCGGATCGGGGGACTGGTCGTCGCGGCAGCCGGCCGACGCGGCCATGAGGGAAAAGAGAACGACGATGAGGATCGATGCCGCGCCGGAAGAGCCGGGTCCGCGGCCGGTATTCCTTTCCATAAAGAATCCTCCTTCAATTTCTCCGCGTGCGCAAATTATAAGCCCTTCGGCGGGGGGTGTCAACCGTCGCCGCCCCGCAGATATCCCGTTGAATATGCCGCCCCGTTGGGTTAGATTGAGCCTGTGTTCAACAAAGGCGGGGTGAAAAGTATGAAAAACGGAAGGAAAACAGCTCTTATAATTCTCGCCGCGGCGGTTGTGGCCGTGCTGGCGGCGAGCCTGATTCTCAGGGCGGTGCTGACGCGCGACCGGCTGATCTCCCTTATCGTGCCGAAGATGGAAAAGGCCGTCGACGCGAGGATCACGATCGGCGACATGGGGATCAGGTTCCCGTTCGGGTTCGGCGTCAACGTGAAGGATATTTCCTTCGTGAAATCGATGCCGGATTCGACCGTGATCGATTTCCGGGCCGGGGAAGCGCAGGTCAGGGTCTCTCTCATGAGCCTCATAAGGAAAAGGCCGGAGATCGGGCGGCTCGACGTGAACAATTCGACGGTGACCTTCACCTTCCGGGCGAAGGGGATGGAGGCGGTCCTATCGGACGTCCGGGCCTCGATGAAGATGCGGCCTGAAGCCGCCTTCAACCTGATCGAAGCGGACGCGGATATCGGTTCGGCGCTCGTGAGGAAGGGGGACGGCCCCGGCGGATTGACCGTCGGGAAGATCCACGCCGCGGCCTCCCTAAAAAGCGGGATCGATTTCGCCGATATCGAGATACTCGATTCGCGGCTTCAGGTGGCCGAGATCGTCGAGATGGACATCAAGGGGAGGATGGAGGACCTCAAGGGAGCGAGGAATTATTCCTTCTCCGCGGTCGTGCCGGAAACGCAGCTTCCAGGCGTCGTCGACTGGCTGAAAAAACTGGACTTTGCCTCCCTTATGCCGGCGCCGCCCGGCGAAGGCGCCGGGAAGGGACCGGGCCCCGAGGTGACGGCCGGAACATTCGACATGAAGATGGAAGCCCGGGGATCCTTTCTCAAGCCCGCCGAAGCGCTGCTCTCGGGGACGCTTCATCTCGGAGGCGCCACCGTCAAGCTGGCCGGCATCGACATGCCGGCGATCGCCGGGGGAAACGTCGTTTTCAGCCGCGGCGGCGCGAAAAGCGACGATCTCGACATCAAGTTCGGTCGCTCGGCGGCGAAGGCTGTAATCGACATCGCGCTCGACGAGAATAATCGTCCCTCGCGTATCGGCGCGACATGCGACCTCAGCGCCGACGTCGGGGAGCTCGCCGGCCTGTTCGGCCCGAAGGAGGTCTCCGCCGCGGGGGCGCTGAAAGGCAGGATAACGGTCGCGGGAACCCCCGCGACGCTCGCCTCCCTGTTTCCCGGCAAGGACGGCAGGCTGACGCGGGAAGCCATGGAAACGGCCTGGCGCGACGTGGAGCTTTCCGGAAATTTCTCGCTCGAGAACGTCAGCTTCAGGGCGGAGGGAAATCCGATCGCGGTGACCGGGCTTAAGGCCGGCGCGAAACTCTCCGGCGGGAGCCTCGCCGGCATCGACGCGAAATTCAATCTCGGTTCGAGCCCCTGGTCGGCGACCGGTTCGTTCGACCGGATTTTGCCCTGCATGTCGGAGCTTATGATCGCGGCGGCCGGCGCGAAGCCCGGTGCGAAACCGGCGGAGATCATCGATTCGGTGAGGAATCTCCCCGATGCCGCCGTCGAGATCAGGGGGCGCTCCTTCGACGCGAGGCCCTTCGAGAGGATGGCAGCGGCGAAGAAGGCGGCCGCCTCCCCGGGCGCGGCGGCGAATGCGGGCGGCGCGCAGAAGGATCGTGAAAATGACTCCGCCGCGGGAGCGGTTTTGATCCTGATGAACACGTCCTTCAGGGCGGCCGTCGATTCGATAATAACGGAAAAGGCGCTTTTCACCTCGATCGAGGCGGGCGGCACGATCGTTCGCGGGAGGCTCGACGCGCCGCGGGTGACGCTCGACTACGCCGGCGGCAGGGGAACCGGGAGCGCCGCCGTCGATCTCAGGGATCCGGACCGCATAGCGTCGAAATTCGCAGTCGATTTCAGGGAGGTAAGCGCCTCGAAGGCTGTCGGAGGCCTTCACAGGATGGGATCGCTTCTCAGCGGGACATTTTCGTTCAAGAGCAGCGGCGAGGTGGAGTCGGGACCGGGGCTCGATCCTCTGCAGTACCTGACCGCATCCGGGGACGCCATTTCAAACGACGGCGCCATAGACCTGTCCCCGTTTCTTTCCTCGATTTCGAGCCTCGGGATCGTCGATCTGTCGGGGATGCAGAAGCTGGATTTCAGCCAGTGGACGGGAAACTACAGCATAGAGAACGGAAGGCTCACCACCGACGACTGGAAAATCAGGTCGTCCGGCGGAGATTTCGCGATCAGCGGATCGTTCGGATTCGACGGGAGCCTCGACTACAGGGCGCATATCGTAATCCCGCCGCAGGCGCAGCAGAAGATGAAGGACCTGGAGAAATTCGGCGAAATGGTCGATCTTTTCAGGGATGGAAAGGGGAACCTCGTCCTCGACCTCGATGTCGGCGGCACGGCGAAATCCCCGAAGGTCGCGCTCGACCAGACCTCGGCGAAGGAAAAGGCCGGCCGGAAGCTTATCGACGGGGTGAAGAAGGGGGCGGCCGACAAGCTGAAGGACCTTCTCGAGAAAAAGAAATAGAGACGCCGCTGCGCGGCCGGCTGCGCGGGAGCGGCCGCCGGGCCGGACATGAAAAAGCCCCCCGGGATCAGCGGCGCACCGCTTTTCCCGAGGGGCGGGTAGTAACTTTCCTTAACGTCAGGCTATTCGCCGGCGCTATAGTTCAGGGCGGCGCTGCGGCCGTCGACCGCTATGATCGAACGCATCTCGTCGCAGCTCGCGATGATCGGACGATCCCCTTCCTGCGTCGGGCTCGGAAGAATCTTGAACGAAAGATTGTCAAGGTTCTCGAACAGGAGCAGGCCGAAGCTCGCGACGTGGATCGGGCCGACGAAGGAAGAATACTGTTCCCTGTCGAACGCGATCGCTATGCCGCTGAACGGGTCGCCCATGGTCACGGAGACCGTCTGGGGGAACGACACGTAGGAATGCGTGTACTGCGTTCCGATCCCGAGGGCGTTGCCGTTGACGTCGCAGATATTGATCATGAATTCCGTGCCGAACGAGCAATCGACTTCACTGTCTTCGAGCATGATGAAGACGTGGCAGTCGAGGGCCGAGAAGGCCATCGTTTCGGCTCCGCATACCGTGGCGTCTTCATCGAAGAAGATGGCCAGCGAAGGGTTCGCCGGGACGTTCATCTCGAGCGTGAGATCGGCTGTGGCCGTGCGAGGCGTGCCGGAGGCATCCGTGCAGACCACGGTGAAATCCCAGGAGCCGACCGATTCGAGAACGCCCATGATCATGCCGTCCTCGGTCATGGCGATGCCGGCGGGCAGCGAAGAACCTTCTTCAAGCGCCCAGGTGTAGGGAGCGGTGCCGCCCTCGGCTTCCAGCGTGAAATTATACGGCGAGCAGGTGTAACCCTGCGCGAGGGCCGCTGTGGTCACGCCGAACGTGGGAACCGGAGTGACGGTTGTTTCGTCGTCGGAGCAGGAAACTATCATGCTGCCGAGCGACAAAGCTAATAGGACTGCGAAGACCTTTCTCATGATGAGACCTCCTTCTCTTCAAGTGAGTCCTGTTGTCCCCTCGCTGAGGCAGTCAGCAACACATGTGCCAAATGACTGCGTTGTCCGGATGCTGTCCGTAACTTGTTGCGCGGCATGGAAGTAGGCGCGGCCGCGGTTTCGAGGAGGGCCGAAGGCGCTCTCCGGGGATTCTCATAATGCCACGCGCTGCCCGGACGCGTGCATTTATCTCCCCGAAAGGCATATCGTTGCCCGCAAGGCCCGGCATTAGCCCGTAAAGCCGCATTTCGCGGCTTGCAAAAGAGGGCGCGCGGTGGGCGGGGCGGGACGGTTCCGCGCGGATCGGAGGGGGAATTCTTTGAATATTGTCCGCCGGCGGGTGTATATATTCGCGAAGGAGCGGTCAATGAGAAGTTGCCGGAAGGCGTTCCGGCGTATATAATGGGACCTGCAGCGATTTTCGACTCGCGCCGCGGGCCATGATAAAATGGCCGGATATCCCGGCCGGCGACGGCGGTTGAATAACGGAGGTGCGAAGTGACTTTAGGATGGATAGTGCTGATAGCGGTCGGTGTGCTGGTCCTCGGAGTGATCGGCATATACAACTCGCTCGTGATGCTCGGAAAAAGATGCGACAACGGGTGGGCGCAGATCGATGTGCAGCTCAAGAGGCGTTACGATCTAATCCCCAACCTGATCGAGACGGTGAAAGGTTACCTCAAACACGAGAGAGAAGTGCTCGAGAACGTCACGAAGGCGAGGACGCAGGCGATCAACGCGACGGGCGTCAAGGACCAGGCCGCGGCGGAGAACATGCTGACAGGCACCCTTCGCACCCTCTTCGCGGTCGCGGAGAACTATCCCGATCTCAAGGCGAACACCAACATGCTGGCGCTTCAGGAGGAGCTCGTCTCGACTGAGAACAAGATTTCCTTCGCGAGGCAGCATTTCAACGACACGGTGATGCAGTTCAACACGAAGGTCGCGACCTTCCCGGCGAACATGCTTGCCGGGATGTTCGGGTTCAAGGAACGCGACTTCTTCGAGCTTCTCGACGAGGTCCAGAGGGAAGCTCCGAAGGTGCAGTTCTAATATATAACGCCGGACCGGGCGGGCCTCAAGCCCGCCCGGCCGTTTGACCGGACATCACACGGAGGCGGTTCACCGCATGTACGACCAGATTGCAGCGAACAAAAGGAATTCCTTCATCCTCGTCTTCTGCGTGACGGCGGTTCTCGTCGCGCTCGGCTATTTCCTCGGCGAATACTACGGATTCGGATATTACGGCGTGGGGTTCGCGGTAGCCGCGGCCGTCATCTCGGCCCTTTTCAGCTATTACGGCGGGGCGGGGATGATCCTCGGCGTCAGCAGGGCGAAACAGATCGAGAAGAAGGACCACCCGCAGCTTTTCAACGTCGTCGAGGAGCTCTCGATATCGGCCGGCGTCCCGATGCCGAAGATATATATCATCGACGACACCGCGCCGAACGCCTTCGCGACGGGGAGGGACCCGGAGCACGCCGTCGTGGCGATCACTACGGGGCTTCTCCAGAAACTGAACCGCGACGAGCTGCAGGGCGTGATGGCGCACGAGCTGTCGCACGTCCAGAACAGGGACATCCTTTTTTCGATGATGGTCGGCATAATGGTCGGCTCGATCGTGATGATCAGCGATTTCTTCCTGAGGAGCATGTTCTGGGGCGGAGGCAGGCGAAGGGACAACGAGAAGGGCGGAGGCGGGCTGCTTATCATCCTGGCCCTCGCCCTCGCGATACTGGCCCCCATCTTCGCGAGGATCCTCCAGCTCGCCATCTCGCGCCAGCGCGAGTACCTCGCCGACGCTTCGGCTGTGAGCCTGACGCGCTACCCCGAGGGGCTCGCCTCTGCGCTCGAGAAGATCTCGGGGGACAGGGAGGTCCTCGAGGTGGCGAACAGGGGCACGCAGCACCTCTACATCGTGAACCCGATTAAGCCGTTCGAGGAAAGGGCGAAGTCGCTTCTCAGCACCCATCCTCCGCTCGCGGAGAGGGTGGCGCGCATCAGGGCGATGTAGGCGAAGCGCTCATCCCGCGATTCCCGGGCTGCATCCCTGATCAGCCGGCGCCGCCACGGCAGGAACCCCGCGGTTGACATGCCGTCCTGCCGGGCCCATCCGGCCGATCGAGGCTCACCCGACGAGCAGTTTCCCGTTTTCCATGATCTTGGTTCCGTCGAGCCAGACGGTGGGATTCTTCACTATCCCGTCGAGGTGGATCGGAACGTCGACCGTTCCCCCCATCGACATGTTGTTGCCGAGGGCGATGTGAATCGTCCCCATCACCTTCTCGTCCTCCAGGATGTTCCCGATGATACGCGCGGCGTCGTTAGTCCCGATGCCGAGCTCGGCCGTGTTGAAGGCGGCCCTGCCGAGCGGCTCGAGCATCGCCCTGAGGCGGTCGGCCTCGGGGCCCCCGGTGATCTTCGTCGCGAAGCCCTTCTCGACCACGATCCTGATCGGCGGCTTCCCTTCGAGGGTTCCGATCCCCGCCATCGACCCGTCGACGACGAAGACCCCCTCGGAACCTCCCTCGACCGGCATCATGTAGGCCTCGCCCGAGGGGAGGTTGCCGAACGAGCCTGCCTCGTGAACGAGGCCGGTGGAGGCGATCGCCTTTATCCCTTCGAGGGGCATCGTTATGTCGGTGCCCGCGTCCGTCGTTATCCTAGCGACCTTCGCCGCCGTGAGAAGCCCGGTGACCTTTATCGTCCTGTCGGCTATCGCGTAGTAGTCGGCGTTGAGGCACCTTGCCATAGTGTCGATCGTGATCCCCGGCATCGTCCCGACGCGGGCCCCCGCGGCGCAGGCGTTTCTTCTCGCCGCCGTGTGGGTCAGCGACTTCGACGTGGGGGCGAGGACCGCCTGGGCGCGGGTCATCGCGATCGAAACCATCTCGGGGGGCTCTTCGCCGTTACGGGTGAGCGGCGTTATCTCCATCAGAGCCGTGACGGCGCCTAGCGAGAGGCCGGCCTCGAAGAGGGCGGAGCCTATCTCCATCAGCTCCGGATCGGTCACGACGAGGAAATGCTCCCCCTTGACAACCTTCATGCAGTCCTTCACGGCGATCATCGCCGAATCCCTGAGCGCCTTGTTCGTCATTTCGGTTCCTTTCGTTATGTTTTGGTCGTTGATTTTTTCGCGGTCATGGCCCGTTTTTCCGTGGATCGTATCAGAAAGGGGCCGTCGGTCACAGCACAAAATCGTCCGGCGGGGAGGACGTGAGCCGGACGCGCTCGCCGGTCACGGGGTGCGTGAAGGCGATCTTCCAGGAGTGAAGCATCAGGCGGCCGCGCGAGGGGCGGTCGTTTTCCCACAGGCGGAGCTCGTTCCCCGCGCCCTTCGCCTGCGGTGGGCGGGGGTCCCCGGAGCCTTTCGCCTGCGGGAGGCGGGCCTTCCCGCCATCCCTCGCCGATGCCGCGCCGGGGCCGTACTTGACGTCCCCCGCGACGGGGTGGCCGATCGAGGCCATGTGGGCCCGTATCTGGTGCGTTCTCCCGGTCGATATCTTTATCTCGAGCATCGAGCGGCCGCGCCGCGTGCTCTTGAGAACCTTGTAGAGGGTGACGGCTTCCCTGCCGCCGGGCGACGGGGCGCTCGTCGAGTCGACCCCCTTGATCGTCTCTAACTTCGTATCAATGCGGCCCGATTTGTCGCGCGGGATCCCTTCGACCACGGCGAGGTATTTTTTCTCGACCTTCCCGGCACGGAAGGCTTCGGAGAGCCCCCTTGCCGCCTTCCTCGTCTTCGCGACGAGAAGAAGGCCGCTCGTCGGGCTGTCGAGCCTGTGGGCCGGCGTGTACGGGAAGGAATCGGCCGGATCCGCCGCGGTGTCATCCGCCGGGCCGCGCGAACCCGGATCGCGCGAGGAACCTCCCTCGGGCGAGGACCCGGCGCGTCTCCGGCCCCCCCTTGCTTTTCCCGACATCCTGTAGATCTCGAGAAGGTCGAGGAGGGAGCCGAGCTCCTTCTTGTTGCCGGGCTGCACGGGAAGGCCCGCCGGCTTGTCGATAGCGAGGATATCCCTGTCCTCGAATATGATCGGGATCCCTTGTCCTATAAGGCCGAATCTTCGCGAGAGCTCATCAGCGCGCAAGGCCTGTCCTGCCTGCGCTCCGCGGGGCTCTTCGCCGAAGCTTCCGCCGCGCGCCGCGCGGCCCCGCCCTTGAGCCTCATCCTCATTCGCAGCGGGGAAGCGGACCTCGACGAGGTCGCCCGCCGAAAGCCTCGCGGCGCCGTCCGCCTTTTTGCCGTTGAGAAGCACGTCCTTCCTTCTCACGAGCCCCTGCGCGGCGGGAAAGGAAAGGCGCGGCAGGATCGAGCGAACGAACCTGTCGAGCCTCGATCCCTCCCATTCGCCTGTGACGGTGTATTTTTTCATGGCAGGGCCATTGTAGCGCGGGGCGCCCCGGCCCGGCAAGGAGAGTGTTCGCCGCCCCCCCGGAAAAGGGTGGAGGGGGCCTCTCGAAAGGGGTATACTGTCCTGAGGGATCGCCGGTCTGTCATGGGAGGAGCCGGGACTCAATCAATATTTCCACGGTACTCGAACGAACCGGGTTTTCTGAAACGGAGCGGGATCGATTGAACGCCGCAAAACTCATAGCCGTCGCCGCGATCGCGCTCGCGAACATCATGGCCGGGTGCGCCGGGGACGAAGTGTTGATCCCGGAGGTGCCCGATTATGTGATGGAGGACGTGCCGGGCCCCAACGACATGGGGATGGTCCAGAGTTTCGCAATCGATGATAACGGCGCGATCTGCATCTATTCGGAAAGGTATCATCCCCTGACCTGGTGGAGCGCTTTCCTGCTTGTCTCGACCGACAAGGGAGAGTCGTGGGTGAAGCACTCGGTG
>JALOPX010000138.1 GCA_025453655.1 Candidatus Krumholzibacteriia bacterium
AAAGACATTTAAACCTCCTTGAGCAATCCCTGTTTTATCGCCTCGCGTTTGACCGGCCCCCACCATCCTATCGGCCTCGACATGACGTAGAATTTAACGAGCTTGTTCATGTCCTCCGGTTTCGTGAGGAATGTCACCGGTATGAAGACGAGCGCCCCGAGGAGCATCAACAGCCAGAACTGGTGATAATCCTTAAGCTCAGGGAGCACTCCGAAAGCGGGGAGCACCCAGACTACGAGCCACGAGAAGACGAGGTTCGACATCCAGGCCGAAAGGTATCCCCATCCGTTGAATCTCCACCAGACCACCTGAAGGATCCCCGGGAGCCATATCCCCGCCGCCATTATCCAGAGGGCGAAGATCAGCCACTCGGTGATATTCTCCATGATCGAACCGAAAATAAAGGATCCGAGAAGAAGGATGGCCGTGCCTATCCTCCCCACCCAGACGAGCTGCTCCTGGCGGGCCTTCGGATTCATGTAATGATGATAGAGGTCCCTCGTTATGTAGACCGCCCCGAGGTTGAGGTGCGTCGAGATAGTAGAAATGTGTATCGCCACTATCGCCGCGAAAAAGAATCCGAGCATCCCGGCGGGTAGGTTCTCGAAGCCGAGCCTGAACCAGGCCATCTCGTAGTCCTTCACCTCGTGAAGATCGGGATACATCACGAAGAAGGCGAGGATGGCCGCCCCCCAGACCGCGTTCCTCAATATCACGAAGGCCGACCCCGCCCAGATGCACCAGGCCGCGTCCTTCACCGTCCTCGCCGACTGGATCCTCTGCGCCTCGGGGAACCAGTCTATCGCCGTTCCCATTCCGAGCCCCCCGAGGATGCCGATGAAGAGCATCGTGAGAAACCACGCGGCCGGGAAATCGCCTCCGAAGAAGCCGGTGAAGTTGAACGGATTCAATTTCCCGGCCTCCCCCATCTCATGGAGCCTTTCGACTATATGTCCCGCGCCCCCCGCCGAATGGATGCCCCAGAAGGAAACTATGAGTATCATGATGAAGGCGATGATCCCCTGCTGGAAATCGGCCATGACGACGCCCCAGTATCCCGCCGCCAGCACGTAGATCGCGCAGGCCGACGAAAAGACGATGAGCCCGATCCAGAGGGGCCACCCGAACATGAACATGCAGACCTTTCCCATCGCTATGCCGACCCATCCGAGGACGAACATGTTTATGAAGACCTGCCACCCCGCCACCCAGCCCCGGAGCAGTTCCCCCGACATCCCGCCGAACCTCAGCGACTGCCATTCGGCCTGGGTGTATGCGAGCGACCTGCGGAAGATCTTCGCGGAGACGAAGGCGCTTATCGCGCACCACGCCGCGTAGAAGGTGTACCAGAGCCCTGAAAGGCCGAACCTGTAGACGACCCCCGACACCCACATCGGCGTGTCGGTCGCTGTGTGCGTCGCGTAGACCGAGGAGGCGGGGAGCCACCAGGGCAGTCCCCTTCCCGCCAGGAAGAAGTCGGATTCGGACCTCTTCCCGAGCCGGTAGAACCTCACGCCGCTCCCGACCATCAGCACGATGAACGCGACGAGCCAGAACCAGTCGAGAAATCCGAATACGATCATCCAGTCCTCCTTTTCACGACCGCCGTCCGCCGGTCACTCCACGATTATCTCGTCTATGAATATCCAGGCCCTGCCGCCGGCCCCGGCGTGCCAGGCGGGGCATTCGCCGATCGACCTCGCCACCACCCTGACGAACCTTCCCTCGACGCCGAGCCCGGCCGCGATGAAATCCTTCAAGATCCGCCCCTCCGCGTCGGCGGGCACGTCGTTTGCGACGATCGACACGGTCTCGAAACTTTCGCCGTCCTTCGAAAAGGAGAATTCGACCGACCGCGGCATGAAGATCCACGATCCCTGGTCCTGGAGAAATCCCGCCGTTATCGAACCGATCCTCCTCGCGGACCCGAGATCGACGACCGCCTCGAAATCGATTCCCTCGTACCCCTGCCAGGCGCCGGTGCGAAAATCGTCGCCGCCCCTTATCCCGTCCACCAGGGCGCCGGCGCCGCCGGCCGAATACATCGGGTCGAAGGCCGGGACGAGCTTCACGCTGAGGTCGCCGCTGATCCTGCGGAAACGGCTCGTCACGGTGCGGCTTCGCTCCATGCCGTCCGCCGAGGCGAAGGCCCTGACCTCCGTCGTACGCGACAGCGCGAGCGGCGCGCCGAAGACGGGCGAATCGGGGCCGGGCTCGCTGCCGTCGAGCGTATAATGAATCCGCGCGCCCTTCTCGGCGCAGGAAAGACTTATCTCGACCGTCCCCGTGAAGGCCGGCGCCGGGGGATCGACGAACGGCGCCGGGCAGACGATCCCGCTTTCGATGCCTGACGGGGGGGCGTCCCCCCGCGCGCCTCCCCTGCCCCCGGCGGGAAGGGGCCCCATCCTGAAAACGATTTCGCCGCCCGCCATGATCTGCGGGTGCGAAATCCAGGACGCGGTCCATTCCCTTCCGTTGAGCGATGCGCTTTGAATGTAGATGTTCCTTTCGGAAACCCCCTCGGCCCTTATCGTGAAGGTCTTTCCGTTCCCGGCGTCTATCACGGCCTTGTCGAAGAGTGGCGTCCCGATCGCGTAAATCTCCTGTCCGGGAGTTACGGGGTAGAAACCGAGGGCGCTCAGGACGTACCACGCCGACATCTGCCCGCAGTCCTCGTTTCCGCAGAGGCCCTCCGGCCCCGGCGAATACATCGTGTCCATGATCTCCCTGACCCTCTTCTGCGTCTTCCAGGGCTTTCCCGTGTAATCGTAGAGATAGGCCATGTGCTGGCTCGGCTCGTTGCCGTGCGCGTACTGCCCGATGAGGCCGGTGACGTCGGGCTGGTCGAGCCCCTTAAGGCCGGAGCCGCGCTCGAAGAGTTCGTCGAGCCTCGCGTCGAAAGCGTCCCTGCCGCCGTGCAGCCTTATCAGCCCTTCAATGTCCTGCGGCGCGTAGAGGCCGTAGTGCCAGGCGTTCGCCTCGGTGTAGTGGAAATTGACCTCGTCCGGGTCGAACGGCACCGCCCACCCTCCGTTGAACCTCGCCCTCATGAAGCGGGTCGAGGGATCGAAGAGATTCTTGTAATGCTGCGCGCGGCTGATATATTCGTCGAAATCGGCGCCGCGCCCCATCGACCGGGCCATCTGCGCCACGCACCAGTCGTCGAAGGCGTACTCGAGGGTGCGGGAGACGGACTGACCCTCGAGCTCGGACGGGATGAATCCGTATTCTCTGTAATATTTCAGGCCGAGGTCGTCGCGCGTCGCGCTGTGCTTCATCGCTTCGAGCGCCAGAGCGCCGTCGAAATCGCGGATCCCCTTCGCCCAGGCGTCGGCGATCACGGGGACGGCGTGATACCCGATCATGCACCCCGTCTCGTTCGCCGAGAGTTCCCAGACGGGGAGCAGCCCCCCCTCTTCGTACTGGGCGATAAATGTCTTTATGAAATCGACGGTCCGCCGCGGCTCGATGATCGTCAGCAGCGGATGCGCCGCGCGATAGGTGTCCCACAGCGAGAAGACCGTGTAATACTCGAAGCCTTCGGCCGTGTGGACCTTCAGATCCCTGCCCCTGTACCTCCCGTCGACGTCGATGTAGAGATTGGGGGCGAGCAGGGAATGATAGAGCGCCGAATAAAAGGTCGTTCTTTGGCCGGATCTTCCCCCCTCGACCCTTATCCTGCCGAGAGCCACGTTCCAGATATCACGGGCCCGGTCTTTGTACCCTTCGAAATTCCATCCCGGCATCTCCGCGTCGAGGTTCCGCCTCGCCCCCTCGACGTCGACCGCCGAGATCCCGACCTTCACCATCAGCGGCTCATTCCCCGCCGTGCCGAACGAGAAATACTGCTTCAGGTCTGTGCCGCTCCGCAGCTCGCGAAGCCCGTCGCGCAGAGTGCCGCCATCGAGGATGCCGCACGCGAGGAAGGGCCGCGAGAACCTCGCGACGAAGTAGACGTGCTGGTCCTTCGCCCAGCTTTGCGACCGCCGGAATCCCTCCACCTCGCCGGGGCCGGAGACCCAGATCCCCGAATCGATCACCTTGTCCCTGTGGGCAAGGTCGATCAGCAGGCCGGCTTCCCCGCCTTCGGGGAAGGCGTACCGGTGAAATCCGCATCTCGCGGTCACGGTCATCTCGGCGAGAACGCCGCAATCGTCCAGCATTACGGAGTAGTAACCTGGAGAGGCCTTCTCCGTCTCGTGCCTGAAACGGGACCCGTGCCCTTCCCCCGGCGGGGCGGGACCTCCCGATTCCCGGGCGGGCGCGAAGGGCATGACGAGGATATCGCCGTAGTCGGAACACCCTGTGCCGCTCAGATGGGTATGGCTGAAGCCGTACAAAACGCTGTCCGAGTAATGATAGGCGGAGCATCCGTCCCAGCCGCTGAGGCGCGTGTCGGGGCTGAGCTGAATCATCCCGAAGGGGAGCGAGGCTCCGGGGTAGGTGTGCCCGTGGCCGCCCGTCCCCGTCAGCGGGTCTACCAGCGCGGCCAGATCGACATTCCCTGAACCTGGAGCGCCGCACGGGCCGGCGCCTGTCGAAAAGGCGATGAGCAATATGACGGCGGCGATGGAAAATCCCGATCTTCCAGGCATTGACTTCCTTCGTCGTTGAGCCGGCCCCGGCGGATTCCCCGATCCGATCGGAAACCCGCCCGATCTTCCGCATTATCTTCCAGGATCTGACGGCAAGTCCAGCGTTATCGTCCCGGGCGGCGCGGCGCGATATCATTCCATCGGCGGGCGCGGCGCAAAAAATGGAACCGCGGCGGCGGATATAAAAATCCGCGTCAAAAATTTCCCGGTAAAGAAAGGTGGAGAAAAAAGAGGGAGGTGACGGCTGTAGTCTCGGAAGGATTTTCACCCTGCAAATCCAGAAGGCTCATGAGAGCGTGGCCACTCCAAATCGCCAAGGATATTGCCAGCCGTCACCCTGGATCTGGTTTCGCTCGCCCATGGCCAACCTCCGACCTAAGGTGTGGTATCGGCCGGAGTGGGAAGCGATCCAGCGGGCTTCTTCAGCCCATTTATCAAACCCGGTGCTCCAGACCAGAAGGATGGGCACCCCATTGTCGGGGTCGCCCGAAGTCCTTCCTGCTTTTTTACAGTCGATGACAGCTTATCACACGACTCGCCAAATTGGAAGAAAAAAATTCAACCGATCAAAAGAAAAAATAATCCGGGCGGCCGGGTAAAACACGGGGGGCGAAACACATGCGAAAGCGCTTAATTATTTCCGCTCCCACGCCGATCCCTTTAATTTTTAATGAGATCCGAGGGTTTCTTCATGATCTGGTCGACCCGCCATTTCGGCAGAAGGAAGGGATATTCGTTCTGCGAAGAGACTGCGGGATATTTTTCCCCCTCCATCGCGTAAATCGACAGCGTGACCGGCCTGGCCCCCCTGATCATGACCGTGTAGAGGGGAACACCCAGATCCTCCGCGGCCCTGCCTTCCAGGTAGCTTTCGCACCTGAGGTTCGACAGGGAATTCAGTATCTGGTCGACGGCCCTCGGATCGGCCTCCCTCGAATCGGGGGTGACCCAGGTCGCGGCCGGGGCCGCCCCTGACGCCTCGGCGGCCGGAGGCAACGAATCGTTTTCGGCGCCCTGCGCGCGGACCGGGAGCGACTTCGCGAGGTCTATGGAACCGTCGCCGCTCACGATGTTAAGGCCCGTTACCTCTGCGGCGTCGAAGGATACCGCCGTCTTGTCCCTCAGCCTCGCGGCGTCCGTTTCGAAGGTATTCCTGATGTTCCCTGCGGCCTGGTATACCCCGTCCCTGCCCTCGAGGCGGACGAAGGTATGCATCCCCGTCGGCGCCGTCTTCCCGATGTCCACGGCGAGCGCCACATCGCTGCCGGAATATGCCTCGAGCTTTATCCTTTTTCCCCCCTCGAGATCGTATATGGCGTAGTTCCCCGATTCCGCCACGAGCGCGCCGATCGAAAAACCGGCTATCGCGTCGAGCATCCTGTCGACCGATCCCCTGTCCGCCTTGTACCCTTCGGGCTTTATCACCCATTCGTCGCCGGAACGCTCGAGAACGACCGAGCTGCCTCCGTGCGAGAAAACGATCCTGCCGATCGTCTCCCTGCCCGGCGCGGTCAGCTCGGGGAGGCTGTAGTG